>NYZA01000251.1 GCA_002686955.1 Gemmatimonadota bacterium
GATCGTCTCGCTGCGGTAGACTCGCCCCGGCGTCACCACCCGCACCGGTGGCCGCATCCCCTCCATCGTCCGGATCTGGACCGGAGAGGTATGGGTCCTGAGCAGCACTTCGCCGCCGACATAGAAAGTGTCGTGCATGTCGCGGGCCGGGTGGTCGTCAGGGAAGTTCAGGGCCTTGAAATTGAAGTAGTCCAGCTCGATGTCGGGGCCGAGCGCCACATCGAAGCCCATCCCCCTGAATATCTCGACCAGCCTGCGCTCGACGAGCCTCACCGGATGCAGGCCACCGCGCCAAGGAGCTCGGCCCGGCAGAGTCAGATCGGGTCCAGCCTCTTCCGCCGTCGGTTTCGCCAGCTCCTGCTTCGCCTCCGCGATCCGAGACTCGATCCGCGCGCGCAGCTCGTTCGCCAGCCGACCGACCGACTTCCGCTCTTCGGGCGGGAGCTGCCCCAGCGTCCGCAGGATCTCCTTGAGCGCCCCCTTGCGCCCGAGAAGACCGATGCGAAGCGCTTCCACCGAATCGGCATCGGTCGCTACGGCGATCGCCTCTTCGAACTCCTCGGAAAGATCCCGGATCCGCTCGATCGGCACGAAGCTCGCTACCCTTCGGCGGCCGGAGCTACGGCCTGCTCGACAACCTGCGCGAAGGCCGCGTCGTCGTGCATCGCGAGGTGGGCGAGGCTCTTGCGGTCGATCTCGATCTCGGCCCGCTTCAGGCCGTTCATCAATCGGGAGTAGGTAGTGCCGTGGAGCCGGGCGGCGGCGTTGATGCGGACGATCCAGAGGCGACGGAAATCACCCTTCTTCTTCTTTCGATCCCGATATGCATACTGCCCCGCCTTGATCGAGGCGGTGCGGGCCGTACGGATCAGCTTGGATCGCCCGCCGCGATACCCCTTGGCGGATTTGAGGATCTTCTTGCGCCGGGCGCGAGACGGAACAACGGTCTTTGAACGAGGCATCTTTTCTCACCTACTGGTCCCCGGCCGCGCCTTGCGCGGCCGGCATGAAGGGAAGGGTTTGCTGAACCCCTGATTCGCCTAGGCGTACGGCAGCATCGAGTCGACCTGCTTCTTGTCGGATGGAGCGACGTCGCCTCCGCCGCGCAGGTGACGCTTCCGCTTCGTCTTCTTCTTGTTGAGAATGTGGTTCGTATACGCCTTCTTGCGCTTGTATGCGCCGCCGGCGCTCTTCTTGAAGCGCTTCGCCGCGCCCCGCTTGGTCTTCATCTTCGGCATGGCAGTTGTTCCTCGGGTCTTTGATTTCGGGGGAGGTTTCGGTTGACGTTGTCGCTGTCGCGAGCGGAGATCAGGCGCCCTCTTCTACCTTCTCGTTCACATCGCCCGCGGATGAGGGCACCGCGGCGGTTTCGGTCTGCTCGGTCTCGTTTTGGTCCGACGCGTCGGGGTCCGGCTCGGGCCGGCCGACTTCAGCTTCGACTTCGGCTTCGGCCTCCGCGCTCTCGGCGAGCGCCGTCTCGGCTTCGCGCCGCTGGCGGGCCCGATCGAGGCCGGCGGCCATGATCGATCGTGGGCGGCCCGCGGTGGTTTCCGCGACGGGAGCGGTCTGCTCAACCTGCTCCGCCTCTTCCGACGCCGCCGCCAGGGCCGCCTTGCGTGCCTTCGCCTTCTCGCGCAGCCCGGCCCTCGGCGAAACCACCATCACCGTCTCTCGCCCGGCCTTCATCGGAGGAGAATCGACAACCGCATGGTCGCCCAGCGCTTCGAGAATCGAATCCGCCAGCTCCCTTCCCCGCTCGGGTCGGGAAAGCTCGCGCCCGCGGAAGATGATGCGGAACTTCACCTTGTTCCCCTCCTCGAGGAACTGCTTCGCGTGGCGCACCTTGAAGTCGTAGTCGTGAGACGAAATCTTCAGCTTCATCTTCACTTCCTTGACCTTGGTCCGGTGCTGCTTCGCCTTGGCCTCTCGGGTCTTCTTCGCCTGCTCGAACTTGTACTTTCCGTAGTCCATGATCCGGCAGACCGGCGGCCGGGCCGTGGGAGCAACCTCGACCAGATCCAACCCATTCTCTTCGGCGAGCGCCTGCGCGTCGCGCGTATCCATGACTCCCAACTGCTCTCCTTCGGCGCCTATGACCCGGATTTCGGGGATTCGAATGCGGTGGTTGACCCGCATATCGTCCTTGCGGGGCGGCTGCATCGGTCGTGGACGTCGTCTGATGGTTGGCCTCCTTGTGGCCTGTTCTGGGGCTGCAAAGAAAAAGGGCGAATCGCGATAGATCGCGGACCGCCCGATACCCGCGGTCGAAGCCGCGGCGATGGAACCCACGAAGCCCTCGAGCTCGCAGGTGAGCGGATCCGCGCCCGCTTCTTTGTCTGTTTTTCGGTAACGTCGCGAGAAGAGACACCGCGACGAACAGCGCAGTCTAAAGGGGGACGGAGGGGGTGTCGAGGAAAAACCCTGGGATCTCGACACGAGGAAATCCCCCCGGGGGGATTGAGCACTGACAGGGGGGCCTTGCCCTCGACGCTCACGCGGCGTTTTTCTCACTGAGCCAAACCGACCTTACCCATGCGGCTTCCCGAGCGCTCGCGGGCCAGTCGATCAATCGCAGTCCCAGGATCCGAACCCGAACCAGGCCCCGTTGCAGGGCCCCCCATAGGCGCCCATGTCGGACCTGGGACCATCCGGGTAACGCCCGGGCCAGCGCGGGTGCCAGTCCGAGACGGCGTCCTCGAGAGCGGGATCGCCCGCGTCGACACCCGGCGATCCGGGGCCGAGCACGTGCTCGAAGCTGCCCAAGGAGCGGAATCGAGGGTCTTGGTCGGTGTTTCCGACTCCTGGCCACCCGCCCTCCACGATGCTGTAGGTCGCCGCGCTCTCCGGAGCCAGCTGCTCGTTGGAGTTGCCCCATATCACGCAGTTCCTGGCCCATGAGCCCTCGCCGAGGCTGAGTCCACCGGCTCCGCCGAATGTCGCGATGTTTCCCACGATGGTGGAGTTCTCCACGGCGACTTCGACGGACCAATCGCGCTCTGAGTGGATGGCGGCGCCCTCTGAAATATCTGTCCCCCACTCGTTGTCGGTCAGGCCGGCGATGTTGTCGACGAAGAGGCATGCCTCGATCGCCGCGGATGCTTGCCATATAGAGACACCCGCTCCTAACGATATGTCGCCGTACATCGCATCGGCGTCCACCGTGTTCCCCTTGAAAACGCATCGAATCAGCCGTGTCCGATCCCCGCGGTGCACGTAGAGGCCTCCACCTCGAGCGGTCGCCGATGTCCCCTCGCAATAGACACTGTTCCCGATGAAGTCGCAGCCGAGGAAGCTCGGCGCGGAATCGTAGCAACGGGCGCCGCCCCCTTCACTGCCGACGGTCCACAGCGCACTGTCTACAACGCGATTGTCCCGGATGATGCAGCTTTCGACCCGAGGAGACGCCGATCTGCAGTTGAGACCTCCTCCCCACCTACTCCAATTGTCCCTTATCACGCAGTGCCGGATCCAGGGGGAGGAGCCGCGGAGCTGGATCCCGCCACCGAAGAGGCTCGTGTCTGTGCCCCCGGTGACCGTGAGCCCCTCCAGAACCGTATGGCAACCGCCGGCATCTCCGCGAGGGCCCGGGAGACTCTCTTCGCGAGCGATCTTGGGATCAGCGAGGGGTGCACATCAGGAATATGAGTCCTGATATGCGCCGTTGGCAACGGGAAGGTGGTGTTGGGGGGAGGGACGACGGTGAGGAGCAAGGGGCGGGGATCGCGCTCGAGCTGGGGGGATGAGGGGATGCCAGCATCCGACGGCACTGCCGGCCCACGCGGGTCGCCATTGAACCCACCTTGTTCACCGAAACTCGCAGCGAGCCGGCGCAGATTCGTGCCCCGGCGGCACTTCGCGCCGCTTCGCGCGGAAGGGTCTACCCTGGAAGCGGCCGGTTCGAGCTTCGGGGCGCCGCGAGGCGCGGTCACGGGAACTCGACAGCGGTCTCGACGACCAGCGGAGGACGATGCACTCGGAAACGCGCCCGAGCGAGGCTGGTCTTCCGTCTGGCCTCCACGGGGTGGATGGGAAGACGCAGCTCGAATCGCCTAACCGCAAGTGGCGGAGGGAGCGACGATCGGGGCCGGGGAATACTCGAAGACCAGGGGATTGGGGCGCTATGCGAGTGCCCCGAACCGACCATCGGAGCCACGCATGCGCGATCGCCGCGCGCCCGAGAGGGGCTGGACCGCCGATGCTTTTGAACACGTGTGCCCAGTGTTCCGCGGCTGATGGCCGCTCTCCAAAGGAGCCGCATCGGAGAGCTCCTGGGCCTTGAAGAGCGGTGGAAAAGGATCACACGCGCGCCCCCCCTACCGCGGGTTGTGGGGCAGCGCATCAAGTTATCTCTTCGCCGACCCTCTATGGACCGTCGTCGCTCCCATTCACCAGCTCAGCGCTGAAGGAATCGCTCGATAGAAGATCCCCTCCATCGTAGAGCAATGCGGTGACGGTGTAGGTGCCCGGGATCCGGTTGTGGTCGTGAAGGGGGCGGCCGAAGCTCGTTCCCGCCTGCTCGCCATGATCGAGCCATACCGCGGGGCCGTCGTAGAGCACGAAGAGGAACGACTCCGGACCGCCGATGTCGAGATCGACGGTGGTGAATGCGGCAGGATCCTCCCCATGGTTACACACTTTGATGTCGAAGCTCACCGAGCCCGGCTGGGTCACTGTGTCGGGCGGATCGGCAAACCAGAGGACGAGCCCGTCGTCCGTGTCGGCGTTCGTGCCGAAGCCGCCACGCAGCTCATCCAGCACGAAGAGACCGCCCGAGACGGCGGCGACCGGGGGGCAATCGGAGTCCGATTGGGTCCAGAAGGAGCCCCGCAAGGTCTCGAGATCGGTCGTCTCCCCTGCTGCACCCGGGCCTGCCGAGAGGCCCGCGACGATCAACCAGGCGATCGTGAGCTGCAACCACGCTCTTCCGCGGCGGTCGACGTGAATCGATTGCACTGTGTTGACCATGGCTCGCCGTCCTTTCGGAATCCCGCCGAGGAACCCAGGCTCCGATACGCGCTCTCCACTCGCGACCAGAGTAACCCTGCCGACCTTCAGAAGAGGGTTGCCGAATCGAAATGGAAACGGTGGATGCGGGCCATAGGCGCACTCATTCGGTTGGCATCGATCTCTCCGGCGGGGCGAGCCGCCCGATCGCGCAGTCGACTCCGCATGGATCCTGCTCGAGCGACCCGTTCGTGTCGCTCTCCACCGGTCCCTTTTATGGTCTCCGCGAGCCCCATACCACCGTCCTATACCGCGTCATCCAGGGAAGGTCAGACTCGCTAGACCGACAGTTCCCGGACAGTGGTACAATCCTATCGTCCCAATCCAAATCCTGTGCCGCGTAGAATCCTATGGACTCGAACTTTGACCAACGTGCCCGCCTGCGCCGGCAAACCTGGTCCGCGGGAGTATCTTCGGGCTTCACCGCTCACGAGCTGGATGATCTGCGTTTCTGGATGAGTACGACACCCTCCGTACGATTGACCGCTGCATGGGATCTCGCTGTCGAGGCGATCTCGATGCAGGCCGCCGCCGGAGAAGAGGATGGCCCTTCAAGCCGACTTTCGAGATCTGTTGGAGGTGTTCGACGAGGAGGGTGTTGAGTATCTCCTCATCGGCGGCTACGCCGTTGCCTTCCATGCCCGTCCGCGCATGACCAAGGACCTCGATCTCTGGATCGCGGCGAGCGCCACGAACAGAAGCCGCGTCGAACGCGCGCTCGTTCGTTTCGGTGCCCCGTCGAAGATCATCGAGACCTTCCGCGGCGCGGCGATCGATGAGATCGTCTACATCGGTTCGCCCCCGGTCCGCGTCGACCTGCTGCAGCAGATTCCAGGCATCGAGTTCGAAGAAGCCTACGGCCGTCGTCTCGCCGGACAATGGGAGGGCGTGCCGGTGTCGGTAATCTCGCGCGAGGACTTGATTCGCGCGAAGCGGGCCGCGGGCCGGCCGCAAGATCTACTGGACGCCGAGATTCTGGAGAAACTCGGTTAGCCTGGATTCCCACGGACCAGGAAAGCGCTAACGCCCGCCGGGCGTCGGCTCGCCGCTCGGTTCCCAAGTAGGCTGACCCGCCGGCACGCGCGCCAGACTCCAATCGGTCTCCTGATAGCCGAACACAATCCGATCCACCACCAACGGATCCGATTCCGGACCGCGAATCAGCGCCACCTCCTCCCCCCCGCGCGCCAACCTGAACGGTCCGTGAAGCTCCCCCTGCTCCGTGTCACCGTCGAGCCAGAGTAGCAACACTTCGCCTGGAGCCAGGGTGCGCACCGGGAGCGTCCAGCGCAGAGGTTCTCCCCCCCAATCGTCGCTCAAGTAGAGACCGGCGGTCGAAAGCGGGCCTGTGGTCGGATTGAAGATCTCCACCCAATCGTCGTACTCCCCCATCTCGTCGCTCACTACCGTCGCGTTCGAGGCGCAGAGCTCGTTGATCACGAGTGTTTCCGGCGAGCCGGTGTCGACATAGATCGAAACCGACTCGCGGGCGACTCGATCGTCTCTCTCGAACGCGCTCAGGATCAGATCGTAGCGTCCGCCCCCGATCCACCAAGCGTCGGAGGGGATCGGAATGTCGATCTCCTTCTCGATCCGTTCTCCGCGCCGCAGCGACCCCAGCTCCACATCGATCACGAAGGGCACAGGCAGCCACACACCGCCCGCGCCCGTCGCCTCGATTCTCAACATTGTGTTGATCTCCTGGCGCCATGTCGCCCTCACCGTCAGGCTGAGCTCGATCGTCTCGCCAGGCGCGACATATCGATCGTCGACCGAGACTTCCATAGCCACGGTTGGATCCCACAGGTTCTCGCCACCCGGCGTGGGCGCCCGAAGCACCCGCATCCTCCCCGCTCCGTCCGGATAGCGACCAACCACGGCTTGCGGCGAATATGCCCCCAGATGCACCTCGTCGATAACCCCGACGTTTTCCGGCGCGACCAGGAACAGCCAGCCCTCCTGCCGCCCCGGCAGCCCAACGGTGGCGCGTTCCCCCTCCGACAAAACCGTCGCCGGAACCGGCCACCGGTACAGATCGTCGGGGTCGTCGCTCAGGTACACACCCTCGAGATCCAGCGGCTCTGCGCCACGATGGTGAAGCTCCACGATCGTGCTACCTGGTCGCGCGATCTCGTTCAGCGCCAAATCGACCCACCGATTAGGCATCAGCGAGGCGACCGATGCTCGAAGTGTCGTTTCCCGCCCCGCCAAAATCTGTCTCATCTCTTCCGTCTGCCACCGGTACAGCTCCGCCGATTCACGCACCATCTTTTCGGTATCGAGAAAACCGTCCTCAACGATCAAATCGGCTAGCGAATCGAGCACAGCCGCGGTTCGTTCGGTGGCGAGCGGCCCATCGAGCAGCATCTCGAGTCGTCGCAGGTAGCGACGCCGGAGCGAGCGCGGTTCCAAGAGCCGATCGGCCAGCGCGTTGTATTCCCCGCGAGCGTCCGGCGCCGCCGCGGTCGTGAAATCGGCGGGCGTACCATGTTCGTAGAGCAACCCCTCGACGTCCCAGGGCAACACTCGCCACTTCCCCCCCAGCCGATCTCGGTGCAGAATCTGGTTGCGCATCGCAAAATCGTTGTTCCCAAGAAACACCTGTAGTGCGTACCAGTCGATCACGGTGTCGATGTCGAAAGTGGCTCTCAGCCAGATCTCCAGATCCGGTCCCTGGAGTCGGTCCAGATTCTGGACCAGATCGACTACATCGCGGCGAATCCAATCCTCGGTCTGTGTGTTCTGAAAGCTCTCGATATATGCGCTTTCGTCCACCAGAGGGAAAAGACCCGCCTCCACCTTGTAGGATCGCCCGTTCGGGTCGAGCCCGATCCGCGCCAGGAAAACTGCGTCGGGCTCCTCGACATGCTCAAAGACACCGAGAAGTGTGCCGTTCAGAGAGAGCGATAGCGGATCGACGCGATAGGCATCGATGCCGCAATCGCGCATCAACCGGTGGGCCAATGGCTCCCGCAGCAAGGCGGCATCATTGAAATTCGCCGTCATATTGACAACGGCGGAACCACGCACCGGCTCCCCCCCCTCGATCCTCATCTTCCACGACTTCTTGGGTTGTCGCAGGCTTCCGGTCCCGCGGAATTGCAGGTCCCCGAAGCGCGCCAAAGCGTCGATCACGAGCATAGCGCTCCGATCGATCTTCGCCGGCAGCGCTCGCTCCATCGAGCGCAGATCATCCTCGTCGATCCACAGCTCCCACCTCGAAAGTGGCCCCGGGTCACGTGGCGCGCTCCCCCCCACCCGAGCAACATCACCCGGATACCCGCCCGCGTCGAGTGCTCGCACGCGGTAGCTCAACCCCGGATCGGCCGGCAGGCGGATCCACGGCAGGTAACGAATCGTCGAAGACACACTCTCCAACGAGGGGGAAAAAAACCGTCCCCGCCTCGACGTCCAGACCTCGTATCGATCGAGCCCGACCGGCCCGGCCGGCCGCCAGGTAAAGAGAACATCGTCGTCTCCGGGGTAAACCTCCAGGTCGATCGGAGCCTCGAGCGGCGGTGGAACGCCGGCGGAAAGCGATCTCAGCGCAATCGCCGATACTCTGGGCGGCAATAACGACGCTTCGTGCGCCGCGAACGAAATCTCGATCGAATCTACGTCCGCGAACACTTCTCGTCGAATATTCAGCGCACGCTCCTTCCCGACCAAGGCATGGATATCGAGATCGTCCAGCAAAGTGTCGCGATCGACCGAAACCACCATTCGACGGATCCCCGGTCCGTCCGCCTCGGTTTCATTGAAGCGCATGGTCAGCTCGAAAGGCCCCGGTTCGACCGAAAAGCGCCACAGATGCGATCCCTCGCGAAAAACGCCGTAGAGAGGGCCATCGCCTTCCTCTCCATCGACGAAGAAGGTCCTGCTGACGTCGGCGACCGCCTCCCCCCCGACAAACCCCCCGTCGGCGCCAGTCCGCCAACCCGTCTCGCCTCGATACTCGATCCCGTCCGACGCAACGAGAGAGCTACTCTCTCCGGCGTTGAAGCCGATCGTGTCCCCCGCGGCCGTCATGCCGGCGACGGCGGCGGCGGCGGTGAGCGCGGATCGAATCGGCTGTGTCGCGAATCCCATGTCTCAAGGATAGCCCGAATTGGCAGTGGGCTTGGCGTGGTCAGGAGAATGGGGAGGCGATACGCGATTTCGAAGTACCACCCTCGGGTGCGACGCAATCTCCAACGGCCGTCACCCACGAAGACACGTAGCGCCCGGGTCTTTGAACGCGTTCGCCGGGGCTGGCCGCGCGTGTCGATGCGGCTCCGCATCCTCGCGCATCAGGGTCCGCGCAAGAATGACTAGTCATCTTGGCGCCCGGATGTGCCGCGGATCTGGCCGATCGGTGAGCTCCGAAACCGGAGGAGTAGCAGCGCTGCTTCGAGGCTTTCGAGGCTCGCCGATCGGACTGAGATGAGGTGCAGATGGGATGCCAAATGACAAACCATTCTTGCGCGAGCCCTCAATCCCCCGACTTCGACCTCACCGCGTCGAGCACCAGCTCGATCGCTTCGCCGACCGGTTTCGCGCCCAGATCCCGCCGGCCGCGCCTGCGTACCGAGGCTTCGTCGCTCGCCGCCTCTCGTTCGCCGATGACGAACATGAAGGGCACCTTGGCCTTTTCCGATTCGCGGATCTTGAGCCCGATCTTCTCGTTGCGCCCGTCGAGGCGCACGCGCAGCCCGGCTTCCATGCAGCGGCGGCGAACCTGCTCGGCGTACTCCGCGGCCGCATCGGTGATCGACAGAACCGCCACCTGCTCCGGCGCGAGCCAGGTCGGGAACGCACCGGCGACATGCTCGATCAGCACGCCGTAGAAGCGCTCGATCGAGCCGAATACCGCGCGGTGGAGCATCACCGGGCGCTGAGATGCGCTGGTCCGGTCCACATACGATAGATCGAAACGCTCCGGCAGGTTGAAGTCGGCCTGGATCGTGCCAAGCTGCCAGGAGCGTCCGATCGCGTCGTTCAGATGGAACTCTATCTTCGGTCCGTAGAAAACCCCTTCGCCTTCGGCGATTCCGTAAGGCAGCCCCTGACTCTTCGTCGCCTCTTCGAGAGCGCCTTCGGCGGTGTCCCAAACTTCGTCGCTGCCCAGCCGCTCCTCGGGGCGCGTGGCGATCTTGATCCGAACGTCGCTGAAGCCGAAATCTCGGTACACTTCGTTTACGAGATCGAGAAAACCGGAGATCTCGGATTGGATCTGATCGAGTCCACAGAAAATATGTGCATCATCCTGGGAGAAGCTGCGAACGCGCGCCAGGCCGTGCATCACACCGCTGCGCTCATACCGATGCAGCCTTCCGAAGTCGGCGATCCGCATCGGCAGATCGCGATAGCTGCGACGGGTCATACCGAAGAGAAGGGCGTGACCCGGACAGTTCATCGGCTTGACGCCGTAACGGATGGCGTCGCCGAGATGTCCGGACGAGCCGTCCTGCTCGGCACGGTCCCGCGCCCGATCGAGATCGACCTGCGATCCGCTGAAAAACATGTCTTCGGCGTAGTGCGGCAGATGTCCCGACGTATGGAAGAGCGAGGCATCGAAAATCTGTGGCGTGATCACCTCGTCGTAGCCGTAGCGATCGTACAGCTCACGAATGTAGTCGATGAGCAGGTTGTAGATGCGGGCACCCTTCGGAAGGAAGAAGGGCGATCCCGGCGCGATCGGGTGGGTCACGAAAAGGCCCAGCTCCTTGCCCAGCTTGCGATGGTCCCGCTTCTTCGCCTCTTCGATCCGGTGCAGATGGGCGTCGAGATCGGCCTTCTTCTCGTAGGCGGTTCCGTAGATCCTCGTGAGCATCGGGCGGCTCTCGTCGCCACGCCAATACGCGCCCGAAACCGACAATAGTTTGAAATGCTTGATCGCGCCGGTGGAGGGCACGTGAGGTCCCCGGCAGAGATCCTCGAACTCCCCCTGGCGGTAGATCGAGGGGTCGCCCCGCCCGACGACGCTCTCGATGATCTCGACCTTCAGATCCTGCCCCGATTCGGCGAAGAAAGCGATCGCCTCGTCGCGGCTCGGCAGACGCTTTTCGACCGCCAGATTCTCCTGGACGATCCGCCGCATCTCTTTCTCGATCTTTGGAAGGTCCTCCGCCGAGATCGCCTCGTCGAGACCGATGTCGTAGTAGAAGCCGTCTTCGATCGTCGGACCGATCCCCAGGCGCGCGCTCGGATGGAGGCGCATGACGGCCTGGGCCATGATGTGCGCGCAGGAGTGCCAGACGATTTCACGCCCTTCGGGATCGTCGAAGGTCAGTACACGAGCTTCGGAGCCGTCGGCGAGCGGAGCGGCGAGATCGCGTGCTTCACCGTCCACGCAGAGAGCGATCGCGCGTTTTCGGAGCTTGTTGCCCAAGCCCGCTACGAGATCATGCCCGGTCGCGCCCGTCTCGAACGATCTCTCCGATCGGTCGGGAAGGAAGACCTTCAGCTCGTCGGTTCTCGCGGACATGGAGCGCTCCCGAAAACAGAGTCGCGGCGCCCCCCTGTCGGGACCGCCGCGAGGCAGATGGTGGGCGATACTGGAATTGAACCGGTGACCTCTCGCATGTCAAGCGAGCACTCTAACCATCTGAGCTAATCGCCCTTTTGCGGGCGGTTCCCGCCGCAAGAGGGGGGGCGATTGGAGCTGGTGAGCGCTGAGACGCTCGCAGCTCAATCGCCCCTCGGGCGGGGCGTCCGCGATATTGGAGAGGGTAGTTTATGGGATGGGGGTTAGGGGGTCAAGATTTGGGGCGACGGACATGGCGTTTCGATATAGGCGTGAGATCCTCGGGAGGACTGCGCACCGGCGGGCGGAGAGCCGTCGTTCCTGGCCAGGCCAGCCCAGCGGCTCCTCTCGGGGCGGACTTCCCGCCCTGCGTGCCCGCGAGGCGACACTGGTCAGCGCGCCCCTCTCTGCCTCGGGTCCCGACCTCCACGTCCGCGGCAAGCTCGCGCGAGTGATGGCTGAGCGACCTCGCGGATCGATGCGATGTGCTGGCGACGCCTTAAGTCGCTATGCGGTAACGAGACTGACGCTTCGACATAGCGCTGAGATCGCCGGAGGGACCGCGTGCCAGCCGGAGGGCGACCGTCCTTCGCCGCCGGGCATGCCCGGTGGCTCCGCTCCAAGCGAACATCCCGCCCTGAGCGCCCGCAGCGCCACAACCCGCCGGTGATCGCGCCGGTTCTCGCACGGAGTGGGGGGTGAACTTGACACCTGGTACGCGGAGATGGGGGTCAAATCGACAACGTGGGCCGAGAGACCGCCAGATCGGCCTTGGAGCACTGCTTTCACCGGTCTTGGCCCCCCTTGCAGTTGGTATCTGTCAACTTCACCCCTCACTGTGCGCGTGGAGTGTCAAGTTCAACCCCAACTGTGCGCGGCGACTCGCTCATGACCCGTAAGCGGGGAGGAAAGGTATCGGGTGAATCGAGGCCGGAGCCC
The DNA here is from genome assembly GCA_002686955.1 of Gemmatimonadota bacterium. Classification (GTDB taxonomy): domain Bacteria. The sequence continues at coordinate 12,449 of NYZA01000251.1, forward strand.
CATGAGGAACGGAGTCGCGGAGCGGCATCCGCGCCTCGTGCCCTTCCCCGCGCCGACTGGGCCAAAGAGCTCGCGGTCTCCAACCCTCGCCTGGCAAACAGACCATCGCGTTCGGGCACGCGGAGCCGTTGGGCGGGCCTGGCTGAGAATGGCGGCTCCCGGCAAACCAATACTCAGTCATCCTCCTCCCTCTTCGTCCTTCCTCTCGATCGGGGCCCCTGATTCGAGACGCCGGCATGACTTCGGGTGGTTTGGCGCGGGTGAACCCAGGTGTTTCGACTGGTGTACCCCAACGTTGCATAAAATCTCGGCGCAGACCGCCTTCGGCTCGCGAAATAGCACGCGAACTCCGAGCGTGCTCACGTTTTGTGGATCTCACATAGGGTGGACTGTGCTCCGATCCTCAAGACGCTGCGCGCGCTCGGATTTCACGCACTCTTTCGCGTCTGCGCTCGAGATTCCATTCAACGTTGGAGTGTAGTCTCCTCATGCGGGTTTCTTGCTGTTCGAAAAGCGCCTCATCTCATATGGATGCAACAGACATCGGTTCGGCTTCACCTAAGGGTCCGCGCAAGAATAACTTGCTATTTTGGCGCCCAGATGTGCCGCAGATCTGGTCGATCGCCGATCTTCGAAACCGGAGGAATAGCAGAGCTATTTCGAGGATTTCGGAGGTCGGCGA
>NYZA01000252.1 GCA_002686955.1 Gemmatimonadota bacterium
GGCACTTCCCACCGTTTCGCCTTGTGCGACGTAGCACCACTACGCCTCCGCGTCGAACCGGCACGAGGCACCGGCAGGACAAGGACCTGCGCGGTCTCGCTACGGAATCTCGTGAGAAATCCGGGCTAGGAACCTGTTGCGCGTAGTCTTCGCTTCGCCCAACATCCGTCTTCGTTCCGATCTCTGCGTCGGTAATTCCTTGAAAGGCAACCAGCCTTCCCGCGGCCCCAGCTCCTTGATCTCGAAACGAACTCGAATGCTGGGCTCGAAAGCCTATGCGCAATAGGCTCCTAGGAGCCTTCCTCCGCGACGTGTCGCATGAGCTCCAGCACTCGATCGATCGAGTCCGGCATCTGAATCCGCGGCCCCTCTTCCGCCACGCGATTCCAGCGCTCCGTGCCGCAACGCCGGCAGCGATGCAGCAGAATGATGCCGCGCTTGGCATCGGGTTGGGCGACCACGGCGGGCATGATCCCTCCACACTTCGATGCCCGGTCCCCCGGTACATCCAGATCGACATGCATCGAGCTGAGACACGACGGGCAGTGGTTTCGGCAGGTCTTCCGGCCCAGCGGGGGTACGTTGACCCCGCACGAGGCGCAGACAAAACCCTCATCGCGGTGGATCATCGGTACCTCCCGGAACAGGGCCTATCATGAAAAGAGGTCCATAGCAGAGGCTGGCGCGATCATGAGCAAGATTCGAAATTGGGCATTTTCAGTATGTCTCGCCGTTGGATGTTCTTCGCCCGAGGAGAACGACCCGCCACCTCCGGCGCCAGAAGACGAGGTACTGCGCCCGCCCCTAACGGTGTTGGGTGAATTCCCGAGCGGACCGGAATACCCGGTGGCGGGTGATGTTTACACGTATTCCGTGCGAAGAACATGGGATACGACGCCGGGTGACAGCCAGGTGGATCGGACTGAGACCGGCAGCCTTCGTGTGGCGGTCCATGAAAGCGAGCCATTCGGGGTCTGGGGACGATCGTTCCCGATCAGCCAGGTGCAGACCTTGGAGGCGGCCTCCGACAGCATTCACTCATGGTTCAAGCTCGATGTCTCCGCGGATAGCTCAGCATCGTTCACCATGATCGGGGAGTACACGCCATGGTCGGGCCTCCAGGAGCTTGCCGATCCTCGGCCGGTCCTCGGCTACCCGCTCATCACGCCCGAGCTCGGTCCGGATTCGATGACGACCTGGGTCGAAGCACAGGCCCAGGTCACCCGTTGGGCCCACGGCCTGCGTGATCTGATCGTCGCGTACGATGTCGAGGTGTACCGCGAGGAGATTTGCGAAGACAACCAGGGAAATCCAATGATCTGCACCGAGGAAGAGCTCTTCGAGTCGATCAGCGGGGAGATCGAGACGTACTTAGTTGAAGATCTATGGGTATCTCCTACGGCCACGGCGGCGGAGAGCACTTGGTACGGTCCCCATGGAATCGTCCGATCGGTTCTTGCCTCACGCTCCGCCGGCGAGACGATCCTAACCACGACGCGACTAACTCGCCTGAGCGTCGACGATTCCGTTCGCTAGCGGCGTCCTTCATGAGCCTTCCGCCGCGGCACCTGGAGCCTCTCCCGCCGGGCCGGAGAGCCTCCGGATGATCTGCCCGGCCGAGCTACTACCGGGAATCGCGGCGATCCAGTCGTTGAGTGTCGCGCGCGCGGCATCTTCGTCTCCGCCTTGATAAAGGGCGTAGAAGAGCGCCTGATAGAGCGCATCCGATCGTGGCCAGCGGACAAGGCCGTCTCGATAGACATTCACTGCCCGATCGGTCAAACCTCCACTCATGAACACGCGTCCGACGTAGGCGACCGCGTCGGTCGATTCGCCGAAGCTGCTCAATATTTCGCTCGCCACCCTGTTGGCATCGTCAGTGCGCCCCAAGCGAACGTAGAGCTGCGCGAGCTGACCAGGAACCTCCCAGCGCTCGGTTCGAACCTTGCTCAGCCCCATTTCGAGGGCTCTTGCGGCCGATTCCAAATCCCCGTCATCTTTGAACTGTATCGACAGTTGATAGATGATCGCGATGTAGTTGTTGAGGAGGTTTCGGGTGTTGGCATCCTTGTAGATTGTATCGTCTGACAAGCCGTCATAGCGATAATTCTCGAGTAGATTCATCGTTCTCGAGGCGTTTACATTCGCTTCCACCAGGGCGCCATGCAAACGGTACACAAACCCTTCCATTTGCAGATGATCGTCGAGCCCCAAACGGTTGTTTTGGGGTACCGTAATCGCAAAGTAGATCGGCTTCTTCCAGCGGTTTTCCCTGACTATGTGTTCGATCATTCGATCCTGTTTACGCACGACTCGATTGCCCCGCCCCACGACATAAGGGGGAATCGCGGCGATCTCCGCGTCGCTCAAAGCGATCGAAACGCGGGGGTCTCGGTCTCGCAGCTGCTCGATGTACCAATCGGTGTTCAATAGAGATAAATTGAGTACACGCACATCTCGCCGAAAACCTTCGACCTCTTGTAGATACCACAGAGGAAAGGTGTCGTTGTCGCCATTGGTGAACAGGAGCCCATCCTTCTCACAAGACGACAAGATATTGTGCCCATAGTCGTTGGCGATGCGATCTCGTGATCGGTCGTGCGTGTGGTAGTTAGCGAGAATCGGTTGGTGCGCCGAGAAGAATACGAGCAGAGTCGCCGACACGAGCGTGATGGCGGTCGGGCGAATCCGGCCCGGGATCAATCCCGCGATCGCTCCGGCGAGCACCATGAGCAACAAGACGACCAGAGCGCCGATCGCAACGCCTTCCAAATAGCCGAAACCCTCGGTCGCCATCGGAACAATGTACGGAACACCCAGAATAGCGAAGGGAAGACCCGCGACCCAGCGAGTGTCGCGTACCCATCGGTTCAATGCCTCGAGACACGCTCCCATGCCGATCCCGACGATCAGCGAGGCGTATAGAAAACCCGGCGTGAAAAAATAGTCTCGGTTTCGAACCTCCTCCTTCGCCGAGACTGTACCATCCGACATATTCAGGTATAAAACTAGACCCACAGAGCCGATCAACATCGCCAAGCCCAGGAGCGACCCAAGACCGACGCTACGGCGATAGAGCACGAAGAGGCCTAGCATTCCAGCGAATACGAATACCATGTGGGCGGATTTGTCGGTTGTCCACTGCTCGGTGAAGTTGTGCCACAATCCCATCTTCCGGTGATCGACCAGCTGGTTCTTCCAGGTGCCTCGACGTGTGAGAGCGCGCGTCAGCATCGATTCGGCGCCGTACTGCTTGCGCTCGAGGAATCCCTTGAAGCTCTCCCAAGTCTCGGGATCGTTTTCGTCGATCGCCGGGTCTTGCATCGATCGCACGGGAATATAGATATGGGGCGAGTAACCTGCGGCCATGACGGTGAAAAGAGCGAAAGGGAGAACCCATCGTTTGCGTCCGCTCGGAAAACCGAAAAACGTTGCGAGCGATGTAAGCGCTAGACCGATGCCGCCGAAGACGAGAAAACCTGTTGTATGCACCAGGGCCAAACACCCTACGATGGCCGCACACCAGAGCACCGGATCGAAGAGCTTGCGAGGATCTCTGAACGCTACCATCAGAAACACCGGCACTACGAGCATCAGATTTTGCATGTGGACGCCGATGCCGAGGAACGTGAGATAAAAAATCAGGACCAGCAGACGATCGGCTCTTCGGGTTCCCGCTCCTTGGTACCAGACGATTGCAAGCCAGGTGATCATGGTCAGGAAGAGCATCGACGAACCGTAGACCTCGGCTTCGGTGGCGTTGGCCCAGAATGTGGAGCCGAAGGCGAGCAGAGATGCGCCGGAGATCGATGCGGCGAAAGCGGCGATGTCGGCCAGGCGCGCGCCCATTTCGGTCAACCAGGGACGGACGATCCGAAACACGATCATGCAGCCGAACGCTGCTGCCCCCACGCTCGACAGGGCACTCAACATGTTCACCCGCCAGGCGACCTCCGGGGTGAATGAGAGCGCGAGTGAAGCGAATCGTCCGAGCAGGATGTAGAAGGGGGTGCCCGGCGGATGAGGGATGCCCAGAATGTGGGAACATGCGATGAACTCGCCAGCATCCCAGAATGTCAGATTCGGCGCCACGGTGTTGAGGTAGACGAAACCCACCGTCGCCACCGTCAAGAGAAGGGCGATCCACTCCGCTGTTCCGGAGATGAAAGTCAAACGGGGACGTGGCGGCGAGTTCACGTTGGCTTGCTCCAAGACCTTGGGGTAGTTCCCTTGGATGGTAGTGGCCGACCGCGAGCAGTTTGGACGGTTTCCGGAGGCGGCCTATCGGTGATCGTAGGGCTCGACCGGAACGTACCACCGGGCATTCTACATGTCCAGCGAGGGAGGCATGATAGCCTGCTGGCTCATTCCGCCCACGCCATTTCGAGCGCTCGAACCGAGACTAACGGGAGACAAAGCATGCGCGCAGTACTCGCCCTGGAGGATGGCCGCCTCTTTCGCGGCGACTCCTTCGGTGCCGGGACGCCTTCATACGGCGAGGTGGTCTTTCATACCGGCATGACCGGATACCAAGAGGTGATCTCCGATCCTTCCTACCGGGGTCAGATCGTGGTGATGACCGCGCCGCTGATCGGGAACTGCGGAGTGACGCCCGACGATGCCGAGTCGCGAGGTCTTCATCTCGCCGGGTTGGTCGTGAGGGAGTATTGCCAGACCCCCTCCTCTTGGCGGTCTAGGGAATCGCTGGGCTCTATGTTGCGGCGCTCCGGAGTTACAGCGGTGACCGGGGTCGACACACGCGCACTCACACGACATATTCGCGCGCATGGTGCACTGCGCGGAGGGATCGGTGTAGAAACGGACGAAGCCGAGCTTCTCGCGGCTGTGCGGAACTCGGCGCCGCTGGTGGGGCGCGATCTGGTGGCGGAGGTGCGGGGACCGGCGCCCGTTGATTGGGAGATCCGGTCCAACAGCCGATGGAGACCTTTTCGAAACCCCCATTCCCAGCCATCCAGAGGCCGCATTGCCGTTCTCGACTGCGGCGTGAAGTTCGGGATCTTGAGAAATTTGCGCGATCGGGTCGACGAGATCCGGGTCTTCCCCGCGGGAACTACGACTGAGCGGATCGAGGCATGGAAACCCGACGCTCTGCTGCTTTCGAACGGCCCGGGGGACCCAGCCGCGGTCGAATCGGCTCTCGTGACGGCCCGCGAGCTCTTGGGGCGTTTGCCGATGATGGGCATCTGTCTCGGTCACCAGATCCTGAGCCTCGCCTTGGGCGCTCGGACCTTCAAGCTCAAGTTTGGACACCACGGTGCGAATCACCCCGTACAGCATTTGCGGACCGGCAAAATCGAGATCACGTCACAGAACCACGGATTCGCAGTCGACGAAGAATCGTTGCTTCGTGCCGGCGCCGAGGTAACACGCCGAAATCTGAACGACGGTACCGTCGAAGGGATGCAACACAAAGAGCTGGGAGTAGTCGGCTACCAGTACCATCCAGAGGCCGCCCCCGGTCCACTCGATGCATCGCCAATTTTCGATGCCTTCATCGAGAGTGTCTTCCATCGCTCCGGAAACGCAGGCTGAGCATGCCACGTCGTTCAGATATAGAGACAGTCTTCATTATCGGATCGGGCCCCATCGTCATCGGACAAGGCTGCGAATTCGATTACTCCGGCACCCAGGCCGTTCGCGCACTGAAGGAAGACGGGTATCGGGTCGTTCTGGTCAATTCGAATCCGGCCACCATCATGACCGACCCGGAGCTCGCGGACCGCACCTATGTCGAGCCGCTGACGGTGTGGTCGATCTCGAAGATCCTCGAAGAAGAGAAACCGGATGTGCTTCTGCCGACCGTCGGTGGACAGACCGCACTGAACTTGGCAGTTCAGCTGGCGGAGAGCGGCATTCTCCGCCAATACGGCGTGAAGCTGATCGGCGCCTCGCTCGATGCGATCAAGACCGCGGAGGACCGGCGGCTCTTTCGACAAGCGATGTCAAGCATCGAGGTCGATCTTCCGCGATCCGCCCTGGTTTCGACGGTTCGAGACGCGGAGCAGGCGAGCCAGGATATCGGCTTTCCGATTATCGTACGCCCCTCTTTCACGCTCGGTGGTGAAGGGGGCGGCATCGCGTACAATATTCAAGAGCTGCGCGCAATTGCATCGGAGGGGATTGCCGCATCTCCGATCGACGAAGTTCTTCTGGAAGAATGCCTGGTCGGGTGGAAGGAGTTCGAGCTCGAAGTGATGCGCGACCACAAGGACAATGCGGTCGTCGTCTGTTCAATAGAAAACCTCGACCCGATGGGAGTACACACGGGCGATTCGATCACGATCGCTCCCGCGATGACTCTTACCGATCGCGAGTATCAGCAGATGCGCGAGGTGGGGCTAGCTGTGATTCGACGTGTGGGAGTCGACACCGGCGGGTCGAACATACAATTCGCAGTGCATCCCGAAACCGGTCGCATGGTGGTGATCGAAATGAACCCCCGTGTCTCCAGGTCATCGGCCCTCGCTTCCAAAGCGACAGGATTCCCGATCGCCAGAATCGCCGCGAAGTTGGCGGTCGGCCACACACTGGACGAGATCCCGAACGCGATTACTCGCGAAACACCAGCCTGTTTCGAGCCGACTCTCGATTATGTCGTCGTCAAGATCCCCCGTTGGGATTTCGCCAAGTTCCCTCGCACCTCGGATACCTTGAGCCCGACAATGCGCTCCGTCGGCGAGACCATGGCGCTCGGACGGACGCTACCCGAGGCTATACAGAAAGCAGTCCGCTCGCTCGAGATCGGCTGCTCCGGTCTTGGAGGGAATGAGCGAAACGACGTGAGTATCGACAGGCTAAAGGAACGACTGTCGACTCCGAATCCGGAGCGACTGTTTCACATTCGTCGGGCGCTGTTGGCCGGCTGGGGCACAACTCAGGTTCACGCCCTGACCAAGATCGATCCTTTCTTCCTGGAACGGATTCAGTCGATCGTCGACCAAGAGGAAGAGATCCGGGCTCTTGGAAACCGGCCGTTGTCAAAAGAGCTTCTGCTCTCCGCGAAAAGAAATGGCTTCTCCGACCGACAAATCGCGGACCTGACCGGGACCAACGAAGGAGGCGTCCGCGGACAACGCGTCGACCGAGGCCTGCGCGCCGCATACAAGACCATCGACACCTGCGGAGCGGAGTTCGAGGCGGAGACGCCTTACCACTATTCTACTTGGGGGGAAGAGACCGAAGCGATCCGCTCGGAGCGCGAGAGCGTGATCATTCTGGGCGGAGGACCGAATCGGATCGGGCAAGGGATCGAGTTCGACTACTGCTGTGTGCATGCTGTGCAGGCCCTTCGTGATGAGGGCTACGAAGCGATCATGGTCAACAACAACCCAGAGACGGTCTCGACCGATTTCGACACGTCGGACAAGCTCTACTTCGAGCCCCTGACTCTGGAGGACGTGCTCGAGATCGTGGCTATGGAGGAGCCGCTGGGAGTCATCGTACAGCTGGGAGGTCAGACTCCTCTGAATCTGGCCCGCGCATTGAAGGCGGAGGGCGTTCCGATCCTTGGCACCAGTCCGGATTCGATCGACCTGGCCGAGGACAGGGAACGTTTCGGCGATCTATTGGATGAGCTCGGGATACCAAAGGCGGAAGACGGTACGGCGGCGAGCCTGGAAGAGGCCGAGCGGGTCGCGGAACGGATAGGCTACCCGGTTCTCGTTAGGCCCTCCTACGTTCTAGGCGGTCGTGCTATGGCGATTGTCTACGACAGATCGTCGCTCGATCGTTACATCGAACATGCAACGAGCACATCGCCAGACCACCCGATCCTGATCGACCGCTTTCTCGAAGACGCATTCGAGATCGATGTCGACGCGATGGCCGATGGTGAGGCAGTCGTGATCGGCGGCATCATGCAGCACATCGAAGAGGCGGGAATCCACTCGGGCGATTCCGCATGTGTTCTGCCGCCTGCCCGCATTCCAGAGAGCCACCTCGCTACCGTTCGCAACTACACCCGACAGCTTGGGTTGGCGTTGGATGTGCGAGGTCTGCTGAATATCCAATTCGCGATCAAGGACGACGTCGTCTACGTGATCGAAGTCAACCCGAGAGCCTCGAGAACGGTGCCTTTCGTGTCGAAGGCAACCGGGCGTCCCCTCGCCAAGATCGCCACCCAAGTAATGCTGGGACGAAAGCTGAGTGAATTGGGAGTCGATGACGAAATCGTCCCCCGTTGCATTAGCGTCAAAGAGGCGGTGCTGCCCTTCAAGCGTTTTCCTGGAAGCGACGTCATTCTAGGACCGGAGATGCGTGCGACAGGCGAAGTCATGGGTTGCGCGACCGACTTCGGAATCGCCTTCTCCAAGGCGAATCAAGCAGCGGGGACAATGCTACCTCTGCGCGGTGCGGTCTTCGTCAGCGTTCACGACAACGACAAAGAGAACATCCTGCCGATCGCGAAAGAGCTCAGCGAGCTTGGATTCCGGCTCTTCGCTACATCGGGCACGGCATCGGCCCTTCGAGCAGCGGGACTGTCGCCTATCGATTGCAAGAAGATCGCCGATGGGCGTCCCCACGTAGTCGACCATCTCAAGAACAGTGCGATCGACTTGATCATCAATACGCCTCTGGGGAAGACCGCATACGAAGATGAGATCACGATGCGACGGGCCGCACTCAATCTCGATGTCGCGACCATAACGACACTTTCAGGCGCCGCGGCCGCGGTACAGGCGATTCGGTCGCTGCGGGAGAATCGACAGGACGTACTCTGCTTGCAGGATCTATGTTCCGATCAAGGGCTAGCACAAGAACCCTAAAGGGTCCGCGCAAGAATAACTTGTTATCTTGGCGCCCAGATGTGCCGCAGATGGGATGCCAAATCAGAAGTTAATCTTGCGCGGACCCTTCGGGCGTTTCCCGAAAACAACCCCGCACTGCCTTCACCAACTCTCGCACCCTAGCCTCGTCGACGGGGGCCCGCACTTCGCCTCCTTGTTTCACCCAGCTACCCACGATCGCTCCGTCCGCGAGGGGAGCCAGAGTTGCCGCGCAATCCGGAGTTAGACCGGAGCCGAGCAGAACCGGGCGGTCTCCGGCCGCGGCGCGAACCTCTTCGAGCAAGGGTCGATCGACCGTGGCGCCCGTCGCACCTCCGGTTACGATCACCGCGTCGGCGAGACCGCGATCCAGCGTGTCATGAGTGGCCTCGGTGGCACTGAGTGGAGCCAATGGTGTCGCGTGCTTCACCAACACATCGGCCAGAATCGCGACGTTCTCCGCGCCCAATGCGCGGCGGTAGCGCATGGTGGAATCCGCTTCGCCCTCGATCACGCCTTGGTCGGTCACATACGCGCCGGTGTGCACATTCACCCGCACGAAGCCCAGGCCCGACGCAGCGGCGATTCCCAGCGCTCCCATGGCATCGTTTCTGAGGCAGTTGACGCCGAGGGGCAACCCGAATCGGGCACTGAGCTCTCGGGTGATCCAGGACATTGCAGCCAGCTGGTGAGGGGGAACGCGACAACCGGCCGATCCCTTCTGGAAGGGCGTCGAGCCGAAGTTCTCTACGATCAGCCCATCGATCCCGCCAGCGACCAACGCCTCGGCATCGGAATTCGCTCGGCGCCATACCCCATAGAAGGCCTCCGAGCCCGAATAGAGCGGGTCCCCCGGCATCGGCGCCAAGTGGACGACACCGATCAGGCCGCGCGGCACTCGATCACGAGACGACAATGTTCACCAGCTTTTCCGGTATGACGATAACTTTGCGAACGGTCTTCCCTTCAATCCAGTCGGGGACTCGCCCATGCGCCATCGCGAGCGCGCCGACTTCGTCGCGCCCCGTGCCGCGCGCGACCTCGATCTTATCGCGCAGCTTGCCGTTGACCTGAATCGGATAGACGAGCATATCGCGAACAAGGGCCGATTCATCCCACTGAGGCCATGGTGTGTCGAAGACCGTGCCCTCGGAGCGCATCATCCGCCAGAGTTCTTCGCCAAGATGCGGCGCGATTGGGGCAATGATCTTCACCCATGCCTCGACAGTCGCGTGAACCTCGCGACCCCAGTCGCCCTTCTTGGTCTCCAGTTCGAAAGCGTAAAGCGCGTTGGTCAGCTCCATATGCCGCGATATCGCGGTGTTGAACTGGAAGCGCTCGATATCTTGGGTGGCGCCCTTGATCGAGTTGTTCAGGACGAAGCGAAGCTCCTCCCATGGACCACCACCGGCATCTTCTCGCTCACGGGCATCGGCGATCGCACCGGCTTGCTCCGTCATGAATCGATGGACGCGTGACAGATAGCGGAACATCGCATAAATGCCGGAATCGTCCCAATCGCCCCCTTCGATGTAGGCGAATCCGAACATCAGATATGCACGCAAAGTGTCGCTTCCATAGCGATCGATGTAGTCCTCCGGTGTAACGACATTGCCCCGGCTCTTGCTCATCTTGGCGCCGCCGTTCGTGATCGTACCCTGGTGCACCAAGCGCGAGAAGGGTTCATCGAACCCGATGTGGCCCAGTTTGTGCAAGACCTTGGTGATGAAGCGGGCGTAGAGCAAGTGCATCACCGCGTGCTCGGCGCCGCCAACGTACTGATGCACCGGTTCCCAGCGGTTGACGATGTCGGAATCGAATGGCCCGTCGCTCTTCTTCGGTGTGGGGTAGCGCAGAAAGTACCAGCTCGAATCAACGAAAGTATCCATCGTGTCACAGTCGCGCTCCGCGGCACCGCCACACGAGGGGCAGGCGACTTGTTTCCATGTTGGATGTCGCTTGAGCGGACTTTCGCCGGTCGGCATGAACTCGACATCGTCGGGGAGCAGCACCGGAAGCTCGTCATCTGGCACGGGCAACTCGCCGCACGAGGGGCAGTGCACGATCGGAATCGGTGCACCCCAGTACCGTTGGCGGCTGATCAGCCAATCGCGCAAGCGGTAGTTGATCGTGCCCTCGCCCTGTCCATCGGCCTCGAGCAGCTTGATGACGGCTCGTTTCGCATCGTCGCCCCTCAGGCCGTCGAGCTCCCCCGCGCGACACATCGGACCGGATTCGACATATGCCTCGGTGATCGGCTCATCCGGATCGGCTGAGACGCCCAAGATCACACGACGAATCGGCAGCTCGAACTTGGTCGCGAACTCGAAATCGCGTTCATCGTGCGCCGGCACCGCCATCCCCGCGCCGGTTCCATAGCTCGCGAGCACATAGTCGGCGATCCAGATCGGTAGGCGTTCACCGTTCGCGGGATTGATCGCATGCGCGCCGCTGAAAACACCGGTCTTCTCCCGCACCGTCGAGGCCCGGTCGATCTCAGTGGCCTTTGCTGCTTCGGCGACATACGCCCGAACCGCCTCGCGGCGCTCCTCGCTCACTACACTCTCGACAAGCGGATGCTCCGGGGCGAGCACCATGTAGGTCGCGCCGAACAACGTGTCCGGACGGGTCGTGAACACGCAAAGTGTCTCACCAGCGGCCGCACCATCGGCGACCCGGAAGTCGATTCGAGCGCCTTCGCTGCGCCCGATCCAGTTGCGCTGCATCGCGACCGTCTTTTCCGGCCAATCGATCCCTTCCAGTCCTTCGAGGAGCTCTTCGGCGAAGGCGGTCGTGCGGAAGAACCACTGGGTCAGATCGCGCTGAATGACCTCGCTTTCGCACCGCTCGCACTCGCCATCGATCACCTGCTCGTTCGCCAGCACCGTCCGGCAGTCCGTACACCAATTGACCGGAGCGTTTCGACGATAGGCATAGCCGTTTCGATGGAGCTCGAGGAAGAGCCACTGCGTCCACCGATAATAGTCAGGCTTGTGGGTCTCTATCTCGTGGTCCCAATCGTACATCGCCCCGATGGTGGAGAGCTGAACGCGCATATAAGCGATGTTTGCTTCCGTATGCGCACGCGGATGCCCCTTCATCTTGATCGCGTAGTTCTCCGCGGGCAACCCGAAACTGTCGAAGCCCATCGGCTCGAATATGTTGTAGCCTTGCATGCGCCGAAAGCGAGCCCAGGTATCGGTCGGACCGAAGTTGAACCAATGGCCGATATGTAGCTTACTTCCGGACGGGTAGCTGTACATCACGAGGCAATAGCAAGGATCGCGCGATTCGTCCTCCAGCGCTGCCTTGTGGATGCCGTGTTCACGCCAATACTTGCGCCATTTCTCTTCGATCGCGTGCGGCTTGTAGCCGGTCATGGGTCTGATCCTCGGCGGTGATTCTTCGGTAGACCCCAATGTTGCATGAATTCTCGAGTGCAGACGTGGAAGAGTGGGTGAAATTCGAGCGCGCGGAGCCCTTTCTGGATCGGAGCATAGTTCACCCTATGTGAGATCCAGAAAAGGTGAGCACGTTCGAAGTTCGCCCGCTATTTCGCGAGCCGCAGGCGGTGTGGGCCGAGAATTTATGCAACATTGGGGTGGAATCAGGACTCGATCGACGCTCCGCTCACGCCTTTCAGCGAAGCCAGGGCGCTATCGTCGACTTTCCTGCGCTCGTCGATCTTCAGCGATAGAATCTTCGATACACCAAGCTCTTCCATCGTGATCCCGAAGATCGCACCCGCCCCCTCCATGGTGCGCTTGTTGTGGGTGATCACCAAGAACTGCGTTTCACCGGTGAACTTGTCGAGCAGGGTCACGAAACGAAGAATGTTGGCGTCGTCCAAGGGGGCGTCGATTTCGTCCAACAGACAGAAGGGGGAAGGGCGAACGCGGAAGAGGGCGAAGAGGAGCGCGATCGCTGTCATCGTTTTCTCGCCGCTCGAAAGCAGACTCAGCTTTTGTGGGCGTTTGCCACCCGGGCGCGCAATGATGTCGATGCGTGCGTCGAGAGGGTCCACGTCTTCTTCGAGAAAGACGTCCGCATCGCCATCTCTGAACAGTGTCGCGAAGAGTTCGCGAAAATGCTCGCGGATCTTGGCGAATGTCTCTGAGAACGCGTCGCGTGCCGCCTTGTTGATCCGGTCGATCGTCTCTTGCAGGCCATCGCGGGCGTCGAGCAGATCCTGGCGTTGGGTGATCAAGAAATCGAGTCGCGTCTTCTCTTCGTCGTGCTGCTCGATGGCGAGCACGTTGACCTGCCCAAGGCGGTCGAGCGCTCTGCGCAGCTCCTCGAGGCGCGCCTGGGGATCGTTGAGATCATCGAACTCGGTGGGGTCGACGTCCCCTTCTTCTTCTTGGGCCACCTCTTGCATCGATGCCGATTCGTCTTCAGCCTCGTGCTCCGCCGCGTCCACCGCGCCCTGATCGGCCAGGTCGACGCGGTGGTTTTGCTGGATACTCTCGCGAAGCGCCTTCTGGTTGGTCCGCAGCTCGACCGTGTCCATTTCGATTCTGTGGAGCTCTTCGCGGGCCGCATCGTGACGGCGCCGGGCGTCACGGGCCGTGGCTTCGAGAGCCCGGAGCTCCTCTCGCACCTCATTCACGACGGTGCGAAGCCCTTCAGTTTGCGTGGCTGCCCCCTGCTCTTCTTCGAGCGCCTCCTCGAGAGCGGCGTCGAGACGGGTGGCCTCGCCCTCCAGTTCTTCGATGGCGGAGGCGGCCTCGCACATCTCCGCGCCGAGACGCTCCGTCCTGACCTCCATCTCTTCGAGCCTCTGTCGCTCGCGTGTCTCGGCGGCCTCGATATTCTGGATCTCGGCCTCCAGGCGGGCGACGGAGAGGCGCCCCGACGCCACCTCTTCCTCGATCATCCGGCGGGCCTGGCGCGCGTCCTTCAACGCGTCTTGGCCTTCGCTCAACGCGTTCGACCGTTCTTCTCTGCGGGCGTTGGTCTCAAGCAGTTCGCCCCCGATCGACTCCGCCTCGCGTCGCAACGCGCCGGCGCTCTCGCTGCCTTGCGCGGCCGCCGATTCTGATCGCTCGATCTCGACCTCAGCCGCGCGGAGCCGCTCCCGGCAGCGGTTCGCCTCGACTTCGAGCTGGTGCGCCTCGCGTCGAGCCGCATCGGTTTCGGCTCTGGTTTGCTCGGTCGCCGCCTTGAGCTCCTTCAATTGGTCGTTTGCGCGCCCCGCTTCAGCTCGCGCCTCTTCGAGTGCCCGGTGCAGCCGATCCACGAGCTCGCTCGCCGCTTCGATCTCGCGCCCGCGGCTCAAGAGCGAACCAGCGCTTCCGTCGCCCTCCCGGCCACCGACGATCATGCCACCCGGCGCCACGACCTCGCCGCCGCGCGTGACATAGGTCCATCCTGGATCGGCATCGGAGCCCAGGCGCTTCATCGCTACGTCCAGATCACGCACGATCAGAACGCGATCGAGAAGGCCGCGAATCGCGTCCTCGGCCCGCTGGTCCAATGCCTCGATCTGTTCCAACGCGGGGCCGATGATCCCGTCCCCATCCCCTGAATCGGGTCGGGTGCCGCTCGTCACCCGGTTCCGGCCCGCCAACGACCGTGGTAGCAACGCAACCCGTCCCCAGTCCTCACGGTGAACACGCGCCAAAGCAGATCGAGCCGCTCCCTCATCGGATGTCAGAACCGCCTGGAGCCGATCGGCCAGCACGGCCTCGATCGCTCTCTCGTGGCCTTCGACCACCCGCAACGCCGATGCCAACACGCCCTCGACGCCGTCGGCCTCGGCGCCATCTCCTACGAGCTCGCGAACCGCGCGCCCGTACCCTTCGAGCTTTGCCGCGAGGTCACGCAAGACCGCGAGACGGGCCTGTGCGGCATCCCGCTTCCCGCGAAGATCCTCGACACCCGAGCGGAGGCGCTCGACCTCTTCCCGGAGACCGCCTTCCCGCTCCGCCAGAGTGCCCATCGATTCCTCGGCGACAGACTCGCGCTCCCGCGCTCGGTCGAGAGATCGCTCGATCTCCGCGATCCGTTCTTCCGCCTCGGCGCGGGCCTGGGTCGCGCGCTCGCCTCGCTCCACCTCGGCGCGCCGCTGCTCCTCCAACGCCTCGACGCGGGCCAAATGCGCCGATTCCTTCTTCGCGAGCCGCTCGCGCGCCTCGATGCGCGACATGACCTCTGCCCGCAAAGTCTCGACCTCGGCGTGGATCCGCTCCTCGTTTTCGCGGCGCTCCCGAGCCGCTTCGTCTCCCTTCTCCATTCGCGATCGCGCGGCATCTAGCGGTTCCTCGAGCTCGGTGAGGCGGGCGCAGTGGGCCTCGCGGGAAGCGGCCACCTCGATTGCGGTCCCCCGGAGCTCCTCGACTTCGGTCCGCGCCCGCTCCCGGGTGGTTACGAAACCGTTGCGCCGCTCACGGTTGACGACCCCCTCGCGCTCCAGGCTCGCCACCCGCGCGCGCAATCGTGCAAGCTCCAGCTCGGCCTCACGCAGCTCCTGCGATTGCCCGTCGGTCGCCGTTCGGCGCGCTTCGAGCTCGGCATCTGCCCGACCCATCGCCGCTTGCCCGGTGGCCACCGCATCGATCCGGTCTTTTTCGCGCCCCGCGAGCTCATCGAGTCGCCGCGCGTACTCGTTCCACCTGAATTGGGCGGTGTGGAGCTCGAGACGCACGATCTGCGCGCGAAGGCGGCGGTAGCGTCGCGCCTTTCTCACCTGATAGGCCAGACTGCGGACGTTCTTCTCGACCTCCGCCACGATATCGCCTAGGCGCTCGAGGTTCCCCTCGGCTTCGGCGAGACGTCGCTCGCTCGCCTTCAAGCGGTCGCGGTAGCGCATGATGCCGGCCGCTTGCTCGAACAGAACCCTGCGCTCGGCCGGATTGTTGCTGATGAGCTGCTCGACCATCTTGAACTCGAGGACCGAGTAGGCGTCCTTGCCCACACCGGTGTCGAGAAAGAGATCGGTGATGTCCTTGAGTCGACAAGGGACCTTGTTGATGAGGAAGTCGGATACGCCGTCTCGAAAGACCCGGCGTGTGATCGCAAGATCTTCGTAGTCGACATCGAGGGTGTCGCGGACCCCCGTGAAAGAGAGCGTGACTTCGGCGACCGAGAGAGGTTTGCGGTCGCGCGTCCCCTTGAAGATGACGTCGTCGAGGCGCTCGCCACGCAGAACCCGCATCGAGGACTCGCCGAGGACCCAACGAACGGCGTCGGCCACATTGCTTTTGCCGCAGCCGTTCGGCCCCACGATCGCCGTCAAACCGGTGTCGAAATCGATCCGGATCTTGTCGGCGAAGCTTTTGAAGCCGTAACACTCGAGACGGGATAAGCGCATGTGGGACGATCTACCAGGGTCCGGGAGCGAGCTTAGGAAAGGAAGCAGGCTACCAGAATACGGGAGGACTGGGGTTATTCTGGAGGCTTGACCACGATCCCGTTGGGGCATGGCGACCTGCCCCGGCCGTGGCTATCGTTCAGCGATCCCCAGACACGAGGCCCTCCACATCAGCCGGCCTCAGCGAATCTAGGAGCCGATCTCCATGCTCTTCAGCTCATTCCACGGTGCCCTTCCCTTGGTGCTCACCGTGACCGCGCTCGGAACCACCGCAATCTCGGCGAACCCGATCCGCCCAACCCTCTATCCGGTTCTTCCGTGGGAGGATGTCCCGATTCATACTCGCGGCGAACTGATCGTTCGCTTCGCCGACCACGTCGACATCCACGACCTCGCGGCCTTTCACGCGTCGATGGAAACGCGCGGACGTCTGCTCAGCGAGGCCCTCAATATGCAACGAGTCGCTTTCGACCCCGACATCGATATCGAGCGGGTGGCCGAGCGACTGATGGCCTCTCCCCTGGTCGAGTACGCCGAACCGAACTGGGTGGGGCATGCCCTCCACGTGCCGAACGACCCGATGTACATCGAAACCGGCAAGTGGAACGACACCTTCGTGGCCGAGGCATTTCATCTCTTTCCGATCGACACCGAACGAGGTTGGGATTCGGCGACCGGCGAGGGCGTGGTAATCGCTCACATCGACACCGGGCTCGATTTCGACCACCCCGAGCTCGTGGGGCAGCTCTGGGTGAATGAGGACGAGATCCCGGACAACGGCCAGGACGACGATGGGAACGGTGAGAGAGACGATGTCCACGGCATGGACTATGTGGGCAACAACAAAGGGAAGATGATCGAGATTCTCTTCCCCTGGCTCTACGACACCAAAGACGGCAATCCCGACGTGCACGAGGCCGGCAACGACGGTTGGGGCGTGCCCGACCCTTCGATCGGAAACGGCACTGACGATAATCTTGATGGTTATGCCGACATCGCGGTGTCGCACGGCACTATGACGGCGGGAATCACTTTCGCGGTGATGGACGATGCCCTGGGCATGCCTGGAGTGGCGCCGAATGCAAAGATCATGGTTCTGCGCGCCATCAATCCTGAAGGCTTGGCCTTGTTCGCCGACGTGATCGCCAGCATCGACTATGCGACCGACAATGGCGCCGACGTGATCAATCTGAGTCTCGGTTGGCCGGTCGAAGGGCGTTCTTTGCGCGAATCGTGCGAACGTGCGTACGCCAATGGTGTTGTCATCGTGGCTGCCTCTGGGAACGCCGCCAGCGGCGGTGTTTCCGGCGGCGTCGCTTACCCGGCCGCCTGGCCGACTACTCTGGCCGTCGGCGCCGGAACCACGTCGTTCACGCGGGCCGAATACAGCGATTTCGGTCCTGGTCTCGATGTGATCGCGCCCGGTGGCGAGGTCGTACTCGACAGCGGTGTGTTCAAGGAGATCCTTTGGTCGACCTGGGTGGCTTCGATGGCCGACGAGAACGATGGAATCGCCGAAATGGGGACTCCCGGCTGGGCCGGCGGCGCCGGAACTTCGTTCGCATCACCGGTCGTAGCGGGATTGGCCGCGCTTTTCCTCGAGCAACATCCGGGCGTCGCGCCCGATGTCGTTTACAACTCCATAAGGCAGTCGGCGATCGATGTGGGTCCGAATGGATGGGACGAGGAAACCGGCTACGGGATGGCGAATGCACGTCGCTTGCTCGGCCAGACACAGGGCCGGGTCGCCGGGTTCATCTCCCCTGACGACCAGAAGATGCCCCCGGGGCAAACCTACATCTCGAATGTCGTCATCGTGAACGACGACGATGTGGCGCATACGGTCGACTTCGAGATTAATGTGTACGACAACAACCACAATCTGGTCGGAGGCATCAGTCCCATCGACACCGGCACGGTATCGATCGATGCGGGTGAGGTCTTGCGCGGCGCGTTCCCGCATCCGACACAATTCGGAATGCAGAGGGGCGTGTATTTCATATCGATCGAGCTTTTCGAGAACGCTCAGCCGATCGACTACGATGATTTCGCGCTGAACTTCACGAATTTGCAGTAATCGCTGCCGGGAAGCGGAGGCGCGCGCGGGCGCCGCTCAACGCCGCGCCGCCTCCGCCCTCGTCGCTTCGAGCAAGATTTCGGCGGCCACGTGGTCGCCAATCGAGTCGCTAGCATGGTGCAGAAGCACGGGGCCATCGGGGGCGACCACGAGCGCGCCGCCTTGCTGCCAAGGATCGCCCTGGACGCCCGCCTGCGACTGCACGACCCCGGCGGGGACCGGGAGGTCCCGCTGGCCGACTTCTTCCAGGGATACTATGAGGTGGACAAGGGGCCGGCCGAAATCCTGACGGGGGTCTTCGTTCCTCCGCCCCCGGAGGACTCGCGGGGGATCTACCTCAAGTTTGTCGGCAACGCCGCGGCCGATTGGCCGATCCTGGCCGTGGCCGCTCTTGTCCGAACCGCCCCGGGCGGCGA
>NYZA01000253.1 GCA_002686955.1 Gemmatimonadota bacterium
CGCGGCCCTGGTCGAGGCGGCCGCCGCGGTCAGCCTGGCGGTGGTGATCTTCTTCATGTTCTGATGGCAAGAAAGAACCTTCTCTTCGAGCTTCATGGTGGCTCCGCTCCGGATATGCGGGGGGGTGAGCTCGTGGCGGCATTGCGCTACGTCGCTCACAGAGCGGGACTCACCGTGCTTGCGTCACAATTCCATGATTTCGCGCCGAGGGGCGCCACCGCCGCCCTACTCCTCTCTGAGAGCCACCTGACGGCGCACACCTGGCCGGAGGAACGCCACGTGGCCGTGGACCTCTTCACCTGTGCCGGCGAGACCGATGCCGGCGAGGTCGAATCCGCACTCTCGGCCGCACTCGGGCCCGAAGAGATCGAGATGCGCGAAGTCTCCCGTCGATGAGCGTTCGCCGCCACGGGGGTCGCGTGCTCGCGCTTTCGATGTTCGTCATGGGGGCATGCGGATTGATCTACGAGTACACCCTCGGCGTGCTCGGCAACCACCTTGTGGGAACGAGCCATGAGCAGATCTTCGTGGTGATCGGTCTCATGATGTTCTCTATGGGAGTCGGATCGGCGCTACAGCGGGCGCTCCATGTGGACCTGATCGATCGATGGCTGGCCATCGAGCTGGTGTTGGGTCTGGCCGGCGGATTGAGTGTGATCGGGATCTACGCCGCCTTCGTCTACACCGCGAGCTATCGGCTCTTGATGTACGGAGCAGCGTCGCTCCTCGGCGTGCTCATCGGTATGGAGATTCCCCTGCTGATCCGCATCAACCAGCGGTATTCCTCCAGCCTGAGCGCCAATCTTTCGGACGTGCTCTTCATGGACTACGCGGGCTCTTTGGCGGGGGCGATGCTCTTCGCTTACGTGCTCCTCACCCGCTTCACCATGTTTCGAATTGCGCTGGTGCTGGGAATGGTGAACGTGGGGCTCGCGGCGATCGGCATCGCGTATTTCTGGCCTCTGATCCGGCGGCGCCGCCTCCTCTCTACCGCTGCCGGCGCATCGATCGTCGTGCTTATCGCTTTCATGGCGCGCGCGGACCCGCTGATGGCCACCTTCGAGCAACGCTGCTTTCGCGACCCGATCGTGGCCAGCGAGACGACCGAGTACCAACACCTGGTCGTCACCCGCCGGGACGAACGAGTCCATCTCTACATCGACGGCAACCTGCAGTTTTCGTCGGTCGACGAGCGGATCTACCATGAAATGCTCGTGCACCTGCCAATGATCATGGCGCGCGCACGGCAACGGGTCCTGATCCTCGGCGGAGGCGACGGACTGGCCCTCAGAGAGGTGCTGCGTTACGGCGATGTGGAGCAGGTCGTTTTGGTCGATATCGACCCGCGCATGACCGAGCTGGCCTCCACGCAAGCCGATCTCGTTCGACTGAACGAAGGCGCGTTCCACGATGCGAGAGTGCAGGCGCTGGAGGCGGCGGGGATCGGAGCGACAGGCAACACCGAGATTTGGCGCGAGGCGAACGAGCCATTCGAGCTCGGGGAGCGCTCGCAGGCTCGGCTGGCGCGCGTGAGCGTTCTGAATCTCGACGCCGACCTCTTCTTGCGCAATGCGGCCGGGCTTTTCGATGTCGTGCTCATCGATTTCCCCGACCCCACCACGGTAGAGACCGCCAAGCTCTACTCGCGCGGCTTCTACCGAAACGTCGTCGCCCACCTCGCTCCGGGGGCCACGGTCGGCGTGCAGTCGACAAGCCCATTTCACGCCCGCGAGGTCTTTCTCTGTATCGGTGAGACACTCCGAGCCGCCGGCTTGCGGATCTTGCGATATCATCAAAACGTTCCGAGCTTCGGTGAGTGGGGATGGCATCTTGCCTGGCTGCCCGGCCCCGACGAGAAGAGCATGCGCGAACGACTCGGCCAGATCCGACACCTTCCGATCGAGACCACTTACGTCACTCCGGAGCTCCTACGGGCATCGGTCGTCTTTGGGCGAGATCGATTGGCAACCGGCGACATCCGGCCCAACACCAAGATGCGGCCCGTCATCTTGGACTATCACCGCCGCGCCTGGAAGAGCATCTGATCGTGATGACCTTGCGTTTTCGATTCTCCCGGATCTGGCACCATCCGATGGGGCTTCTCGCACTCGCGGTGCTGCTTTTCGTCGGTCTGGGCTCGATCGGAATGTACGCCCTAGAGTCGGATCACGACATCAGTTCGTGGCCTGACGCGATCTGGTATTCCTTCGTGACCATGACCACGGTCGGTTACGGCGACCTTTTTCCGAAGACCGGAATGGGCAGAGCTCTGGGGATTGTCCTGATGGTTCTGGGAGTTGGTGTACTGGGCATGTTCACGGCGAATGTCGCCAGCTTGCTCGTGGAAAAAGCGATGAATAAAGACGAAGGCCTCGAGCAGATCGATGACATCAATCATTACCTCGTTTGCGGCTGGAACAGCCGAGCCGAGCAGGTGGTCGATGAGCTGGTCCACCGCCTTCATGGGGTCACGACCGTCGTGGTCGTAGCCGATATCGAGCATACGCCGGTTCATCATCACTCTGTTCGCTTCGTTCAGGGAGATTCGACCGACGAGCGGGTGCTCAGAAGAGCCAACGTCCACAAAGCGAAGGCGGCACTCATCCTATCGGCCGACACCAAGGGGAGCTCCGCCGACGCATCGGCTGTCTTGACCGTGTTGACGATCGAGAGCATCAATTCCGATGTCTACACCTGTGTGGAGCTTCAAGACGAGACCAATGCGCAACACTGCCGGCGGGCAAATGCCGATGAAATCCTGGTCAGCGGACACATGACTTCGAAGCTCCTCGCCAGCTCGATTCTCGACCCGGGAAGCGCACAGGTGCTGTCCGAGTTGGCCACGGGAAGTGTCGGCAATAGCCTCTACCGAACACCGGTCGCGCCCGATCTCGTCGGAAGCGGATTCGATGAAGCGTTGGCATTGTTTCGCGATCGCCACAATGCGGTCTTGCTGGCCGTCCAGCACCAGGGGCGGCTGCTCATCAATCCGAAATCACATACAATGGCGACCGGCGACCATCTCTTCGTGATCGCCGAGCGACCACCGAAATCATGAAGATCTACATCAGCGCCGACATCGAGGGAATCGCGGGCATCGCGCACCCGAGCGAGACCGACAAGAGCAAGGCCGACTACGGGGAGTTCGGTAAGCGCATGACCAAGCATGTGTCGGCGGCTTGCCAGGCGGCGGTCGAGGCGGGTGCGCACGAGATCTTGGTCAACGACGCGCACGACACGGGGAGGAATATCCTCCACGATGACCTCCCCCAATGCGCCAGGCTCCTGCGCGGGTGGAGCGAGCATCCGCTGATGATGGTGCAGGAGCTCGACGAGAGTTTCGACGCAGTGGCCATGTTGGGCTACCACGCCAGAGCCGGGTCGGGGGGCAATCCGCTGTCCCACACTCTTTCCAGCGCCCGACTCGACGAGATGCGAATCAATGGAAGAGAGGTGGCGGAGTTTCACCTCTACGCCTACGCGGCCGCGTCGCTCGGCGTACCCGTCGTATTCGTTTCGGGCGACGAAGAGCTCTGCCGCGATGTCCATGAAGCCAATGACAACATCGTCACCGTCCCCACCCTCGAAGGGATCGGCGCGTCGGTCATCGGCCGCCACCCCTCAATCGTCGAAGAGGAGATCCGCGCGGGCATTAACCGGGCACTCCGCGGCGATCTGAACGAGTGCGAACTGAATCTGCCCGAGCGATTCGTGCTCGAGTTGAGCTACACAAGGGCGAGCGAAGCCTACAGGGCGTCGTTCTACCCCGGCGCGGAGCTCGCCGACACGCGACTGCTACGATTCGAGACCGGCGAGTACTTCGAAGTTTTGCGCGCGCTGACTTTCGTGATCTGATCTACTCCCCCGGGTAGAGTTCCCTCAAACACGCTTCGTCGGAATCGGCGAGCTCCTCGTTGATCACGATGAGATTCATCACCGACTCCGGGTCGCTCGAGTGCCCCAATCCCAGGGCATGGCCGAGCTGATGGAGTGCAATGGCCATGAGCGACAGTTCGCCCCCGCCACAATCCCACAGGTCATCGAGAGTGAACGCGGCATCAGCCTCTCGCCCCGGCGGCCCATATACCCACACTTTGGCGATTTGACCCACGTCGAGTGCCTTGAACTTCAGGTGCTGAACGCCGTCCCCAAAAAAGAGATGCCCGACCGCGCGCTCCTCGAATCCACCGAACCCGAACGAGAAAGCCGACCCCTCGACCGAGCTCCACGCTCGCGCCGCATCGGCGATCACGAACAGCTCAGATGCGCCGGGGCAGGCCGGCGTGCCGTCCCGATCGACCGTGAAAACGGCCGGTAGCTCGTCGCCGGAATAGGGTGTGCCGAAGAGGTTGCAATCACCGGCTCCGGCGAAATCGGTCCGCAAGGGACAGATCCACGCCGCCGACGCGAGAGTGGCGTGGAATCCAAGACAGGCGAGCAGAAGACATTTGCTGAGCATTGGGATCACCTTTCCGTCGTATGGTATCAAACCCTAACGTGGACGTCTCGGCGCCACCTTCAAAACTCAGCGGCACATCGGAATCTCATTTCACACCCGGACACGCAATTTCCGTTCCCCCCAGGCCGCAGTAGCCCAGCGGGTTCTTGGACAGATAGTGCTGGTGGTACTCCTCGGCCATGTAGAACTCGGCCGCCGGTTCGATCTCGGTAGTGATCAACGGATACCCGGCTTCACCCAATGCAGCCTGGTACGCCTTTCTCGACAGCAGAGCCAGCTCAAGCTGCGCGTTCGAGGAGTAATAGATCACGGAACGATACTGTGATCCGACATCGTTTCCCTGGCGCATGCCCTGTGTAGGGTCGTGGTTCTCCCAGAAGAGGCGGAGCATCGATTCGTAGTCGGTTTCGCGTGGATCGAAAACCACACGCACGACCTCGGCATGGCCGGTACGACCGCCGCAAACCTCTTCATAGCTGGGATTGGTCGTCGCGCCGCCGCTGTAACCGACCGCGGTTTCGGAAACACCATCGGCGACCTGGAACACACGCTCGGCTCCCCAAAAGCACCCCATGCCGAAAACAGCGACTTCCATCCTCGTTACCTCCTGCTCGCTCTCGCCTTCTTGACGATCTTCGCCCAACTGTCGCGAAGAGAGACGGTGCGATTGAAGACCAACGCTCCTCGTTTCGACTCGACCGAGTCCTTGCAGTAGTATCCCTGTCGCTCGAACTGATATGGAAGCCCCACCTCCGCTTCCGCCAGGCTCGGCTCGACACGGGCCCCATGAATCGTCTCAACCGAGTCTGGATTCAGGGCACCGAGGAAAGCGTCGCCCAACGCGCCAGGATCCGGGCACGCAAAAAGGGAATTATAGAGCCGAACCGTCGCTTCGATCGCATGTCTCGCCGACACCCAATGGATCGTGCCCTTCACCTTTCGCCCGTCGGGAGCATGGCCCCCCCGCGTCTCGGGATCGTAGGTGCAGCGAAGCTCCACAACGTCGCCGGTCCTTTCGTCCTTCTCGAATCCGACGCAACGAATGAAGTAGCCGTAACGCAGACGCACTTCTCGCCCCGGTCCGAGACGGAAGTACTTCTTGGGGGGATCTTCCATGAAGTCGCTGCGTTCGATGTAGAGCTCCCGCGAGAAGGGGACCTTGCGAGTGCCGGCCGCATCGTCTTCCGGGTTGTTGATCGCCTCGAGCTTTTCCTCTTGCTCCTCGGGATAGTTCTCGATAACCACCTTCAAAGGCCTCAGCACCGCGCTCCGCCGCAAGGCCGTTCGGTTCAGATCCTCCCGGACGCAGAATTCGAGCTGCGCCAGCTCGATCAGACTCGCCTGCTTGCCGACGCCGATCATTCCGCAAAAAGTACGGATCGATGTGGGCGGAAATCCGCGCCTGCGCATTCCCGAGAGAGTCGGCATGCGGGGATCGTCCCACCCCGATACGTGCCCATCGTTGACCAACTGCAACAGTTTCCGCTTGCTCAAGATAGTGTTGCTCAGATTGAGCGGGGCGAACTCGATCTGTCGCGGATGATGAACCCCCAGCGCATCGAGATACCAATCGTAGAGCGGTCGATGATTTTCGAACTCAAGCGTGCAGGTGGAATGAGTGATCCCTTCGATCGAGTCGCTCTGACCGTGGGCCCAGTCGTAGGTTGGGTAGATACACCATTGATCTCCGCTTCGGTGGTGGCTCGTGTGCAGAACGCGATACATCACCGGGTCCCTGAGATTCAGATTCCCGGATGCCATGTCGATCTTGGCCCGTAATGTGCGCGATCCATCCTCGAATTCGCCGCCACGCATCCTCTCGAAGAGATCCAGATTCTCGTCCACCGACCGATTCCGGAAAGGGCTCTCGATCCCCGGCTCCGTGAGGGTTCCCCGATGCGCGCGAATCTCCTCCGCGCTCAAGTCGCAAACAAATGCTTTGCCGGCCTCGATCAGCTTCACGGCCCATTCATAGAGCTGCTCGAAGTAGTCCGAGGCGTAGTAAAGCCGATCTCCCCACTCGTAGCCAAGCCACCGCACATCTTCGGTGATCGCCTCGACGTACTTCGATTCCTCTTTGATCGGATTGGTGTCGTCGAAACGCAGGTTCGTGAGGCCTTCGTTCGTCTCGGCCAGAGAGAAGCCGAGGCAGATCGCCTTGGCGTGGCCGATATGGAGAAACCCGTTCGGCTCGGGTGGGAAGCGGGTGTGAACCCGGCCGTCGAAGCGACCGGCCGCGCGATCCGAGGCTACGGCCACCTCGATGAAGTTCTGAGTCTCGCGAGCCTCGGGTGCGTTCTTCGCCTCCGCCATAGTCGAGTCCTGGTGAGAAGAGGGGTGGTCTGTAGAGGTTGGCTACAGAATAGAGCCTCTGCCCGCCCAGCGCTGGATCGCTACGCGAAGATCTTCGATCGGGGTCGGCTTGGCGAGAAAACCGTCCATACCGGCCCTGAAGCAGCGCCGGCGATCCTCCCCCATCGCGCTCGCACTCAGAGCCAATCGGGATGCGCTCGCTCTTTCCCTCCCGCTCCAGCTCCCGTATGCGCGCGCATCTCCTCGAGGCAGTCCTTCGGCTCCAATAATCCCCGCGCCCGCAAGGTATCGTAGTCGCGGGCCAACTTGAGAATGCGCGCCTCGATTGGCTCCAGATGGGGGATCGAGCCCAGCACCGGCTCCAAGCGCGGGATGTTGCCGAGCAGATCGTCCTCCGGCGGCACTGCACCCAGAAGATCGAGCATCGCGTGAATGCTCCCGAATAGCGTCTCCTCCAGAAGAACCCTCTCGCTCGTCAGAAGCCGATGCCGCTCGATCGCCTCCGCGATCGCCCCCCTCAACTCCCCGGGATCGGTCGGCTTCTCAAAAAGCGGAAGAGCAGCCCGCTGTTCCCATAATCCACCACCTAATTCACGATTCGCCATACGCCTCTTGACCTTATCCTTCGTTGCTCGCACCGATTTGATGCTCAACGTAGTTCTACTACGCCTGCGCTCAAATCGGTGCGGCGCCTCGACTAAGGC
>NYZA01000254.1 GCA_002686955.1 Gemmatimonadota bacterium
CAACAACCTTGGCGGCACCGCCCTTACAGTTGTCGCCCCTCGGGGCAGTTTTTTCTCTTGACTACCGGTGGGCTCATAAGTGTTAGGCCTCACTTTCGCTATCCTCCTTCGCCGAGTACTGCCGCCACACGGAGTTCTGTGCCGAAATGAGATTCTCGACCCGCATCGCAAGCACTGGAAGCGGCTCGTCCACCGAATAGACTCCACCACGCGAAAGATACATGTATTTCTCGTGCTTCAGTGATTCGCATGTGCCTCTGTAGCCGATCCAGTTCTCTTGATACTTTCCAAGACTCAGCATTCCAGTTGCTACGGCCACAAACACACCCAACAGGCCAACTCCGAATCGGGCCCACTCGTATTCGCCGGTGTACGCAGACAGAAGTGGTATTGAGGCGGAAGCGATCAGCGCAGAGATCTGCAGCAGCTTGAATGCCCTCTGGTTTCTACCACTGGCCTCATCATACCATGAGATCTGGTCATCCAATCGTTCCTCTACGTACCTGTCCGCATCCACGCCAACCCTCCCCTCACGTTTTTCCGTTCAGACGCCATTTGCGGTGTTGCATGGCACACAGTTTCGCTTGTTTAGATTCTTGAGTCCGCCCTTCGCCCGGATCGCGAGATATTGTCAAAAATTGTGGCTCGGGGGGGCCGGGTTGAGGGCGTGAAAAGAGGCGGCGTATCCTTCGGGTACCAAGAAAACCCGAGGCCCGGCGGAAGCCGCAGAAGGAGACGCCACCCATGCTTAGAATCGCGGAAACCGAGACCGGTGTCGAGACCGAAGATGGCCGAAGCCTGGACGAAATCGTGAAAGCTGGAGCCCAGCGCATGCTGATGAGCGCGCTGCAGGCCGAGGTCGGCGAGTACCTCGCCGCACACGAGGGCGAGCGGGATGAGCGGGGCCACAGCGTCGTGACCCGCAACGGCGCCAGCCGCCCGCGCAAGCTCTCGACCGGCGCCGGGACACTCACGGTGCGCACGCCTCGAGTTCGCGATCGTGGGACGGACACGGAAGGGCAGCGGCGCAAATTCACGAGCAAGATTCTGCCTCCCTACATGCGGAAGACTCCGAAGGTCGCGGAAGTGATTCCGATTCTATACCTTCGCGGGCTTTCGACGGGGGACTTCAAGCCCGCTCTCGCTGCGCTTTTGGGGAACGAGGGGGCGCTGGCCTTTCTCCGACCACGATCACCCGGCTCACGAGCGAATGGCGCCAGCATTACGAGGCATTCTGCAAGCGCGACCTGAGCAAGAACGAGTTCGTATACGTCTGGGCGGACGGCATCCACTTCCGCATTCGCCTGGAGGAGGACCGGCTCTGCACATTGGTGCTCATGGGGGTCCGTGCCGACGGGACCAAGGAGCTGATCGCGGTCGCCGACGGCTACCGAGAGAGCACGAAGAGCTGGTCGGAGGTACAGCGTGATCTCAGCCGCCGCGGGCTGCAGGCGCCGGTCCTGGCGATCGGGGACGGCGCCCTCGGATTCTGGGCCGCCGTGCGCGACGTGTGGCCCGAAACCAGCGAGCAGCGGTGCTGGGTCCACAAGCTGGCCAACGTCCTGGACAAGCTGCCCAAACGAATCCAGCCCAGAGCGAAGCGAGCGCTCCACGAGATCATGAATGCGGAGTCCAAGAAGGACGCCCTCGATGTCGTGCAGGAGTTCGAGGCGCAGTTCAGCGCCACGTACCCCAAAGCTGTCGCTTGTCTCCTGAAGGACTCCGATGCCCTGCTCTCGTTCTACGACTTCCCCGCCGATCACTGGCGTCACATTCGAACCACGAACGCCATCGAGTCGAGCTTCGCCACGGTGCGGCTGAGACAGCGCATTACCAAGGGCGCGGGCACCCGCCTACGAGCTCTGACCATGGCCTTCAAGCTCCTCGAGATGGCACAGAAACGATGGCGGAGGATCAATGGCCACTCGCTGCTCGGCGACGTCGTCGAGCGCGTCACCTACGTCGACGGAATCAAACTTGAAGAAGCTGCCTGATTCTCATGCCCTCAACCCAGCCCCCCCGATCCACAACTTTTGACAATATCTCATCCGGATCGCTTCCTGCCTCGATTTTCTGAGTCACGCGGCACGTCGCCCTTCATATTTCCGTGGCATGTCTCGCACTCCGAAACGTCTCCTTTGCCCATCCCGTCCACTACGCGACTACCACTTACAGACTCTGCCACATTGTTGCGTAGAACACGGCGAAAAGAAGCATTGCGAGGACCATCACGATGAACGCATTGCGAATCCTGTAACGCCCTGCTGTCAGTCCTCCTAGTGCGAATGAAGAGCCGGGCAGCCAAACCCAAGACATCTTGATCATGGCCGTTTCGCTCATGCTATTGAAATCCCAAAGATAGATGACACCAATCTGCGCCATCGAATAGGCTAGCGTTGCCCAGTAGAATCCACGCAACTGTTTTCGCACCAGCTCCTTCGCGCCTGCCCGCGAGGCCATAATGTAGTTAATTTGAACGGTGGTCAGCCGCGGCGTATGTTCATGTTCTCTCTTTAGATTCTCGTTTGCTTCATCTAGATCCTCACCGAACAGTATGTAGCTGCCGTTGTGGTTCTTGTTCACCCACTCACTCGCGCGCACCTGGAGTCGCGAATGAAACCTGCGCCAGGCTAAGTCAGCATTGAGAGTGTCAATCAGATCATCAAGGGACTCCGCAGGTTCCCGATCTTGAGTGAATCTTAGCCAGTTTGTTATTGCCACCGCGTTGCTGCTGTTGAGAGAATGATCGAATTCCTTGTACTGCACCGGTACAATTCGCTTATTGGACTCCTCAGCGAGACTCAATTCAGCTCCGCACGTCTGTGACCCGAAATATTCATCGGACAGAACGCAAACGAATGCAGACGCCCCTTCGATAGCCTGCGCTATCTCGTTCCACCAATTAGACGAGTAGGGAATATCCTCCCAGTCAATCCATACCTCCAGACCGCGGTCATGCAGCTTTGAACTTAGCTTCTTGACGAAGGTCGCATCCCGGCGAGAGTAGGATATGAGCACATCGCTTAGTACCACGCCTGCATATCTCCTTGCGGTTTCTCTACTTCATTTCCTTCTTCGAGCCTAACAACTTATTACCAACCCTCCCACAACCCCCGGCCACCCCGCACGCTCCGCTCGCCCAGTGGTTCAGCACTCAGAGTGCTTGCAGCAGTGGTGGCCGATGCGGAAACGACCGGCGTGGCTGGATCTTAGCAGAATCCGCCGCGGTCTTGGCCGGGGGAAGTCCGCCGAAGCGACGGCAGGTATATCCCCGGAGATCCGTGGATATCCGGAAGTGCGGCAATCGTGGATATCGGGTATTTGGGGCCGTAGATACCGGGAATCAGGGGGCTGCGGGTGGCGAGCGCGAGGCGGATTGCACGCGCCTCTGGGTGGTCCACATCTTGCTCTCGCGGGGCGGTCATGAGATCAACAGATGACGGCAGGGGCTGGAGTTTCCGGAGACAGTGGAGTTCGCCGCCACCTGGCAGGCACAAGGGACAGGCCGCCGTGGCATCGGGATCGCGACGCGGGCGCAACCGTGCCGAGACCCGCGCGGCTTTGCAGGAACCCTCCATCCCGCGGGTCAACTGTCTTCCCTCGAGCGGTCAGCGAGCGACCCGGACCGAGCCTCTGCTCACAGCTCCGGAGGCGACGCGGATTCGGCAAGCCGGCGGTGCAATTTCCGTCTACTTCAACCAATCTCGTTCCGTGGCCACGGCGAGCTCCCCCGCAGCCGTCAACGACTGGACTGGCGCGGCGGCTCGCGAGTCGGGGACCGCTCTGCTGGAAATGCGTCGCCTTCTGGGTATAGAGCGCTATTCGCGAAGCACAATGCGAAACTACATGGGTTGGGCAGCGCGATTCCTGGACTACCTCGCCCCGGGGCGAGCGACACTTCCGCGAGGAGGCGTCATCCTGGCCAGAGCCGGGATCCAGGATTGCTCGATTCGCCAGGACAGCGACGAAAGGAACAGGTCCAACAAAGCAGAACCAAGGCTCTTCCCGACGCCTATCCGCGAGCTATTCCCGCGCGGCCCCTCAGCGCCCCGCCCGCATCATGCCACGCGAGCTCTTGCGAATGAAGTCGATCAGCGGGAGCACGATCGGGTGAGGCTCTTGAGCATCCAGCCTCTCGAGCGCCGCGGCGACGGTCAGCTTCGAGCGGAAGATCGTCTTGTAGGCGCGCCGGATCTCGCGAATCTCCTGCTGGCTGAAGCCGCGCCGCGAGAGCCCCACGGCGTTGGCGCCGACGATCCTCGGCTCCGAACCGGCCGCGAGCGCATAGGTCGGCACATCTTGGGTGACGCGGGAGCAGCCCCCGATCATCGCGTGGGCGCCGACGTGCACGAATTGGTGCACACCCGTCAGTCCACCGATGATGGCGTGGTCGTCCACCCGCACGTGGCCGGCGAGATTGGCCGAGTTGGCCAGAACGACATTGTTGCCGAGCCGACAGTTGTGGCCCACATGAGAGTAGGCCATGAGCAGATTGTCGCTGCCGAGCCGGGTTTCCTCGTCGATGGAGGTCGCCCGATTCACGGTGCAGTACTCTCGGAAGGTGTTGCGGTCCCCCACGATCGTATAGGTCACATCTCCCGCGAATTTCAGATCTTGCGGGGTCGATCCGACCACCGCCCCATGGTGGATCTGGTTGCCCCGTCCCAAACGGGTGTGAGCTCCCACCATCGCGTGAGCACCCACCACGGTGTCGTCCCCGATGACGACGTCTTCTTCGATGACTGCGTAGGGGCCAATCACCACTCCATCTCCAACGCGGGTCGCCGCATGCACGACCGCGGTGGGGTGGATTCCACTGACCAGTTCCATGCCCTCGATCCTCACTTGGAAGCTCCTATCGAATTCGGTCGATCCACCACCATGGCTTGCATCTCCGTCTCGCAGACGACCACCCCTTGGACGGTCGCTCGGGCGCTGATCCGGGAGAGGCGCTGCAGTCGTCTCACGAAGACCTCGAGTCGAAGCTGGTCCCCCGGAACGACCGTCTTTCGGAATCGGGCGTTTTCGACCGCCGCAAGATAGACCATCTTTCCCTCGAAGTCTTCCCGACTTCTGTAGAGGAGGTAGGCGGCGGCCTGCGCCAAGGCTTCGAGAATGAGTACGCCGGGCATGACCGGCTGTCCAGGAAAATGCCCTTCGAAGTACGGCTCGCACGCGGTGACGTTCTTGATCGCGACCATTCGCTTGCCGATCTCGATCTCTACGATGCGGTCGACCAGCAAGAAGGGGTATCGGTGAGGCAGAATCTCCATCACTCGCTGAATGTCATAGAGTCCCCCCTCTTCGACGGCTTTTTCTCGAACCAACTCCTTCGCGAAGCTCACATTCGCCGCGTGGCCGGCGCGGATCGCTATCACGTGCCCGAGGATCCTGCCCGGCACCAATGAGAGGTCGCCGATCAGGTCGAGCATCTTGTGGCGAGCGGGCTCATCGGGAAAGCGCAACGGCTCTTCGTTCAGCGTGCCCTCTTTGCTGAAAACCACCGCGTTTTCGAGGCTGCCACCTTGGATCAGCCCCTGCGCGCGGAGATGCTCGATTTCGTGATCGAAGCAGAAAGTGCGGGCGGGTGCCACCCGATCCCGAAAGTGGCTCAAGGGCTCCGAGACCGTGCCCATGCCGAGCTGCGGATGCTCGAAATCGATGTTGAAGGTGACCCGGAACTCGTCGGGAGAGGGCAGGTAGACGAGTTCGGCTCCCCCCTCTCGGAAATGCACCGGTCCGTTTAGCCGAAAGAGCTCGGGGGAAGCGCTCTGAGGCTCGACCCCGGCACGATCGATCGCCTCGACCACGGGCAGCGCGCTGCCGTCCAATGCCGGTGGTTCGGGTCCATCGAGCTCGATGAGCGCATTGTCGACATCGCAGCCGCGCAGCG
Organism: Gemmatimonadota bacterium; assembly: GCA_002686955.1. Classification (GTDB taxonomy): domain Bacteria. The sequence continues at coordinate 5,894 of NYZA01000254.1, forward strand.
CCGCTAGCACGTGCTCCACCGTGTGCACCTCGACACCATCTTCGGACGCGAGATTCGTCCCTCGCGGAGTGGTGTGCACCCGTTCGATTCTGCCCGGGATCTCGGGGCGGCCCTCGACATCGCTCCGGACGAAGATGCGCCCCGTCGATTCGGCCGCGGGGAGCAGTCGCATCTTCACCGTCCGGCCGGTGTGCAGACCCACTCCCTCGAACTCGATCGGGGCGGCGATTGTGCACTGACGTCTCATCGGACCTTTCCAGGGAACCGCGCGCCTGCGCCCGCTGCCCTCAACTAGCTTGCTGCGCGGAGTCCAGACGTCGCTCGACCGCCCGCAGGCGCGCGGCGATTTTCGGGAGGCGGGCGATCCAGGCCAAGGTGCGTTTGCCCTCGCGGTGCGGGCGGGCGGGAGCGCCGAGCACGCACACGCCGTCGGGGATCGAACGTGTCACCGCCGATCGCGCCGCGACCATCGCGCCGTCGCCGATCCTCACATGGCCGATGATGCCGGCCTGCCCACCGATGAGCACATTGTCTCCGAGTGTTGCCGATCCCGAGATGCCCACCTGGGCACAAACGATGGTGTTCTTGCCCATCTTGACGTTGTGGCCGATCTGCACCAAGTTGTCGATCTTCGAACCGGAGCCTATGATGGTCTCGCCCAGGGTGGCCCGATCGATGGTGCTGTTCGCCCCGATCTCGACATCGTCGCCGATCAGAACCCTGCCGACCTGCGGGATTTTCTCCTGGACGCGCCCGTTCTGCGCGAAGCCGAAGCCGTCGGCGCCGATCACCGCGCCGGCATGCACCACCACCCGATCACCGATCTCGACCCGTTCCCGGATGACGGCATTCGGATAGACGAGCGTATCGTGCCCGATGCGGGCTCCCTCGCCCACATAGGCGCCCGACCGGATGATGGCCCGATCGCCGATTCTGGCCCCCGCCTCGACTACCGCCCCGGCCTCGATCGAAACCGCCTCTCCGATCTCGGCGGCAGGGGAAACCGTGGCCGAAGGGTGGATCCCCTGGCCCGGCCTGCGACCATCGGGATGGAAGAGGTGCATGACGTTGATCAGTGCGACCTGCGGATTCTCGACCTCGAGACGGGTCGGTCCGCCCTCGGTCGCGACCCGATCTCTCGGAACGATCACCGCGCTCGCGCGGCACTCGGCGAGGTGTGGCAAGTAGCGCCGATTGGTCAAAAAGGAGATCTCTCCCCGTTGGGCCTCTTTGATCCCTTGTATGCCCGTGATCTCGATCTCGGGCAGTTCACCGGGATCCGCGCCGATGAGCTCGGCGAGCTTTGTTAGCATGATCGGCATAGGCTCTTTTTTCCTCCCGACTCCCGAACTTCGAAGGGTTCGAGCAGAGGAACCCTACTCCTCCGCCCTGGAGTCGAGCTCGGAGATGACGGTTTCGGTCAGATCGAGATCGCCGTCCGCCCACACCACGCCCGCGGCCGAAGCATCGAAGATCATCGCGTAGCTCTCTCGTTCGGCCACGATCTTGATCGATTCGAGAATCGCCGCCTCGACGGGTCGGAGCAGCTCCGCCCGCCTCTTCGCGGCCTTGCCCTCCGGGCCGAAGTACCGCTGCACGTACTCGTCGAGCGCGACCCTCTTGCGGTTGATCTGCTCCTCTTTTTGCTTCTTCGCGGCATCGGAGAGCATGGCCGACTGGCTCTGGTACTCCTCGAAGAGCTGGGCCACCTCCTGCTCCATCTCGGCGCCCTCCTGGCGCCATCCGTCGACCTCTTGCTGGAGCTGAGCGACCGCCCCTTTCGTGGCGCTATAGCGCTCGAGAATCTCGTCGGAGCGCACGAAACCCATTTTCTGCTCGGCATCGGCTCGTCCACCCGTGGCGATCGCGATGGCCGCCGCGCAGCCGAGAGCTTGAATCGTTCTCATCGTGAAGTCCTTGAATTACCGGGAGCGTGATCAGAATGCCCCTTGATTGCCGAACTGGAAATGAGGCTCCCATTGGGGGCCATCGATCCGATCGAAACCGTAGCCGAAATCGAAGCCGATCAGCCCGATCGGCGGAACGACCAAGCGCACTCCGACACCCGCGCCTCGCATCAGATCGAAGGGTTGCGTGCTCACCAGGTCCTCCCAGGTGTTGCCCGCATCGAAGAATGCAAGACCGTAGACCTGATTCTCCGATACCGGGAAGCTGTATTCCAGCGTCGTCTTCAGAAGGGTGCGTCCGCCGAGCACCAGACCGTCTTCTCGCGGGCCGATCGATCGATCCGGGTAGCCGCGGAGGGGGTTGACGAAGGTCCCCCCCATCTCGAAACGCTCGTAGATCGGAACCTGGTCCGGGGAGGTGAAGCCATTGACATAGCCCGCCTCCACGCCGACATGGAGCGCGAGCTTCCACAGGGTCGGGATCGTCCAGGTCGATTTCGCGATGTACTTGTGGAAAGAGACGTCTCCCCCCAAAGCGCCACCGGCGAACTCCGCGCTGATGGTACTCTCCGATCCACTGGTGGGGAACTGGAAGTTGTCGCGGCTGTTCCTGACGATCGACCACAGGGTCGACACGGTCCGCTGGGGGCCGGCGGTCGCATAGCGGGCGAGAGCGCTCGAGTTGCTGCTCACGTCGACGTCGACATCCTCGACCTTCCAGGTCGTCGACGCCCTGGTGTGGAGCAGCCCCGGGATCGGACGGGCCAGGCGGACGCTGGCGCCACGCCGGTCCTCGTCGTAGTCGAATCGGGTGCGGCGCAGGGTGAAGATATCGAATCCGACACTGGTCGGAGTGTCCATGAGCCACGGCTCGGTGAAAGACACCAGAAACTGCCTCTTGAACTGCCCGAACTCCCAATTGAAGTTCGCGTTCCACCCGTTTCCGAATACGTTCGGGTGCCCGACCCCGATCGTGCCGGTGATCCGATCGAGAGCGGAGTAACCGATCGCCAGGTTGAACTGGCCGGTGAACTTCTCCTCGACATTCCAGACGAGATCGAGGTCACCCTCGTCGTTGGCGCGCTCGAAGGTCGGTTCGACATTCTCGAAGAAGCCCAGATTGAAAACCCGCTGCTGGCTGAGGATCAGCCGATTCGCTGAGTAGAGCTCGCCGGGGTGAACGTGGAACTCACGCCGGATCACGTGCTCCTTGGTCTTTACATTTCCCGCCACCTCGATCCTTCGGATCCGCGCGGGCTCACCCTCGCGGATAGCGAAATGCACATCGACCGTGTCGCCTCGAACGGTCTCGCCCGGCTGCACCAGGCTGTAGATGTAGCCGCGGTCGGCGTAGAAGCGTCCAATGCCCTCTTGGGTTGCATCGAAGGCCGCCTGGTCGAAGGCGGCGCCGGATCGCAAGCGAACCAGCCTCTCGATACCGGCCTCGGCGAGAACCTCATTCCCCTCCCAGCTCACGCCGCCGACATAGTAAGGGCTTCCTTCATCCATGAAGAGCTCGAGGATCATTTCGGCTCCTCGACGCTTATAGGAAGACTGGTGGGCGTAGGCATCGACATCGCGATAGCCGGCTCGTCGGTAGTGCTCTTCGATCGCCTTCAGGTCGCTCTCGATCTCGGCTTCCTTGAACTCGCCCCCGCGGTACCAGCGCTTCTCCTTGTTCTCGAGCAGCCCTTTCAGCTCCTCGTCGTCGAAGGCTGTGTTGCCATGTACGTAGATTCGACCGATCCGCACTTTCTCGCCCGGATCCGCGTCGATCGTCACGTCGATCGCACCTTCCCCGTTGTCGGCATAATCGGCCTGGACCTTCGCGTTCAGATGCCCGTCCTCCACGAGGAGATCGCGAATCCTCGTGGTCGCGTCGAACACCTCGGCCCGATCCAGCACCTGCCCGGCAACCAAACGCAGCGCATCGTCCACATCGGTTTCGGAGAGCTTGCCGGTCCCCTCGATCTTCAGCTCTCCGATCCTGGGGCTCTCGACGACACGAAGCTCGATCTCGAGGCCCTCACTCGCGCGCCGCGCGTGCACACGCACATCATCGAAGAGCCCGAGCGCGTGAACACGCGCGATCGCCTCTCGGAGATCGGGCGTCGAGATCGTGTCGCCCGGGCTCAGCCCAAAGGCGCGCTCGATCAGCTCGGGATCGTGGTTCGCCAGCCCCCGAGTTTCGATCCCGCCAACCACCTCGACGCTCCACGCCACGGGGGCGAGGCACACGGCGATCAGCAAGAAAAGGACGGGGACTCGACGAGGCAAAGTAGGGGACTCCGGCAGGGTGCAAAACGGCCAAATTAGCACACCACCGCGAGAGCAACCAGCTTTCGCGAAACGTCGGCGGCAGAGCCGATCCGGATGTCGATCGTTGGTAGAATCAGGGCAGTTAGGAAATGTAGATGAGGGGGAATCCTAGTCTGATCTGTCGATCCGCCCCGCCCGGTGGGTCGGGCTCCGCCGCGTCCCCTCAAGCCGGCACGTACGGAACTCTCAGACCAAGGAGGGACCCAATGTGCGCCGTCACTCGATGCATCGCTGTCGCGCTCCTGATGACCACGATCTTCGGTTGCTCCAAGGACGAGATCTTGGCCCCCAACCAACCCGTGGATTAGCCCGCATGTCTCACCAACTTTCTGCTGTGGCGGCACATCTCCGCACCCTGGCGGCACTTCCCCCCGTTTCGCTTTGTGCGACGTGCAACCAGCACGCCTCCGCGCGAAACGGTGCGAAGCACCGCCAGGGCACG
>NYZA01000255.1 GCA_002686955.1 Gemmatimonadota bacterium
CGTCGCCGTAGACCAAAGTGGAAGCTCGAATCCAATCCAGCAAAGGCTCGCAATGCGCCCCGCCATGCACGTTGTTCGCAACTATTAGATCGATCGACTCCGCGCGATCGACCGCGGCCGCGAGCATCATGGTCGCGTTTTTCATGTCGGGTGCACCGAGGGCCTTCACCCCTTCGCCGGCGAGTACCTCGGCCAAGATCTCCACGATCGCCTTTTCGTGTTCCATGATCAGCGCGCGGCGACTTCCGCTCGGGGGGAGGGGCGGGTCTTCTTGGGCGGGGGGATCGAGCGGCATGGGCACCTTCACCACCAGGATAAAGCGAAATCGAGCGCCCGGGGCGATGGTCCGAGCGCGGGACGGCCTTCGGCCTCCCCAGCGGCGGAGTGGGGACGGGAGCGCCGATCGGAGCGGCGAGAGCGGCGGTCGAAGCCGCGAGGCAGAGGAGGGGGGCGAAGTGCATGGTGGCGTGGGCTCGATCAGAAGGGCGGCGGCCCCCCATCGCTCCAACAGCACTCTTCCCGGCGGGGGAGCGGGGGTGGGTCGTACGTGAGCAGGGCCGCGCCTCCCGTCCCTCGCATCGTCAGGTAGCCCGCCTGACCGGAGGTTCCTCGCGTATACAAAGAGGTGTGCAGCGACGTGCCGGCGGGGACGAAGCGCTCGCCGTCGAACCAGACGGGAACGAGCTCCTTGCGCCAGTTGTAGGGCGTCCGTCCGTTGATCAACCTCACATGCAGGATGCCATCCATATTGACGAGGTCCCATATGCCTCTAAAGGTCACGCCCGATTCCAGCATCGTTTGCTCGTGAATCCTGACCGGCTCGTATGGATCGGCGATGTCGAAAACGATGATCGAGGGGTCATCGTATCCAGCTTCACTGTGATAGTAGAGGGCTCTCGAGTCATCGAAAGCAAGGCCGCTCGCTCCCCACTGGAACCACTCGTTGTGGATTCTCTCGATGCCCGTCTGCCTCGAAACGCGAAAGAAGGAGAGGGTGTCGTATCGAGCGCTGTGCCCCGCGATCAGCAGATCGGTCTCCGAGCCGGGGAAGTCGCGCACGGTCCCAACTTCCAGATCACTGCCGTCAGCCGAGTGATCGGAGAGCCTTCCCAGCAGCGTGGGGTGCGCCGGGTCGGCGAGGTCGAATACGTGGTCGGGCGTGACGAGAAGGTCGCGGTCGACGGTCCAGGTTAGCCTCGTCGTCAGCACCGACGCGGAGAGGGAGTCGACCAGTGCCATGGAATCGCCACGTTCGAAAACGAGGAGGGAGGACTCCCCGTCGTGGCGATTAGGGACATAGATATGGGTATCACCGATGGCGATTTGACTGCTGGAGCTGATCCGCCGGCGGCGTCCCGGCGCCGCGAAGCACGCACCCATGCCGGTGCCGTACGTAACGACTTGGGAGCCGGAGTAGGTGTTGCCGATCTCCGCCCAGCCATCGCCATTGGGGGCGACGGCCAGGTCCCAGGGTTTGGGCTGATCGAGCGGCATCTCGCGGCGCCGCTCGAGCGAGGGCCCGTCGCGCAGCCAGACACGATCGACGCCGTTGGCGTAGTAGAGGCGGCCCGATTCGAGGAACACCGCCAGCAGCCGAAGGTCCGCCGGACTTCCAAGGTCGCCGTCCGCGAGCAAGAGTGATGAAGCCCCCGATTCGTCGACCTCGAATACGAAGAGCGAGTCCTCGGAGGTCACGGCCACCCGGTCGATCCGGCGGTCGCGGTCGGACCAGACCGAGATGCTGTAGACCCATGGTGAGTCCTCCTCCCGGAGCGACCCGACTCGGGCCAGAGCGCCGGGCCCTTCGATTCGATAGAGAGCGATCTGGTCGTCTTGCGCCGCGTAGAGATGATCCAGACCCGGGCTGGATTCGAGGGCGTAGGTGAGGTTGGCTTCATACGTTTCGCCCGGCTCGATGTGGCCGGTCGAATCGACTCGGGCGGAATGGACCGATGACTCAAACGCGAGGTAGAAACCCCCATGGCGGTCACCGGCCATCATTCGCGCGGTTCCTATCGGCTGCCATCCCAGCTCCACGATTTCGAGGGCACCCTCGGTATCGTGTTGCAGAGTGGCGAATAGCCCTCCGCTTCCGCCACAGACCAGGAACTCGCCGGCGGTCGCCATCGAATACCACAGACTGCGGTCGCTTTCGGAGAGATGCACCCGCGTGTCGCCCTCGGGTGTCCAGAGCGTGCCCTCCTCCTCGAGCACCCGCGGAATTCCATCGTAGACCTCGACATCGACCGCGACGCTCATCGGCAGCCCGATTTCGATCAGCTCGAAAGGGGGGTAGTCGTAAGGGTGGATGGCCACCCTCTGGAAGACATCGCCGAAGCGGATCAGGTGCTCCCCGTCGGCGGAGCTCGATGTGAACGCGGCCGAGTAGGAGCGAACTCCCGCGAGACTGTACCGCGTTTCGCCGAGTCCCGCGGCGAGGGCCGCGGTCGAAGCCGCGAGGCAGAGGAGAGGGGCGATGCGCATGGTGGGGTGGTTCCTTCCATCAGGGAGCAGACATCTCCGCCAATACCGACAGCGAGTTTCTGAGTGTTTGGGGCGACAGGCGGCCCAGCTTCTTGACGAGCCGGCCTCGGTCGACTGTGCGGGTCTGATCGAGAACCACGTGGCCGGCTTTGCTTCGGGATCGAGGGGCACGATAGAGCAAGCCGATCAGCCCGGCGGCGGCCCATCCCAGCAGCACTCATCGCGCCGCGCGCGCGGGGGCGGGTCGAAGGTGAGCAGCGCGCTGCCGTCGGTCCAGCCTCGGAACCACAGGTAGCCTGAGTGACCGTACGGTCGCCAGATTTGGATCGGTGCGTGCAACGACTGCCCGGCAGGGACGAAGCGGGCTCCGTCGAACCAGACGGGGATCTGCTCCGATCGGTTGTTGTAGCCCCAACTAATGTTCCGGACACTCACATGGAGGATCTCGTCTTCGCAGAGAAGGCGGAGCATGGCCCTCCCGTTCGGGTGATACCCATCTTCAAGGAAGCGATGCTCGTGGATTCGAATAGGCTGATAGGGATCGGAGACGTCGTGCACCCACACCGATTTGTCTTCGACTCGATAGAGCAGGTCTCTCTCATCTTCGAAGGCGCAGCCCCCGGACCATTCGATCGGTTCAGTCCAAATCTGCTCGATGCCGTGCTCTCGATAGATGCGGTGCAGCGCCAGGATGCTATCAAAGCCTTGGCTCACGACCTGGGCCAGGAGCAGGTCGGTCTCCGAGCCGGGAAAAGGTCGGGTGTCGAAAAAGACCACGGTTTCGTAGGGCGGGGGAGCGACGCTGCCGGCGACGGAGGGGTGGCCCGGGTCGCTGAGGTCGAGAACAGCGCCGGCGGTGACCAGGAAGTCACGCTCGATCGACCACGGGGTCAGCAACCCCCAATATGTGTGTTCGACGTCCAGCGAGTCGACCAAAGTCGGGGGAGAGCTGCGCTCGAAGGTGTAGAATCGATAGGTTCCCCCGACCCGTTTCGCCGCGTAGATGTGGGTATCGTTGATGGCGATTTGGTCGCCGAATTCGCCGGGGAGCTGGCTTCCGGGCGCGGAGAAGCCGGCGTTCATGTTGGTGCCGTACGAGACCATGCCATCCCGGTCGACCTCCGCCCAGCCATCGCCGCGGGGGGCCACGGCGAGATCTTCAGCCTGGATCTGGGAGAGCTCGATCTCGCGGCGATGCTCGAGGGCGGGCCCGTGCCGAAGCCACGCGCGATCGGTGCCGTCGGCGTAGTAGAGGTGGCCCGGGTCGAGGAACACGACGCCTGGCCAAGCCGGGCCCCCCGAATAGCCGTCGGCGAGCAGGAGCGACGAGGACCCGTTCTCGTCCACTTCGAAGACGAAGAGTGAGTCGTCGTAGGCCGTTGCCACCCGGTCGATTCGACGCTCGGGATCGAACCAGATCGACAGGCCCCACGGCGCCTCTCTGCTTCCCAGCAACCCCACACGAGACATCTGCCCCGGTCCCTCCACTCGGTAGAGGACGACACCGTCTTCCTGCACCGAGTACACGTGGTCCAATCCAGAACTGGACTCGAGGGTGCCCGTCGGGCCCGTGTAGTACGTGTCGACCAGCTCGATGTGGCCGGTCGAATCGATCCGGGCCCCCTGAACCGAGGACCAGCTCGCGTAGGCGATTCCGCCGTACCGATCACCGGCCATCTCAGCCGCACTCGCAATTGCCAGGTCTTGCAATTCCGCATGAACCAGATCGCCGCCCGGTGAGGCGCGAAAGGTAGCGAATCTCGCCCCGCGCCCGCCGCACACCAGAAACTCCCCCGCGCTCGCGACGGAGTACCACCAAATCTCATCATCTTCGGTCAGCCGCACCCGCGCGTCCCCCTCGGGGGTCCAGAGCGTCCCCTCCTCCTCGAGCACCCGCAGCGCTCCGGCGAAGCGGGTTGCGTCGACGGCCTTGCTCATCGGCAGCCCGATCTGCTGGAGCTCGAAGGGCTGCTCGCCGAAAGGCTCGATCGCGATCCGCTGGAAGATGTCTTCCATTCGGATCAGGTGCTCCCCATCGGCCACATTGGTCATAGGGCCATATGTCGAGCCGGCCGAGAAGGAACGAACCCCCTCGAGCCGATACCGAGTCTCTCCGATCGGTGCGGATAGGGCGGCGGCCGAGGCGGCGAGGCAGAGGAGGAGGGCGACGCGCATGGTGGGCTGCTTCCCTACGGTGTTGTCGGATGGGGAACGCGGATCAGCACGGCGGATTGCTGATTCGCTGCGGGGAGTGAGAGATCCCATCGGGTAATCGGCTGGTAGCTCTCGACTCCGGCTGGGTCGGGATGCCATGGCTGATCGATCGAGAATCTATGGTCATAGAGCCCGAAGGTGAGCGGGTCGGGGCAGTGGATCGGCCAAGCCCCCTCGGGATTGAAGTCGACGAATTCCGCGTCCGAGGTCGTCGCAGGGATCGTCTCGGTCAGAAGATCGAGGGCCGGCAAGATCAGATCGATCGTCGGTGGGTCCTCCTCCGGTTCCGGGACCGGATGGCGGTTCGAGTAGATCCGCAAGCACTGATCCACGTTGTCGGAGTTGATCGCGAGGAGCCAGCTCTCGTTGTTCTGGCCCGCCAGATGCGCCAGCTCGAACACGCGGATCACGCCCGGGGGGCCTTCATAGAAGATCGTGAAGGGAGCCCCCAGCTCTTTCGGGGCCTTCCCGACAGGCATCTCGTAGACGAGGATGCTCGGATGCAACCTGCTTGGAGCATCATCGACCTCGGCCTCGGACGATTCGTAGACCAGGTGCGGCTCCAAACGCCGCGTCGGGGCGTAGGGCTGCACGAAGAGCCCGTTGTTGCGGGTTCCATCGGAACCCGATGACCAGTAACGCACCACGTTGGTCAGATCGAAATCGACGATTCTGTGGGAGGGAATCGGCAGACCCGGCATCCCGCTCACCGCACCATAGTCGCGCCGGCCGGAAGCGAGGAACTGCAGGCCGAAGTCCGGGTGTCGTTCCTCATCCGGCGCGCCCTTATTCCAGAAGTGGTGGAAGACGTTGGGTTCCAGCGGAGGAGCATCGTCTGAATTGAAGAAGTCCTCCCAGTTCCCGGAATGAGCCCAAGTGAGCGTGTCGGCATTTGGAATCCGCGAGACGTGGGTGAACGGCGTGTTGTACCCGCAGGGCGGACTGTCGCAACAATGATCAGGGTTGTCGATTTTGCAAAAAGGGTAATCGTACAAACTCCATACCCGCTGCTCCACCGTGAGGAGCAGATTGGCTTCCTCGGTTCTTGCGGCGTCGAACTCGCCGTGCATCTCTTTGAATTCGAGTCGGCCGAAGCCGGAGCATCCGGCTTCGGGATTGTGGCAGGGGAAACCGGTCAGGAGCTGGGCATCACCGGAGTTGTCTGAGCCGTTCCCCGGCGCGATCCACGAGTCCTCGACCTCCCACTGGCCCGATGACGGTTTATCCCAGGCGCGGGTCACGACCTTCGGCGGCAAACTCGCGAAGGATGGATCCCCCTCGAAGCGCTTCTCTCCGATCGCCTTCCCCATGCGGTTGATCCAGGGGAAGGTGTCGAAGATCTGCGATGCCTGGCCGTGGAAGGCGGCGTCCCACCCGGCGCGGTTCTGGGGATCGAGAAGATCCCAGCCCAGTGGGGGCAGTGGGTCATCTGGAACGTTCGCTCCGTGTTCCAGGCCCGCGATCCCGACGCTCACCGCCATGTAGCCGAGGCCATGCCCCCCCGCGGCCTGGGCTCCCATGATCCATGGCTCCCAGCCCCATGGGGGGCGGGTCGATCGATTCGAAGGGCGAAGCTGCACGACCGGCAAGACCGCGCGCTCGATCTTCACGTGGTCATCCTCCGGACTCGGGGGATAGAGGAGCCCGTTGACGTAGTGGTGCATCCCTTTGCTCCAGCACCATTGGGAGAGCATCGAGACGACGTCGTTGGGCCTGCTCCCGAAAGCGGTGATGGGGTACCAGTTCGGCATCACGACGTGCGCAGCTCCGTAGAGCATCTCGAGGCACCCGCCCGGCACGCAGTACTCGGCCCACTCCCCCGGCTCCTGCGGATTGTCCTCACCAAACACCCCATCGGAAGTGAAGAGAAACACCGGCCGGAACTTCGCTTCGAGCTCCTCGATCGACCTCTCGTAGTTGTCGAGAACCGCGATCAGCGTGTGGTTCGCGTTCTCAATCTGGGTGTAGGTCTTCTCGTCCCCGTAGGTCCAACCCAGCAACGCGGGATGATTGTCGAACTCGTCGATCCACTCCTTGACCAGGCCGGGAACCATGGGCAGAGAAGTCTCATGGTCCCCCGATGGATAGAGCGGAAGCCAAAGAATCACCTTCATGCCGGCCGTTTGGGCGGCATCGAGCACGAGGTGCGCCTCGCGCTTCGTGCGATAGAAACTGTATTGGGAGGGCGGCCGAAGCAGGGTATTGAACTCCGCTCCACCCGGGCCGAAGCCGAGCGCTTGGCACCGATCTCGCAACACTGTTAGGGCGTCCGACTCTTCCGCCCAGAAAAAGCGATCCTGGATGCCCGCGACGAAGAAGGGCTCGAGGTTCTCCTCATCGTTGCCCACGAGAAGCTGGCCCTCGGGGTGGATCGTCACCGCTTCGCCTTCGCCATCGGTCGCGATCCACATCAGCTGGTCCGTGAGCTTGACGTTGTCGAGCCAGGCTTCTTCGCTGATCTGGTTGACGTCGGGATCGAGGCCGAAGCGGGGCTCGATCGTTTTGATGGTCATTGTGTTGTTCGGCACGGTGATGGTGTAGTCGTCCCAACTCGCCGAGAGCCCGACCTCTTCCAAGTGGATGATCCAGTCCCCGCTCTCGTCGCCCGGCTGTCTGTACTCCGAGGAGACGGCGACGCTGATAGTCAGTACCGCCGCGGCGGAGCCCCCTTTGGCTCGGAAGCTCACTTTGATGTCGCTGGGCTGCCACTGGTTCGGTTCGATCAGGTGCTCCAGATAGGCGGCGGACGGACAGGAATCGGGAGAGCGACGATAGGTGAGGTAGTTGCCATCCCCCATGTCTCGGACATCGCGAAAGTGGATCACGACGTTGTCGGGATCCTCAAGTCGCTCGAACTCGATCTGGTCGGTCTGATTGACCCCCTTCTTGATGACCGGATAGTAGTTGAAGCCGGTGTCCGGAGGAATGGGCGGCTTGTTGCCCCACCAGTGCACAACGTGGGCGGTCGGGGGTGCGGGATTACCGGTGCACTGGAAGATCCCGAGGTAGGGCTGGTAGGTCACCTCGAAGCCCTGATTCTCCAAAAAGTTGATCGTTCTGACGGGCTGGATCCCCGCCCGAGCCGTCCCAAACAAGAGCAGAATCACACACGTCGCGAAGACACGCGACCAATTACCGTATCTTAGAGCTGAGAGCTGAGAGCTGAGAGCTGAGAGCTGAGAGCTGAGACGTCATGACGTCCGCCTTCCTTATGCTAGATGCTTCCTATTTTCAGCGATCTCCCTCGACTCTCGGTCCGACCCCTGAGCGGTGGCCCCTTGCCTGAACCAGTTGCCTCGTGGATCGGATTTCGAGCGCTACTAGCGCCAGTGTAGCATCGATTGCGCTTCGCGTGCGGCTACCCATTTCCCGTGTCGCCCGGCGAGGTGGGGCGCGCGCGGCACCGCGGCGCTCCGCCCGCAAAGAGGGCGTCGCGTTCGGGGATGCGGAGCCGGGGGGCGGGCCTGGCCACGAATGGCGGCGACCTGCAAACCAATGCTCGGTCATCCCCCTCGTCTTTCCCCTCTTCATCCCCCTCTCGTAGATCGTTGCCCCATATCGACCAGGCATGAAGATGCGGAATCTCTGGTGGGTGGAACTACGAGGTGATAGCCTTCGCGATTCGTTGCCTTCCATCGAGGAAGACGCAGGCCACCATTTCCCACGACGAAGAGCTCTCTCTTCGATGGTCGCGGAGGATCCCGACCCATGCCTCGCCGGTACCTCTTCACATCCGAATCCGTCACCGAAGGCCACCCGGACAAGGTCGCCGACCAGATCTCAGATGGCGTGCTCGACGCCATGCTCCAGCAGGATCCGCTGAGCCGCGTTGCCTGCGAAACACTGGTGACCACCGGCATGGTTCTGGTATCCGGCGAGATCACGACGCGGGCATATGTCGACATCCCCGCCGTGGTTCGCGAGACGGTTCGGGAGATCGGCTATACCGATGCCGAGATGGGGTTCGACTTCAATACCTGTGCGGTGCTCGCCGCGATCGACGAGCAGTCGCCCGATATCGCCATGGGCGTTGATCGAGAGGGAGCGGGGGACCAGGGGTTGATGTTCGGCTTCGCCACCCGTGAGACCGAGTCGCTCATGCCTCTGCCGATCGCTCTGGCCCACCGGCTGGGGCAGCGCCTTTCTCAGGTGCGGCGTGACGGGGTGCTGCCCTATCTGCGCCCCGACGGAAAGACACAGGTCACCGTGGAGTATGAAGGGCACACGCCCCGCCGCATCGACACGGTGGTGGTGTCCACACAACACTCCGACGACGTCTCGACTGAGCAGCTACGCCACGACATCATCGAGCATGTGATCAATCCGACCCTTCCAGGCGAGCTCTCCGAGCCGGGCCAGGTCATCATGCATATCAACCCGACGGGGCGCTTCGTGAAGGGGGGCCCACACGCCGATTGCGGTCTGACCGGTCGCAAGATCATCGTCGATACCTACGGCGGCTCGGGGCGTCACGGTGGAGGAGCCTTCTCCGGCAAGGATCCCACGAAGGTGGATCGCTCCGCCTCTTACGCCGCGCGGCACGTTGCGAAGAATTTGGTGGCGGCTGAGCTGGCCGAACGGGCCGAAGTGCAGCTCGCCTATGCGATCGGTGTAGCGGAGCCGGTGTCGATCCGCGTCGATACGGCAGGCACGGGGCAGCTCGATGATTCGCAGCTCACCGGGCTGGTCAGGGAGTGTTTCGACCTGACGCCCCAGGGGATCATCGCGAGACTCGATCTGCTCCGCCCGATCTACCAGCGCACCGCCGCGTACGGCCATTTCGGGCGCGACGGCTTCCCCTGGGAAGAGACCGAACGCAGCTCGGAAGCGCTGCGCACGGCCTCGGCCAAGCTCCGTTCCTGAGACCGATGGAGGAGCTGCCGGCGGCGATCGCGGGGCATTTCGCTGAGCATCCCCTGCGGCTGATTCCGCTCGGAATCGCCGCTACGCTGATCTCGCTCTCTCTGACCAAGAAGTGGCAACCGCCGGCGCTCAGGCGAGTGACCGAGTCGATTCAGCACGTCGCGGAGAGGATCGTGCGCGCATTGGCGGCGGCGATCACGACCATCGCCTTGGCCTTGGGGTACGCCTCGGCGATGACCCCGGTCGCGCTCTATTGGAAGCTCACGAAGAAAGACCCACTTCGGCGGCTCGCTCCCCATGGCGGGACCTTGTGGATCTCGCACGAGAAGGGACCGATCGATCCTTCATCTCGAGCAAGTAGGCAGTTCTGAGCCATGTACATTCTCGGCATCTCCTGTTACTACCACGATGCCGCCGCGTGCCTGCTCCACAACGGACGGATCGTCGCCGCGGCTTCGGAGGAACGGTTTACGAGGAAGAAGGCCGACCCTTCGTTCCCGCGAAACGCGGCCAACTTCGTGCTCGAAGAGGCGGGAATCACGGCGGAAGAGATCTCCGCCGTTGGTTTCTACGACAAGCCCTTTTTGAAGTTCGAGAGAATCCTCACGACGTATCTCGACACATTTCCGCGCGGCTTCGTTTCCTTCTGCAAGGCGATGCCGATCTGGCTCAAGCAGAAGCTCTGGATTCCGCAAGAGATTCGGCGTGAGCTCGGGTGGAAGAAGGACGTGCTCTTCGCCGAGCATCATATGAGCCACGCTTGCTCCTCTTTCCTCTGCTCCCCTTTCGACGAGGCGGCGGTCCTTACGGTCGATGGAGTCGGTGAATGGGCGACCGCGACCTACGGTGTGGGCCGAGGTGGCGAGGTGGAGATACTCAAGCAGATACAGTTCCCTCACTCTCTGGGCTTGCTCTACTCGGCATTCACCTACTATCTCGGCTTCAAGGTGAATAGCGCCGAGTACAAGGTGATGGGTTTGGCGCCGTACGGCGAGCCGAAGTACGCCGATAAGATCCGCTCTCTGATCGATGTTCGTGACGACGGTAGCTTCGCGCTCGATATGAGTTTCTTCGAATACGACTGGAACTTGCGGATGACGGGCCGGCACTTCGAAGAGCACTTTGGTTCGCCCAGGCGTAGGCCCGAATCGGAGCTTGAGCAGTTTCACAAGGACATCGCCGCGTCGCTGCAGGTGGTCACCGAAGAGGTGATGCTGAAAATATGTATGCACATGTACGAGGCGACGGGCCGCAAGAACCTATGTCTGGCCGGCGGTGTGGCGCTGAATTGTGTTGCGAATGGCAGGATCCTCAGGGAGACTCCTTTCGAAGAGATCTACATCCAGCCGGCCGCTGGAGATGCCGGCGGTGCGATCGGTGTTGCGTACTATATTTGGAATACGCTGTTGAAGAAGGAGCGAGTCGCACCGGTGCGTGCGCCATATTTCGGACCGCAATACGGGGACGAGGCGATCCAGATGATGCTCGATGCCAAGGGGGCGGTGTATCGGAAGCTGGATCGGGACGAGCTGATCGAGACGACCGCCGGCTGGATCGAAGGGGGGAAGGTCGTGGGCTGGTTCCAGGGGCGTATGGAGTTCGGTCCGAGAGCCCTGGGGAACCGTTCGATCCTGGGGGACGCACGCGATCCGAAGATGCAAAGCACGATCAACCTCGCGATCAAATTCCGCGAGAGCTTTCGACCCTTCGCGCCATCGGTGCTGGAGGAGCGCTGCTCGGAGTGGTTCGAGCTCGAGACGCCGAGCCCTCATATGTTGCTCGTGGCGCAGGTGCGAGAGGATCGAAGAACGATTCCGGCCGTTACGCACGTGGACGGTTCGGCCAGGATCCAGACGGTCGCCCGGAGAGACAACGAGCTCTACTACGATCTGATCGCCGAGTTCGAGCGACGCACGGGGTGCCCCGTCATCATCAACACGAGCTTCAATGTGCGCGGGGAGCCGATCGTGTGCACGCCCGATGACGCCTACCGCTGCTTCATGAGAACCCACATGGAGCGATTGTGCGTCGGCTCTTTCGTATTGGAGAAGGAATCGCAGCCGGAGTTCGAGGATGGGGCGAACTGGCGCGAGGAGTTCGAGCTGGACTGACGGTCCCTACAAGAGCTCCGAGA
>NYZA01000256.1 GCA_002686955.1 Gemmatimonadota bacterium
CCAGATGATCTCCTGGTGCTGTTGGAAGCGGCGGTTGAGGAGGTAGATCTGGGTCGAGAAGGAGTAGCGCGCGGTGTCGAGGTAGAAGTCCTCGAGGTACTCGTTGTTCTCGACCGGCTCGTAGTAGACGTCGATGCCGAGATGCTCGCCGACGGCGGTGGCGAGGGTGGATTTGCCGGCGCCGATCATGCCGGCGATGCCTATGAAGATCCGTTCCAGGGTCATGGTGCCCTCCTTCCGGGACGGTAGGGGGGAGGGGGTGCGGCGTCAAGGCGATCGGGCGGATCCTGGGCTGGAGCGCGAGACTTCGATTGACCACGCGCACCCGCGTTCATATACTTACCGACTTTGCTTGCCCATTTGACGATGCGATGCCGTGGCGAACGACGGTGACGCGTGGGCAGCCGCCCCCAAACGATGCGGGAGTTGAGCCAGTGAGCTACGCGATCATGCGCAGCGGTGGAAAGCAGTTTCGAGCGGAGCCGGAAGGTCGGATACGGGTGCCTCGTATCGATGCGAGCGAGGGCGCCGAGATCGAGATCGACGATGTCCTTTTGTATTCGGCCGGCGACGATCGCCGCGTGGGCGCTCCCACGCTCGAGGGCGTGAAGGTGCGCGCGAAGGTGCTCGAGCACGGGCTGGGCAAGAAGGTCATGGTCGAGAAGTTCAAACGGCGGAAGAACTATCATCGCACGGTCGGGCACCGCCAGCCCTTCACCCTGATCGAAGTGATCGGCATCGACGCGTAGCGCGAAAGGAAGCTGAGAAATGGCGCACAAGAAAGGTGTCGGAAGCTCGAAGAACGGGCGCGATTCCAACGCGCAGCGCAGGGGCATCAAGGCGTACGGCGGCGAAGAGGTGAGCGCGGGCTCGATCATCATTCGGCAATGCGGCACGAAGATCCATCCTGGCACCAATGTGGGGATGGGGCGCGACTACACGATCTTCTCGCTGATCGACGGTTTCGTGTCTTTCGAGCGCATGGGGCGCTCCCGCAAGAAGGTCAGCGTTTACGCCGCCCGTCCCGAGTAGCGGACCGGTCCTCGCCGGGTGTTTTCTTCGAAGATGCCCGTGAAAGAGATCGCCCGCCGCACTCCCGGCATCGTTCCGCCCGAGCTCCAGGTTCTGATCCTGGGCTATCTCGCCCTCATCGCGCTCTTCGCGCTTTGGCGGCTCGTTTTTCTGGCCTATTTCGCCGAAGCGTTTCGGCCGGATCATGTCGCGCTCTATGCGCGCGCTTTCTGGGTGGCGCTCCGACTCGATTCGCTGATGGCGGCGGATATTCTCGCGCCGATCGCCCTTCTGGTCCATCTGCCGGTTTTGGGGTGGCCGCTGCGCGGATTGCGGGTCGGCATCGTGACCTACTTGGCCGCGGTCTGTGCCGTGATCTGCGTGCTGAGCAGCGTCGATTTGGAGTGGTTCAACGAATTCGGAAGCCACGTCAACGCGATGGTGGTGATGTACGGCGCCGGCGGTCCGGAGGTGTACGAGTCTCTGTGGGAGTCGTATCCGATCTGGGTCCATGCGCTGGGTTGGGTCGCGGTCGTCGCGCTTTTCACGTGGATCGTATCGGGCCGGTTGGTGGGGATCGCCAGGGTGGGGAAGAGCCGGGCGGTCGTTCGTTCGTTCACATTCGCGGGGTCGGCCCTCGTGCTCTACATTCTCGCGCGGGGAGGGACGCAGGAGCGGCCGGTGAACTGGGGGCATGCCCATTTTTCGCGAGATCACATGGCGAATATGCTGGCGCAGAACCCCACCTACTTTTTGATGCGCTCGGTGATCGAGTATTCGGCCGAAAAAGATGTTTCCGCTGCGCTCGCCGAGATCGACGGGGAGGAGGCGCGCAGGATAGTGGAGGACCTCAGGGAAGGCGGCGATTCGGCGGCGGGGCGAAGGGGTCCGATGATGGCGCGGGGGCCGGGACCGCCGCCAAATGTGATGCTGATCGTGCTCGAGTCGTTCGTGTCTGAAAACTGTGACTTCCTCAACCCCGATCTCGATCGGAGGATCACGCCGAATCTGGCGCGAGTGGCGCGGGACGGGGTGTCGTTCAGCCGGTGCTTCGCGAACGGAATCCGTTCCGCTTTCGGGCTGGGTTCCTTGTTGACGTCGCTGCCCGTGCTGCCGGGCAAGCCGATCATCTCTCAGGTGGAATCGAGCTTCTCCGGGAATGAGGCCGGGCGGGCGTCGCGGATATTCCACGATCTCGGCTACACGAATCTTTTTGTCTGTGGCGGGGACGCGGGTTTCGACAATATGGAGGGGTTCGCGATCGCCAACGGTTTCGATCGGGTCGTCGACTGGGACGACGATCCGATCGCGGAGAAGCCTCCCGGCACGATGTGGGGAAGATACGACCATCATCTTTTCGAGGGGGTTCTGAAGCTGAGCGATGATTCGTCTCGCCCCTTTTTCATCGTGGTTTTCACGACGACGAATCACGAGCCTTTTCGGGTTCCCGAGGAGTACGCGGGGCGGATCGGCGGCGTGGAGGGCGGCGCTCGGAAGCACGAACGCGCCAGGCGGACCATGGCCTATGTAGATCGGGTGATCGCGGAGTTTTTGGAGAGCGCTCGCGCGAAGCCCTGGTATGAGAACACCCTTTTCGTCTTCACCGCCGACCACGGCTTGGGGATTCACCGGGAGATCCGCAATCACCCGATGAACGGCCATATTCCGCTCGTGTTCTTTTCGGAGCGCTTCGAGGGCGCGGGGATCGAGATCGACAAGATCGTGAGTCAGGTCGATGTGATCCCGACGATACTGGACCTGATCGGGGAGGGGGCGCGCGCGGAGGGGCTCTTCGGTGTGTCGGGGCTTCGCGGTGGGGAGGGGTTCGCGTGCAGGACGAACGATCGCGGTATTCAGTGGATCGAGGAAGGGGTTGTTTACAACGAAAGCCTCGGTGGCGGTTCCGGAACACTCTATCGAAACGAGGGAATCTGGGAGCTGCCTTACGCCCTCGCTGGCCCGGGCGAGGAGCTGGCCGCGGCGGCGCGGAGGAGGAGCCTCGCCTACATGAAGACGGCATTCTTGGCTTTCAAAGAACCGGCGGTGTCGAGTGGAAGCTGACGCACTGAACAAGATCGCGGTGATTGTCGCCCACTATGCGCCGGAGGGGGACGAGGACCGAAGCCATCGCGCGCTGGAGCGGACCCTGGGCTCACTGGTAGACGCCGAGAGCCCCGGGCTGGCGACGGTTTTAGTCTGCGACGACGGTTCTCCCGGGCATGCGGCGCTGGTGAGTGGAGCGGAGCGGCGGGAAGACGCGGGGGGGCGAGAGGTCTTCGTGCGAAGGCTCGACGACCCGATGATCGCGGAGCTGGGGGTCGCCATTCCGCGGGGTGTCGAAGGGTTGTGGCTCTACCTGCCGAAGGTTCGTCTCGCCATGTGCAAAGCACGGCTCTGGAATCTGGCCGCTCGTCTCACGGCGCACGATCGGTTGGTCTTTCTCGATGACGACCATGAGCTTGCGCCGGGCGGCGGCCTCAAGCGCTTCGCGGAGCTGTTGGAGCGCTTTCCGATCGTCTTTGGTCAGGTGGTGGGGCGCTCGGGGCGCCCGCGCCCGTTCACGAGCCGGCGGGTTCAGGGCACGACATTCGCGCTCCGAGCATCGGTGCTTCGCGCCTGCGGCGGATTCGGTGAGTGGACCGAGGCGGTGTCGTGCGGCATCGATTCCGATCTCTGGTGGAAGCTGTATCGCTACGCGATCGAGCTCGGCGGCGACCAGGCTTGCTACACTTCGAGCATTCGCACGGTGGACTCGATCAACAAGAGGTGGAAGAAGTTTTCCGGGCGTTGGAACAGGCGTGTGTCTCTTCGCCGCGCTTTTGAGAAGGAGCACGGCTGCGCGGACTACCGAGATCCTCAGCGGAATCCTTCGCGCTGCAAGGAGCGCTGGATGGTCGATCTGACATGAGGCTCTACTGAGATGGCGACGATCTCCCTCATCATGCCAACTTATCAGCGGGACTTCATCATTCCGCTCGCGGTCGGTTCCATCGTCAATCAGCGTGAACACAGTTCTCGGTTGGAGCTGCTGATCGGAGACGACGGAAGCGATGGCACTGAAGAAGCGATCGGGGCCGTCGACAACACCAATCCGCTGCTTTCCATCCAATACATTCGACTGGGGCGGATGCCGCTCTCCGATAAGCGCAATCTTCTGGTGCGCAGGTCGACCGGAGACTACTTCGGAGTGGTGGACAGCGACGATATTCAGTCCCCCTACAAGATCGCGGCTCTGGAGCGGGCGATGGAGGAACACGCCGATGCCAACATGTTCGGGCAGAGGGAGTTTCTCTACCACGACATCGTGACCGGTCGCACCGTTCGTTGGCGTCAGAACAGAGATATGGGGTCGTTCAAGGCCGGCTCTTTCGTTGTTCTTTCGCGGGCGTTTTGGGAAGAGGCCGGTGGGTATCCCGAGGGGCTGTGGCGCAGCGTCGATTCCGCGTTTTCGGAAAAGATCGAAGCGGCCGCGAGGCGACTTCGCGATCTGGGAGAGATCGACTCGCGGCTCCCGGAGACGACGGTTGCGTTGCAGCATGTATCGAACATCTGGCGGCGCAAGAGCAAGGGGCTCGATCGGCGCGGGCGAAGGCAGCTCGCCAACTATGTGGCGACACCGGTCGAGCTGGAATTGGGAGCGATTCTCGGGCCGAATGCGGCCGCATTCATGGCGCGAGAACAGTCGATCCGCTCCCTTTTCTATCGAGGGTCTCGCAACCCTCTCGATCGCCTTCGCTACCGGCGCATGAAGAGGCTCGGTGTTCCGAATGTGGTAGCGGTGGAGCGCTCGGCCGAATACTACGAGAGCAAGTATCGCGATGGGGAGCACCACGAGACCGAGCACTACGCCCCGGTGTATGAGCAGGTGCTGAAGTTCCTTGGGGATTGCGTGGCACCGGAGGGGAGGATTCTGGAGATCGGCTGCGGACGGGGCGAGCTGGCCGCGATGATCCGTGAGGCCGGTTTTCGAGGCTACCGCGGGATCGATATCAGCGCGTCGGCGGTAGATGTGGCGCGGGGAAGGATGCCCGACTGGCGGAGCCGTTTCTCCACCGGAAGTGCGTACGATCCGGCGGACCTCGGGGAGGAGTACGATGTGGCGATCGCGGTCGAGGTGCTGGAGCATCTCGACGATCTGAGGCTGCTGAGGCAGCTTCGCCCCGGGAGCTGGATCATCGCAAGTGTTCCGAACTATTGGTCGAGCAACAATGAACATTTGCGCGTGTACCGGAGCCGATGGGGAATCCGGCGGCGCTTCCGTCTCTTCCTCACCGACTTTCGCTGGTTCAAGGTGCGCACCGCGCGGAAGCGTCGAATTCGGGTGTTTCGGGCGATGGTACGGGACGGCTGAGGCGGAGTTCGGGCGCCACTTCAGCGGTTGACGCACCAGCCGCAACTCGCTTAGGGTGAATAGTTTCGATGCTCGGCCGCGTCACATCTCACTCATCCCCTCCGGAGCAAGCTGTTGTCCGACCGCATTCAGGATCGAAAGGTCGATCATCTCACGCTCTGTGCTGAGCGCGATGTCGCGTTTCGTGAGCGCACGACCCTTCTCGAGCAGGTGCAGCTCGTCCACCAAGCGCTTCCGGAGCTCTCTTGGGACGAAGTCGACACTTCGGTGGAGCTCTGCGGCAAGGAGCTCGCCGCCCCCGTCTACATCAGCGGTATGACGGGCGGCACCGAGAAGGCGGAGCGGATCAACGCCGATTTGGCGACGGCCGCCCAGGCGCTGGGGATCGCGATGGGTCTCGGAAGTCAGCGCCCGATGCTCGGCGATCGCTCCCTCGCGAAGACCTACAGCGTTCGCGATGTCGCCCCGGACATCCTGCTCTTCGGCAACATCGGAATCGTTCAGGCGCGGGAGCTGTCGGCGCAGGCCCTGACCGATCTGGTGGGCGCAGTTGGGGCCGACGCGCTCTGCGTCCATCTCAATCCGGCGATGGAGTTGGTGCAGCCGGGGGGGGATCGCGATTTTCGGCGGGGCGAGGAGACGCTGGCCCGACTGGTCGAGGAGCTGCCGGTGCCGGTCATCGTGAAGGAGGTGGGCAGTGGGCTTTCGGCTGAGGTCGCCGGGCGGCTCCGGCGGGCGGGGGTGACGCACCTCGATGTGGCGGGTGCGGGAGGCACTTCGTGGGTGGGGGTGGAGACGCTGCGGGCGAAAGAAGAGGCCAAGGCGCTGGGCGAGCTCTTCTGGGATTGGGGCATTCCAACGGCGGCCTCGTTGCTGCAAGTGCGCGATTCCGGGTTGACGATCCTCGCTTCGGGCGGGCTCCGAAACGGGATCGACATGGCGCGTGCGCTCGCGCTCGGAGCCAGCGCGGCGGGATTGGCGACGCCGGCGCTGAAGGCGCAACGCAGCGGCGGCCCTCGCGCCGTGGAAGAGCTGATGAGCGTTTGTATTCGGTCGATCCACACGGCGCTCTTCCTCTGTGGCTGCCGGTCCGTACGAGAGCTCTGGCGAACCCCCCGGGTGCTGGGGGAAGAGCTCGCGCGCTGGGCGGATCTCGGGGGAGAGGGGGCATGAGGCGCGGGGTCGGAATCTCGCGCGGCAAGGTGATCCTCTTCGGCGAGCACGCCGTCGTTCACGGCCATCCCGCCCTCGCGGCGGGGATCGATCGGGGGGTCGTGGTGGAGGTCATAGAGGATTCAGGGGGCCCGGTCATGGAGGTGGACCCGTGGGATCTCGAGGCTCGCCCTACCGGAAAGCGGATCGTCGATACCGCACTCGCGCACTTTCTCGAGGCCCGCGACCTCTTGCGGGCGCCGCTCAGGCTCCGAGCGACCAGCGACATCCCTCTGGGGGCGGGGCTTGGCAGCTCCGCCGCGCTCTTTGTCGCCGCCGCGGCGGCTCTGAGCTCCCATATGGGACTTCCGGACGACCGCCCGGCGATCGAGGAGTGGGCGACCGTGGCGGAGCGGGTCTTCCACGGCAGTCCTTCCGGTGTCGATGTGGCCGCAACCGCCCGAGGCGGCATCGGTTGGTTCGTGCGGGGCAAGGGATGGGAGCCGATCGCTTTGGCCGACCCCATGACCCTGGCGATCGCCCGTGAGCCGGGAAGGCGGAATACGACCGCGATCGTGTCACGGGTTCGAGACCGCCTGGAGAAGGACCCGAAGGGCATCGCGAGCCTCTTCGCGCGAATCGCCGAAACCACGTGCGCGGCCCGAGGGGCGATCGAAATCGCGGATTTCGGGAAGGCGGGCGAGCTGATGAGCCGGAATCATGCGCTGTTGGCGGAACTGGGCGTCTCGACATCCGGGTTGGATAGGCTCTGCGAGGTGGCTCTAGCCGCCGGCGCCCTTGGAGCGAAGATGACCGGAGCGGGGGGAGGGGGATCCGTGATCGCGCTCGCGCCCGGGCGAGAGCGAAGGGTGGTCGCGGCGCTGCGGGAGATCGGGCGCGAGGCTTTCTCCTGCGAGATCGGGGCGTGAATCGATCGACCCCGCGCGTCAAGGGGGTCATAATCAACAGTCAGAGACCGAGCGATCGCCTGCCCAATCCGAGCGAAAGCCGCGCTGCGGGCCGATCCCGCCGCCAGCGAAGGAGCGGTCGCGGAGAACCACGATGAAGCCAGGCACATCATCTCGAATGAGCGGACTGTACAGGCTCTCGATCGAGGAACGACGGCGCGAGCTCCGAAAGCGGATCGAGATGGATCACGACGAGCTCCGCGCCCTCGATTGGGGCGGGTTGCTGCTGGCCGATGCCGACAATCTGAGCGAGAACGTCTTGGGGACCTACAAGCTCCCCTTCGCCGTCTGCCCGAACTTCTTGATCGACGGCAAGGAGCGGGTCTTGCCGATGGTCGTGGAGGAACCCTCGGTCGTGGCGGCGGCGGCGAACGCGGCCCGCATCGTTCGCGAAGGGGGTGGCTTCATCTCCGAGGCCGATGACCCGCAAATGATCGCCCAGGTGCAGGTTCTCGATGTGGACGATCCGGAAGGTGCGATCGAACGGATCGGGAGCGAAGAAGAGGATCTGATCGGGCTTGCCGATGCTTGCCACCCGAACCTGGTCGCTCGCGGTGGAGGGGCCAGGGCGATCGAAGTGCGGAGGCTGCCTGGCGATCCGGCTCAACTCGTCGTGCACATCGCCATCGACTGCCGGGACGCCATGGGCGCGAACCTCGTGAACACCGCCGCCGAGCGGCTGGCGGATCGGATCGCGGGGCTCGCGGGCGGGCGGCCGGGGCTGCGAATCCTCTCCAACTTGGCGGATCGGAGATTGGTGCGCGTCGAAACACGCATTCCACCCTCGGCGCTGGCGATCGCGAAGATTCCGGGGCCGGCGGTGCGCGACCAGATCGCCGAGGCATCACGATTCGCCGAGATCGACCCCTACCGCGCGGTCACGCACAACAAAGGGATCATGAACGGCGTCGATGCGGTCTGCCTGGCCGTGGGCAACGACTGGAGGGCGGTAGAGGCGGGGGCACATGCGTACGCCTCTCGGGAGGGCCACTACGGGCCTCTGGCCACCTGGCGTGTCGACGAAGAGGGCATGCTGTTCGGCCGAATCGAAATGCCGATGGCGGTCGGCACGGTCGGAGGTGCGATCCGGGTTCATTCCCTCGCCAGCCTGGCGCTGAAGATCGCGTCGGTCGATGACGCGACCGATCTCGGTGTCGTCATGGTCTGCGCGGGCATGGCATCGAATCTCGCCGCCCTGCGCGCGCTCGCGACGATCGGAATCCAACGAGGGCACATGTCGCTGCACGCGAGGAGTGTCGCGCGGGCCGCGGGCGCAAGAGACGGTCAGGTGGAGCTGGTGGCGCGTCTCTTGGCGCAGTCGGGAGAGATCCGCGCGGAAAAGGCCCAGCAGATCATCGAGAAGCTGGGATTGTAAGGGTCCACGAAGAGAGGTTTCAAGAAGGCGGTCGGTGGTCGATGAGGTGGGTCGGCCAATCGAAGGGGTTGTCGTCGTTCAGCTCGAGAGATGAGATCGGCCCGTTGGCGAAAGGATCGTTCTCTTCGGCCGGAGTCTCTCCTCCATCGCCCTCATCCTCGCCCTGCTCTTCGCCTTCGTCCGCAGCGGCCAACGCCTTCAGTCGAGCCTCCAGCCGTTCTCGAGCCTCCGGCGGGAGCTCGAGCTCATCGGAGAGCGTGCTGAACATCTCCCGCATCATCGTGACGCTCGTCCCCCATTCCGAGACACGGAAGTCGTTCTTCTCTTCCGGCTCCTGCTCCTTCTGGGCCTCCACTATCGCGCTCGCGCGCTTCAGAAGGGGCTCGGTGCGACTGGGTTCCGGCTGGGGGGTCGGCCGCGATGCCGGCTTACGCGCCTTGGGCTTCGAGCCGATCTGACGCACGGCCGCCGCGGCGAGGCGCACGAAGAGGATCAACACCGCGCAAGGCAGGATGAGAGTCGCGAAGACGGAGACTAGATCGAATGACATGCGGGCCCCAAACACCGGCTTCAAGAAAGAAGCGTTCTGTGTCAGGATCGACAGGTCGGATCGGGCTCATCCACCGGGGACGGGGTCCGTTCTCTCTTTGCACAGCCGCGGGTCGATCCCATGCATGAGTTTCTCGAGCGTTGGCGAAGCGGAGGCGGAATCCTGCTGATCGACGGCGGTTGCGGCGCCGAGCTCTCGCAGCAGGGGATCGGAGCCGGTCCCCCCCTCTGGTCCGCCGCCGGGGTTCATCGGGCTCCCGGGGTCGTGAGAGAGATCCATCGCTCCCATGTGGAAGCCGGCGCCCAACTCATCACCGCTCTCACCTTCCGAACCCACCGGCGTGCTCTGGAGCGGGTCGGTTTGGTGGGATGCTCGCTGAGGCTCACCTGTTCGGCGGTGCGCCTGGCCCGCGAGGCGGTCGAAGCGGCGTCGCTCGAGCGAAGCGTGCTCGTGGCCGGCTCCCTCTCCCCCTTGGAGGACTGTTTCCGAGCCGATCTGGTTCCCGATGCGGAGGAGGCCTTGGCCGAGCACCGAGAGCGAGCCAACGAACTGGCTTTCGCGGGAGTGGATCTGGTCCTGGCGGAGACATTCAACAGCCGCGTCGAGGCCGAGATCGCAATCTCGGCCGCCCATGAGGCTGGACTTTCGGTGATGGTCAGCTTCACGCTGCGCCGCGACGGTCGGCTGCCATCGGGCGAGTCGCTCCGCGATTGCGCGCGGGCGGTCGTCTCGTCGAAACCCCTGGCGATCGGTGTCAACTGCTGCCTCCCTTCGGTCGCCGGCACGGCGGTCGCGGTACTGCTCGAGGAGTGTCGGGGGACCGGAATCGCGGTCGGCGCCTACCCCAACGCGGGTGCTTCGCTCGGGCGCCTGGGCTGGAGCTTCTCTCACACCTCACCCCCATCGGTTCTCGCCGAATCGGCCCTTCCTTGGGTCGAGGCCGGAGCGCGGTGGGTGGGGGGATGCTGCGGGGCCACGGCGGGGCATATCGGAGCCCTGGAGCGCGCGCTTCGAGGGCGACTCGTGGCGGGATAGGACTGCGACTGACCTTTCGAGAAGACGGATTTCCGGGAGGACCGCGCACTGGCAGGCGGACTGCCGCCATTCGCAGCCAGGCCCGCCCAGCGGCTCCGCATCCCCGAACGCGACGCCCTCCGTGCCGCCGGAACGCCGCGATTCGGCACTCGCCCCACTTTGCTCGAGAAAGGGCCTGTATCTGATCACATCCCAGAATCCCTCGGGGAGTCCGCACGGGCGGATGACAACCGTTTCGCTTGGCGCGCTCCCCCCGAGCAGAAGGCCGGCGGCGCCGAGCACACCCGATGCGTTGCGTGCAAGTAGCGTCTTGAACATTGTGTTCTCCAGTGGTCGTTTCTGTCTTTCGAACGAGATGCACTTCCCCAATCCTGAGCTCCTCCCTCTGTGGCTGCGCGGAAAACCGCCGACTATTCGGCACTCTTGGACCCGGATTGACCCGATCGACGAGTTGAAGCCCAAATGTCGAGATTCGGTGTTGACAGCCGCTGCTCGACGGTTGAGTATGGATCCTGAAGTGATCGCGCGACCGCCTCGATGTTCGGCCTGTGCGCGGCGAGAAGAGCGCATTCAGAGGTGGACGAGGGGCGTGCGCAAGGCTAAGGAACTGGAGGTTCCCGTGGGTCATCCGCTCTCCGCTCTCCGCTCTCCGCTCTCCGCTCTCTAACATCCGGTAGCTGGCAGTCAGCGCGCGGATCAGCCGCTTTCTTCGGCGGCGTCGCTATGTTCCTTGTCACCGGTCTCCCGCTTCGGGCGGATGGACAGAATCCTCCGCCGCAGCCGACGCCCGCCTACAACATGCTCGAGAACCCGGGGTTCGAGTTCTTACATGAGGAAGACGGCGGCGATTGCCAGAACTTCAACGTCTTCTACTCTGAATGTTGCCAGGCCACCGAGGGAACCGAACCGCAGCAGATGTTCTGGTGGCGGCACACCGGTACGGTCCTCTGCGGCCCGGACGGCCAGCAGGAGTTACGGCCGGTCTTGGTGCCGATCTATGAGGAGGGCACCGACCCCGAAGCGAACATCGATTTTGTCGAAGACGGCGTGCGCGACGGCGAAGTCCTGCACCTCCGAGGTCCACTCGCCGGTGAGAAACTCGTCTATCGAAGAGACCCCGAGCAGTGCGGGTGCCTCATTGACCGCACGGTGCAGTTCGATCAATGGGAAACCGGGAAGATTTATCTGACCTTCTGGGCCCGCGCCGCCTACACGCCCCAACTCAGAGTGAACTTCAACATCGTCTACGACGACGACTCCACGGAACTGATCGCGAGAGATTTCACCAGCTTCGACCCCTACGGCGCCTGGACCAAGTTCACCACGATTTTGACCGCCACCGCCGATCTTGACGGCCCGGTCAAGTCGATCGACCTGAGCTTGGAGCTCTTTCCGCGAGTCGGCCAAAGCGATTGCGACCCTCCCGCGTGCGACGAGGTTTGGCTCGACGACCTATACCTGTACGACGGTCTGCAATGGACTCAGGTCGGCGGAGACCCGACCCATGTGCAAATCCACCCAGAAGGAACTCTCTTCGTCAACCAGGAGCCCTTCGTCCCCCGGATCCTTCACGACAACGGGCTCGTCACCGCACCGGACGAGATCAAGCAGCGATACAAAGAGATCGGTCCCGGAGGCGGAGGCGATCACGGCATGGAGTTCAACACGGTCGTGGCCCACCCCTCCTTCGCCTGGAACTACCCGACCAAGCGCCACCTTGCCCTGATGCTTGCCTCCGCGAACTCATGGAACATGAAGCTGCTCCCCTACCTGCCGGTCTACCCCAGGTTCGAGCCGCGCGTTCCCACATCGAACGATCTAGTCAAGGACTGGGTCGCCACCTTCAACAAGAACCCGGGGCTCTTGGGTTGGATCGTCGCGGATGAAATCACCTACCACAAGGTGAACGACGTGCTCGAGCAAGGGCAGTTCCTCGAAGCCTACGAAGAAGGTCTCGAGGATCCCGAATCCGGCGAGATCGAGTACTTCCACCCGGCATTCCTTTTCACCGCCGACGACGTATTCGCCGACGGTGAGAGCTTCGGCAACGGCAATTGCCAAGAGCCCACGGGTTGCCTGAGAAAGATGCTCAACGTCTGCCACATCCTGCTCCCGAACATCGTGCCGATCCGCAGCATGTACGACGAACCGATGGAGATCATGAGCGCCGTCGCGGCTTGGTGCCGCACTGCGGCGGACCTTTACAACGACGAGAAAGACTGGACCGGCGACACCGAGAGCAGCTACCGCGGAACGGTCGGCGTGATTCAGTTCCGCCCCGAGCAGCCCGAGGGAACGCGACCGCCTTCGGTCGAAGAGATGCAGGTCATGTCGCTACAGCATGTCGCCAACGGCTCGCTCGGACTCATGTACTACGACAACCATTTCGGCTATTCAGGCGATCCCGACGACCTGTGGGACGTGCTGGATCCCAACAGTCGTGCCATTTACGACGCCCGCAACAACGGCGCTGCCACTGAGATCTACCTGGGTATGCCGGGCGTGCGTGCTGCTATCGAGGGTGTGATGGAGAGGAAGCAGCTGAATTTGCCGCCGTATACGACGAGCCGGCATGTGATGTACCTGGATGGCGCGGATGTGGAGGATACCTGGTACGAGTCGAGCTTCCCAGACAAGACGCACCATGACAGCCCTCTGCTCGAAACAGGCCATCCGTGCGTGTACAACTGCTCGCAGAACGCCGTCGTTCGATTCAAAGACTTCGATGACAAGGTCTCAACCGATGCAGCCGACAAGATCGAGCGCGCCTATCTTGTTTGGCCGGTGAAACGGGGCGATGATTGCACGGGCGCTAAGCCAAACTGCCCGCTAGGCTCATTGCAGCAGTTCAACTTCAGTCGCACTATGTTCATGAGGGCTCCGGGTGGGCCTGGAGCCCAACCGGACACCATCGAGTGGCGGGACGTCATAGCGGAAAGGACCTTCACGAACTATAGAGATGACAACGCAGGTTACTTCGGAGGAGGCAACGTGCTCGATGTAGCCCTCTGCGAGGGCGTTGCGCAGATTCGAGCCTTCGCCTCGAACGACCCGATCATAAAGGCGAATGCCTGGCACTACAGCCCGCGGCTCGACATCTCCCGAATCGCTCGCTTCTGGAAGACGTACAACGGCGAGAACTCCACGCAAGATCTGAACAACGGACTACACCTCCAGGGCTTCTACCGAACCCGCTGGGTCGAGAACAACGTCGTCTTCGCGAGCAGCGAGAACATCGAGAGCGACCCCAATCTGGGGAATCGGTTCAGACCTCATCTCGTCGTCTACACGAACCCCGATCCGGTCGCCACTCCCTCGATCGACTTCCCGGTCTTCGATGAGGTGGACGGGGGCTTCGTGGAGGTCTCGACTTTGCGAACGAACGACCCGAACGGAGTCGAGGTGCTCGCGATCAACAACGACGATGTTTCGCAGTGCGTCAAGCTCTTCGTTCCAAGGGCCACCGCCAACACCCAGGTGCAGGTCTTCGATGTGGAAAGCGGGAATCAGCTCGCCCCCCTGACGATTGTCCAGCAGCCGGACTGCGATTTCAATTCGATCCAAGATTCCTACGATTTCTGCGGCTGTCCGCCCGCTCCCCCCGGCGTCTGTCCCCCCGAGGTCGCGGAGTGTCAGGTGCTCGGCATCGAAGACGACATCCCGGGTTTGAAGAGCCGGATCTACTGGATCCCGAGGAGCTAGCCATGCACAAGCGATCCGGTCGTCCGCGAGCACACTCGGCAGCCCTGCTCTTCGCGTCACTCTGCGGAGCGCAACCATCGTTCGGCGGTCAGTTCCAGCTCTTCCCGGAGGGACCGGCCTACCTCGAGACCACCGCCGATCGTGTCGCTCTCAAGGGCGATCGGATCGCTTGGGGCGCCAGTACACTCTTCACGAGCGATCTCGACTTCGTCGAGCGCCGCGGCCTGATACCGCCGAGCGGTATTGTCGCTCTGAGCTGGCAAGGAGACGGGCTTCTCGCTCTGGCCGCCGCTCACGGCCTGCTCGTGATCGACGACCAGGGCCCCAGGCCACGAATCGAAGCCGAGCTACCGCTGCCCGCCGCGCACGAGGTCACCGACATCGCCGTGATCGGCACCGACGCTTTCGTGACCGGCTGGCGCAGCATCAACCACTGGCGCGAAGAGAACGGCTACCTCTTCGAGATCGACCTCAGCGATCCCCGAGTCCCCGTTCTCATGAGTACCTCATTCCAGGCGAGCCGAGGTTTCCACCATATCCGTGGGGAGAGCGGCGAGGACCTGTACCTGGCGAGCAAGTGCGCCCTCTTCAAGGCGGAGCGAGTCGCGACGGGCGCTGGGTTCGACTTCCGGATGTTCGCCGAAGGCTGTCACGACTCGATCCGGGGCATCTGCGTGGGGTGGGGTGGGCTTTTCGTGGCTTGGGCGTCCAATCGGGTCGACGTGTACAGGGTCTTGCCCGATGCACTTCCCGTGCTAGCCGCGTCGATCGAGGACGCCGGCACGCGTTCGATCGAGACGCTCGCACAGCGACCTGTCGTCCTCCTGCTCTCGCAAAGCGAGTTGCTTGCATACGATGTGTCGAACCTCGCCGCGCCGGTCTTTCTTTGGAGAGAGGAGGCAGGTGGCGGAACCGACCTGGCGGTGGGCGCTGATCGCGTCGTGCACACGACGAGGGAGGGAAGCTACGGTGGGCTTCAGCAGTGGCAAGTCCGGGACGGGCAACCGATTCCGGGCGCTGAGCTGGGATTTGGTGATGACTTGAAGGACTACGACGTCGCTGGCGACCTCGCGGTCGCCGCAACGGAGGTGTCGTCGTGGGACGACTACCTGGCCTGCGCCATTGACGAGACAACAAAAGCCTTGACCCCGCTTCCGCACTCGCCAAGCCGAATCACAGCCGTGGGCCGGACAGCCCATCTAGGAGGTTATTCCACCGGATTGCGAGTCTACGAAGTGTTGCCCGACGCCGTGGCAACTCACCGTGCCACCATCGACTCGGGCGCGACCATGCTGGAGACACTCGCGCACGGCGATGTCGCGGTCAATATGGGGCGGATTCTCGATCTGACCGACCCACTAGCTCCGGTGGTCACCGATACCCTCGATCTCATCCAGGAGGGCCTCAGAATTCATAACCAGGATTTGGCCGAATCAGGTGACGATCTGCTCTATACGTTCCACGCGGAAAAAGACACCTGGGACGAGGAGCAGTACGGGGTGCTCCGCATCGCCGCCGGTCGATTCGAACCTGTGCTCCAGGACACGATGGCCTTGGTGAGAGATGTCGCGCTCGATCCGACGCGCCAGGAACTCATTGTGGCACGCTGGTACGACCTGATCCGAATCCCCTACGCTGGTCCAATGAAAGGGCAGCGCACCGTGCTCGAGAAGCCCCTCGGAGACCTCTACCTGTCGCAGGCCGTGCAAGTCTATCAAGGCTGGCTCTTTACCGCCTGGGAATACTCGGACTGGGGCAACCAGGTCTGGGGCAACCACTACCCCGTCATCGCCCACCGCCTCGGCGCCCTCGACCAGCAAGGCTGGCGCCGTGACTTCGACTCCGTCTCCTACCTCCGCCGAGTCCGAGGCGGCGTCGGCATTGTCGGCAGATTCGGCGGCTGGACGGTCGATCTCGATCCGCCCGAGTCGGATCTCCCGATACCAGAGCTTCCTCGATTGGACTGAACGCTCCGGCCGAGAGGCCGTCGCGTCGAGCAACCCTGTGGGGCATCTGCACAAAGCAAGGGATCGAGAAAGACCACGTTCGCGAGCGCGATGCGGGGCCGGGGAGCTTGCCTGGTTCCGGCGATGGACGGGCGGAACCTCTCTATCGCCCCATCTATCCTCTTCCCTCTTCCCCCCCTCCACCTGCAC
>NYZA01000257.1 GCA_002686955.1 Gemmatimonadota bacterium
CGGCTGGAAAGAGAACGTCAAAGGCAACCCGATGATCGATGAGGTCATTGCGGTTGCTCCCGACGATGTTCCCTACACGGTCGAGCCCGACGGCAACGGTGGTCCCGGTGCCGACGTTTTTCACTCGCTGAATGACGCAGGCGCCAAACTGACCTACTACCTGAGCGCGGGGGGTGGCGACGGCGACGTCGGCCGCTTCACTCGCGACGGCGGTGATCTGGCGAACCTCACTTCGGCCGACGTTGAGATGCGTTGGGACTACGCGCCCGATAACTATGGCTGGTGGGCGTTCGAGAGTTTGACCTCCGGCCCGGTTCCCTTCGGGCTCTACTGGGTGGACGCGACTGCCGGCACGGAGGAGCGGCTAATCCCGATCCTCTACAGCGGTGGCGGCACCATCGGTACCTACGACATGGCGGACAGCACGGCGGATCCCTACTTCGGGTTCCCCGCGTCTGATTGGACGTACGCCTACACGGGCGACTACGACTATTTCGCGTCGGACGCCGCCGATGGCAACATCGATGACACCAGCCATGGCAACTCCGAGCTCTTCGCGCGCTTGATCGTTGGCGATTTCGAGCAAACGGGAGCGCTCTTGCCTTCGGGAACGGTCATCCGATTCGTCACGACCAAACCGAACACCACCGCCGACGTGTTCCGCTTTTCCACCGAAGCCGGGCAGGGGCGCGACCTCGCCCAGGCCGAGGTCGACCTCGACGACATCCGCGTCGTGCCAAATCCCTACTACGCGACATCGGACTACGACGAGAGTCAGTTCATTCGCCGCGTGAAGTTCTTCGGCCTTCCGGAGCGTTGCACGATCCGGATCTTCAACGTCGCGGGCGACCTCGTTCGGACGCTAGAGCACGGCGCTGGATCGGACAACGACCGGACCGAAGAAGTGGACGGTGACGACATCGAAGCCACGACATCGATCGAGGGTTGGGACTTGAAGAACGAAGGCGGTTTCTGGGCCGCTTCGGGTGTCTATGCCGCGCACATCGATGCGCCTGGCATCGGCACCACGTTCGTCAAGTTCGCCATCATCCAGGGCACGGAGGAGCTGGGTGTCTTCTGATACCGGCCCCCTCTACGAACCGCGGTCCTCGTGTGGGCCGCGGATCGGGAGAAACAACATGAAAAGCAACTTGGTGTTTTGCGGGATCGCCCTGGCTGTCTTTGCGGGAGATTCCTTCGCGGCGGATCCGCGCGTCGGCACTGCGGGTGCCCAGTTTCTGAGAGTTCCGGTCGGTGCGTCGATGACCGCCACCGGAGGTGCGGCCGTCGCCAGTGTCGAAGGCTCGGAAGCGCTCTATTGGAACCCCGCCGGCGTCTCCGCCATCGATGGAACCAGCGCTACTTTCACCCACCACGAGTATTTCGCGGGCATGTCCCAGGACTACTTCGGTGTTTCGATGGCCGTAGGCGATGAGCAGGCCATCGGCGCCAGCGTCAACTATTTCACCGCGGGTGAGATGCTTAGAACAACCGAAGAAGCCACGGATGGCATCGGCATGTTCGAGCCCTATTCGGTAGCGGCGGGGCTCACCTACTCCCGCCAGATGACCGATCGGGTCGCCGTTGGAGCCACGCTGAAGTACATCAACGAGGCGATCGACGCGGTAAGTGCGCAGGGATTTGGATTCGATGTCGGATTTCGGTACCTCACCGACTACCACGGCGCTCGCTTCAGCATCGTGATGCGAGATCTGGGCCCTAAGATGGAGTTCGCGGGATCCGGATTGACCGACGACGTGGATGGCGTTCCGGTGGACCGCAAAGCGGAGAGCTACGAGATTCCCGCCTCGGTCAATTTCGCCGCGAGCTTCGATCTGATCAGCACCGATTCGGCATTGCTGACTCTGAGTGGAGCTACCGATCTGCAGAATTTCGCGGAGGAGACAGTCAGCCTGGGTGCCGAGCTGAATTTGCTCGATAACTATTACCTTCGCGCGGGCTATTCCGGCATCGGCGCGTCGGACCAGGGCTACGACTCCGGAGGGCTGGCGGCTGGCGGAGGTATCTATCTGGATCTGTCGGGATCGATGGGCATCGCTCTCGACTACGCCTATGCCGATCTGGGATTGCTGGACACAACCGACCGTTTCTCTTTGACGGTGTTTTTCTAGCGAAAGAGCCCAGGCGCAACGGTCGAGCACGGGGGCGGGTCGATTGCGATCCGCCCCCTTCTGTTGCTGGTCATGCGAAAGGCGGCCGGGACGGTGGAGAACGGAAGCGATCGCACGCTCCAAGTCGATCTGGCACGACGAAAGCGGCAGGTGTTGGCTGCGCTGGTCTTCTCCGCCCTCTTCCTGGCGGCGCTGAACGCGGGTTCCTGGCTGCGGTACGCCCAAACACGGGATCGCTTTGAGGCGTTGCACGGGGAGCGGCTCCTCGCCGTGGCGCGTACCATGGCGCAGCGCATGGGCCACAGCGAGCTCGACCTTCTACGAACCCCGCGCACACCGGAAACCTGGGAGGTACAGCACGACCTCAACAAGGTTCGCGAGGCCAACGATCTGGGTGCACTCTTTGTCGTAGATATCGGTGGCTTCGTGTTGCTGGACACGCGATCTCCCGCCGCGGCCGGCGGCAGATTCACACATTTAGGACCCGACACCCTGGTGTGCCGGCATGCCCTCAACGGGCACGAAGCTACGGGTGCCCTGCATACGATCGGCTCCGAGCCTTTTCGCATTGCGGCCGTGCCGATCTGGACCACGACGGCATCAGGGGATCGCGAAGTTGGGGCGGCCCTGGGTGTGGATGCCGCCGCAGCCTATCTGAGCGTACTCGGAAGTCAGCGCCGCTCGCTTTACTTCTTCGGAATAGCGTCAGCTCTGGGACTGGCGGCCGTGATAGGAGTTCTCGGACGATCGGTGGTCGCGCTCATCCGCGCGCAGGATGCACTCAGGGAGTCGGAGCAACTCGCGGTGATCGGCCGATTGGCACCGGCCATCGCCCATGAAATCCGCAACCCACTAGAGATCATCAAGGGTTCGGCCGACGTGATCAGACGGAAATACGCGTCCGAGTGCGAGAATGATGAGCTCTTCGCCTTCATCCCGAGCGAAGTGTCGCGAATAGATCGCCTGGTGGCGGAGTTCCTTTCGCTGGCACGCCCTTCGTCGCTCTCGATCGAGGAGATCGACATCGTCGCGCTGACAAGTCGCATCGTTTCCGGCATGAGAGCGCGTCTCGAAACGAGCAACGTGGAGTGTCGGATCGAGAGTGAGGAGGGGCTGCCATTCGTTGCCGCCGACTCGGATCGCTTGGAGCAAGTGATCCTGAACCTGATCATCAATGCCGTCTCGACCCTCGAGGCCCAGAGCGATCGGTCGCGGGCGCGGATTCGTATCACCGCGTCCACCTGCGCCCTCCGCGGTCGCGACGCGATCGAGCTGTGGATCGAAGACAACGGTCCCGGCGTGTCACCGGAGAATCGCAAGCGGCTCTTCGAACCTTTCTTTACGACCCGTGGTGCCGGCGGCACCGGGCTCGGGCTCGCAGTTTCGCGGAGGATCGTTCGAGATCACGGAGGCGTGATCGAGTTCGAGGAACCCTCTTCGGGAGGGGCGAGATTCACTCTTCGCCTTCCGGCTTTCCGGCGACCCGGGAAGACCGCTGAGAAGGAATGACCATGGCCAGAATCCTGATCGTTGATGACGAACGCAAAGTACGTGTGGTTCTCAAGAACCTGCTCGAGATGGAAGGGCATGAAGTTCGAGAGGCCGAAGATGGAGCCTACGCTCTGAAGGCCGTCGAGGATGATGCACCCGATCTCGTCCTCTCCGACATTCGAATGCCCGGGCTCGATGGAATCACATTACTGAAAGAGCTGAAAGCGAGAGCCGTCCCCAGTGATGTCATCCTGATGACGGCGCATGCTTCGGCCAAGACCGCGGTCGAGGCGATGCGCGCGGGCGCCCACGACTACCTCATCAAGCCCTTCGAGAACGATGAGGTCTTACTGCGGATCAAGCGTCTGCTCGACGGAAAAAGCCTGAAACGCGAAAACGCGGCCCTGCGCCAAGAGCTGGCCGCGGGGCCATTCGGCGCGGACCGGGTCGTCTTCAGGAGCAAAGCGATGCAAGCGGTGCTCCAGATGGCGGAAAAGGTCGCCGCGAGCGATGCCACTGTATTGCTTCGCGGAGAGAGCGGCACTGGCAAGGAGGTGATCGCGGAGTGCATTCACACGGCCTCTCAGCGCGCGGGGGCTCCCTTCGTACAGATCAACTGCGGCGCGCTCGCCGAGAATCTGCTCGAGTCAGAGCTCTTCGGGCACGAGAAAGGAGCGTTCACGGGGGCCGTCGCGAGGAAGATCGGTGTTTTCGAGGCGGCGAACGGAGGAACGATATTCCTCGACGAAGTGGGCGAGACCCCACCGGCACTGCAGGTGAAGCTGCTCCGCGTTTTGGAGAGCCGCAAGTTCTCGCGACTGGGCAGCTT
Organism: Gemmatimonadota bacterium; assembly: GCA_002686955.1. Lineage (GTDB taxonomy): Bacteria. The sequence continues at coordinate 4,453 of NYZA01000257.1, forward strand.
GAGTGCGATCGAGGTCGATGTTCGTGTCGTCGCCGCAACCAACCGCGACCTGGAAGAGGCGATGGCCGAAGGGGCGTTTCGCGAAGACCTTTTCTACCGCCTCGATGTCTTCCCGATCGACTTGCCCCCCCTCCGGACTCGCTCCGACGATGTGCTGCCCCTCGCGGAGCACTTTCTGCGCGCTCACGGGCGAGAGCTCTCGGTGCTGACCGCGGCCGTCCGGGATCGGCTCGAGGGGTACGCTTGGCCAGGAAACGTGAGGGAGCTCCGCAATGTGATCGAGCGAGCCTGCATCCTCGCCGGCGACGGCCCGATCGATGGCGGAGCGGTGCCGGACCGTGTTCGCCCGGGGGAGCGGGTTGCGTACGAGGTCCCGATCCCCGACGAAGGTCTCGACCTGAAAGAGGTGGAAAAGGGGTTGATCTACCAGGCTCTTCGGAAGGCCGAGGGGAACAAATCGCGCGCAGCCGCGCTTCTGAGTATCACGCGCCGTACCCTCTACTCGAAATTGGACAAATACGGTGATCTCTCGTGATGGTGGGCGCTCTGGGTCAGTGTCTGACCCTGTAGGACCATTCTCGGCTGCCCCGATTCCAGCAAGGTGCGGAGTTTCAAACGCTTTCCGCCTCCGCCAGCCGGGGGCACATTCCTTGCAGGACTTCAGCGGGGGTGCTGGTCTCAGAGGATTCCGACCGTGATTCAGCCACTTCCAAGATTCCGGGTCGCCGCGCTCTTGGCGCTTTTGGCCACGGTCGCCTCGGCGAACCTGGCGCTCGCGGGTCAACACGCGCGCCACCGCCCCGCGACTCGCGACGCTCCGCGCCTGCACCGCGATCAACCCATGCGCCGCGACCTGCTTCCCGCGCGACCCGCCACCGAACGCAACGCCCTGACCGAGCGAGCCCGCGGGCTGATCGAAGAGGCGCGTCCGCTCGAGAATCCGCGCGATCTTCTCTTGGCCGCGTCGACGATGCTCGCGGCACGCCTGAAGAAGGCATCGACGACGAGCCCGGAGACGCTCCACGAGCGCATCAAGCGATTCGATGAGAGCTGGGATTTGGCCGGTGAGGAGGAGCATTCCGAGGTGCTTTGCGCGGAGAGCAAGGCGGCACGCTCTCGGGCCGACGGGTACTTGGCCGAAAAGCTGTGGGCGGACGCCCAGATGGCGATCGCGGCGAGCGAGCTTCTCTACCGTCGCGCCTTTCACACCGACGAGATCGCGATCGGCGCCCCGAGAGACTTGGATCTCGAACATCTGGCGCGGGCTGTGCGAGAGCTGCGGCGCCCCGATCGCGACACTCCGATCCTCGACGGCATCGAGGTCGAGATCGAGCTTGCCGAAACCTGCGCGGCAGAGGGCCTCGGGTCCTTGGCCCACCAGAGCGCGGAGCGCGCGCGCCGGCTCCTGGAGATGGCGACCGGGACAACCAAAGACCGCCTCCCGACTCGGCTGAAGCCGCTCGAACGCGAGTTTACCCGCTTCGATCATCTCCTCACGCAAGCTACGCCCCACGCGGATCGTTCGCCACGCCACCGCGAGCTTCATGGCCGGGCGGTCCAGCATAACTCGCGGGCACGGCGGTGGGCAGAAGCTGGGCAGCCGCGGCGCGCCCACCGCGAGATTGTCGATGGCACCCGGCTCTTGCTGCGCCTCATCGAGGAGTCGGAGGCGATCGATGCCTCATCACAGCTATCGAGGGTGGACGAGCTGCTGGTGGTCGCCCGAGAGCGCGTCGCCGGACTCCCCGCCGATTCACGTGCCGCCGGGCTGCTCGCTCGCGCGGAGAGCCACAGGCGAGAAGCCGAAACGGCCGCGGCGGCCGGGAAGCCGAAGCACGTGCACGAGTCGGCACGCGCCGCGGAAGAGCTCCTCTTCGAGGTGCTCGCACTCACTCGATAGTCTGGACTCGACTCAGGGGCCTCTGTAGCATCTTGGGCAGATCCAAACAGACAAGAACGGAGTCCCGAGCCGTGGTCAACAAAGTCATCCTCCTGGGCAATCTCGCCGCCGATCCCGAGCGCAGAACGACGCCTCAGGGAACCGCTGTCGTCAACGTCCGCCTCGCCACCAACGAGAAGTTCAAAGATCGCGAAGGCGTTCTGCAAGAGCGCTCCGAGTTTCATCGAATCGTGTTTTGGGGTCGGCAAGCGGAAACGATCGACCGCTACGCCCGCAAGGGGCGTCCTCTCTTCGTCGAGGGGCGGATTCAAACACGCGAATACCAAGATCGCGACGGCAATCGACGATGGGCCACCGAGATCGTCGCCAGGGACTTCCGCTTCATCGCCGGCGCGCGCGGGGACGAGAGCCGCAGCGGAGGGTGGAGCGAGAATCGAGAGAAGCCTTCCTGGGGCGATCGCCAAGAGAACGACCGGGGGGACGCATCCACCGAGCGTCAGGGCTGGGGACCTCCCGAGGGCTCAGCGGGCGCCGAGCCTCCCGCGCCGGCTAGCGGCGAATCCCAGTCGGGAGCGACCACCGGAGGCTCATCCTCGAAGCCCGTGGACGAGCCCTTTTCCGATGAATGGGGTGGCCCTGGTTCGGATGAAGACCTTCCGTTCTGAACGGGGGCGTCGGTCCGGATTCCTACTCTTTGACGACCAGCCGTGCCACCTTGGCGAAGCGTAGCGCCTCTCCTACGCGTAGGTTCACGCGGTTGCCGTCGAGGCGAATCATCGCGGTCAGTGGCGGCTCCGGAACGCGGAACCGAAGCGGTGGCGTCATCCCTCTCAAGAAGAGCGTGTCGACGCGCCCGCTCGAGGTGACCACCCCCCCTTCGCGAGCGATGATGAACCCGCTCGCTCGGCGCGTCTTCGGCCAAGTCAGATGCCACCCGAGCTCGTCGAGCCACAGCAGCGCACCGGTTTCGTCCCACGCGGGCGTCCTGGCGGACCACGCATCGCCCAACGAGACGGTCTGAGGGGCGGCGGCTCCGGGCAAGGAGAGACCCAGCCACCTCTTGCCTGCACCGAGAGAGTCTTCGGCGGAAAGGGAGCCCTTCGCGACCACCTCGGGGCGACGGGTCGAGCGTGGGGCTGGAATCAAGAAGGGGAAACCGGGGGGATGGCGCTCCCCTTCGCGTCCGAGATGGACGGCCTCCCGGTCCTCTAGCCCGTTGACCGTGATGCGCAAGCTGATCGCCTCACCCGTGCCCCCGATGTCGATCCCCTGAGGAAGACCGGTTGATTTGGCGCGGAAACGAACGCGACGGGGAGCCCCCTCGATTCGCAGGCGCGTGGAATCGGCACCGATCGGTCGGATCGACGCCAGGCGACCCGGGCCGCGCAGGATCAGATCTCCATCGAAAACCGCCCGGTCCTCCGTTGTGCTCCACCGCAGATGCCAACCACCCGTATCGGACCACGCGCGAATGAGATGCGGGGACTTCTCCTCTTCCTCTTCACTCGAAGCGTCATCGATCGGCGCCGCCAGTGCAGTCAGCATCGAACAGAGGGCGAGCAGGATCGGGATTCGTGGAGTCACGTCGCGAACCCTAAGAACGCCTGAGAGCGGTGTCAATCGCTTCGGCTCGAATCGCGGAAAGGCTACCCTTCGGCCATGAGCCAATGCAGGCGGAGCATCGTGCCGGCGCTGGGCCTCTCGGTCCTGCCGGCTCTCTGTGCGGCGGCCGAGGGATTCACCGATCGGTGGGATACACCAGGAGCCGGTGGATTGGCAGGCGCGACGGCGCCCATCGCTCGAGGTGTCGAGGCCATCGAAGCGAATCCCGCCGGGATCGCGCTGGGGGGTGCGCTGGAGGGATCGATCGTGTGGTTCCAGAGCGGATACGATGGGCAAGAAGCGGCCAGAGTCGATATCGCCGTACGCGATGGAAGCATTGGGATCGGCGCGTTTGCGCGTGAAGCGACCGGCTTCGCTCCTCCCCGATTCGAGGACTGGGGAGTGGCAGCCGCTGCTCTGATCATGCGCCGACCTCATGGTGGACACATCGCCCTTGGCGGTGCCGTGCGCACGAGGGACGAGGAATGGTTCGCCGACCTGGCTCTACAGCTCGAGCCTGTGCCGATGGTAGGTATCGGGGCGGTCTTGACGACATCGGCCGAGGATGCCTGGGCTCTCCCGACGCTCACCGCCGGCCTGGCGCATCGCTGGGCGGCCGGGTTGGAGCTCATCGCCGAGCGGGAATTCCGCCGGGCTGCCCCGGACGAGGCGCGTTTCGGCGCCCAAGTCGAGCTCGGCGAGCCGATCTGTTTGCGAGTCGGTTCGGGAAGCCACCGCGTGACATGGGGCGTCGGGGTGCGCTGGGGCGGCTGGTCGGTCGATCTCGCGGCCGTAGCGGATCGCCGGTCGGGCATGGCCTGGATGGCTGGGCTGCAAGTGGCCGCGCCACGATGAGAGCACGGACTGCGGCTGGGCTGCTCTTGCTGCTCCCTTTCCATGGCAGTGCCGACGTTGCGACCGACTCGACGGTCGTGGCCTTCGAGCTTCGCAGGGATCTGAGCGAGCCCGGGGCGGAGACTGAGCGTGAACGCCTCGATCTGACCCTGGCCGAACAGGGGAACGACTGGAGGGCGTCGGTCACCGCGCGCATTCCACTTCACTCCGATGCCTTGCGTCTGGGAGTCGAATCGGGGCATCTATCGTGGGCGTTTCCGGTCGGCGGGATCGAGGGCTTGGTCTTCTACGGGGAGAACCGGTCGGCGATTCCTCAGGGGCGGCTCACCTTGATCGACCTCTCGGAGGAGTGGGCGGGTCTGCGCGGTCTGCGCTTCTTCTCTCCCGCGTCCCCGCTCGCGCGGAGCGCCTGGGCGATCCAACTGGCTTCGACACCGGGCGCCGAGAGCCGATCGTTGCTGTCCCTCTGGTTGAGGCACGGCATTGGGCGCTTCGCCCATCGTGCATCGGCCCTGAAATCGGAACCGTACTCGACAGACGACCCGATCTCCGTTCACGAAGCGGTGGTATCGACTCTCGAATGGAGCACCGGTTCCAATGGGCCGATTTGGAGGAGCGAGCTGGGACTGACCTCGGGGGGCGGCTGGGCGTATGCCTTGGAAGCCAGGGTTTTCCGGATCGACGGGGGGGCATTCGGCGTTGTCGAGATCCTGCCGAGTCTCTCGTGGGTTGCGCCGGAGTGGAACGGACCGGCGGGGAGCCTGAGGCGGGGGCGAAAGAGGGTCGCAGTGGAGCTCCGGGCCGCACCATGGGGAATCCCCTCGATACTCTTGGCCGAACGTGCTTCGCCCTGGGGGCAGCGACCCTGGGGATCGCGGGCCGACCACCGACTCGAACTGGAAGTGGAAGGGAGGATCGTGCCGGGGGTTGACGGCAGAGTTCGTGGAACGACGGGGCGAGACTCCGAGCGCGTAATGGCGGTGCCGGGAGGCCGAAGAGTGCGCACCTTCGATCATCCCGTCGCTCAGCATGATCTTCTGCTCGAGCTGCGGGGCGGGATGGAATCGGCGTGGGCCCGGGCACAGATCCGGCGGGGATGGATCGACGATTCCACAGTAGTGGGAACGGAGTGGGGAGCCAGGCTGACGACCAACGTGACCGCGATAGGGCGGGTCATGGCGGGAATGCGCGGCGATTCGCGTGCTCGTACCGCCCACCTTGCCATGCTCCAGGCGACTCCCCATCCACAATTACAGTTGGAGCTGCAATTCGGCATGTTTCAGCTCGGCGACATGGGAACCCTGACCGACGATGTGTCTCTCTTCGATCCGATCGCGCCCGAGCAGCGCACCCGAGTTGTGTTGAGAGGAGCATTCGATTGATCCGCATCCGGGCGCGAAAACCGCGAGCTCTATTTCCGCGGTCCCTGGCCATCGCTGGGGCGATCGGGATCTTGATACGCGGGTCTGCTCTGGCTCGAGCGCCGGCCGTCGCCGAAGCGGCCGAGCTCCTCGACGCCCCCGCTGTCCAAAGCGGTGGATTCGAGCGCGTTCATGCGGATACGGTGCGTTTCGAATTGGAAAACGCCTTGGCCAAGGGCGCGGCGGTTTCCGGATCGTGGGACGGATGGGTCGCGCATCCCCTGGCTCGTGGCGCGGACCAGCGATTGTGGAAGGCTCGGCTGGCGGTGCCTTCGGGGCGACACCTATACCGCTTCGTAGTAGATGGACTTCCGTCGATCGATCCAGCCAATCTGGCGATCGATGTAGCTGGCGACGGCGGGCTCGCCAGCGTGCTCGAGGGGAATGCTCCGGTCGCCGGGTCGAGCAGGGTCGAGGAGCCGGCGATTGTTCCCGCGGCGGCGCCGGCGCCCGCGCTCGGCCCTCTTCATTGGGGCGTCAGATACCGCGGGCTGACCACTCAAGATGTCGTCGAGACCGATATTCGTCCGGTAGAAGGGCTCCACACGCTCGATCTGCCGGTGACGGCCAAGATGCGGGGCTACGGCAGAGCCGACCTGCTCTTCGGCGCCAAAGCGCGGGGCGATACCGAAAACGCTGATGTCCAGCTCTTGCAAGTCGGTGCCCTGGTTCGGCTGAGTCGGGCGCGAGTGCGGCTCTTTCGTAACTTCACCGCCTCTCCCTCGGGTGGAGCACCGATGCCGCTGGTGGCGACCAAAGGGCGGTTCGGGCATCCTCTGGGCCTCGAAGCACAGGGAGCCTCGGGGCGGCTGCGATTCGGCGATTTGAGAGCGACGCTACTGCAGCTCGAAGGCGAAGGGGGACTGCTAGGGCCGGCCGGCCGACTGGGTGTGGCTGCACTGTCCGGGCCGATCGGGCCGCTTCGCGTCTCTTGGTCAGGGGCGCGAGAGAGCGATCGATCGCGGCGTTTCGTTCTGCGAGATGAGCAATGGGAGGAACGTCCCGCGGGCATTGATTCCCTGATGGAAGAGCGCACGTTGGCGACCGGATGGCGTTTGGGGGCCACTGTGCCGCCCGCGGACGACGGCGGCTTCGTCGCTGAGATGGCCTGGACGAGCGGTGGCTCGGAGTGGCGACCTGAGGCGAGATGGATCGCGGAGATCGCCGAGGACCTTCCCGACGACGGGCGGACGGAATCGATTTCCGTGAGCCGGCGGTGGATCGTGGAGATGGGATGGATCTCCCCGGATGGCCTGGGCCCGTTCAGAGGCTTACGGGACGGGAGAATCGGGTGGGAGGGTGAGCGGATCGATCCGGCCGGTGAAGCGGTGCGCCGCGCCGACCGCATCGATCTCCAACTCGCCCTGTCGCGTTCAAGCTGGGATGTAGTGCTTCGCGTCGCGCACAGACACACGAGCGGGGTCGACCGAGCCAACGATCCCCTTCTCACCGATTGGGTGTGGCGGGGGATGGTCCCCGGCGTGGGCCGAGCCACTTGGTGGGAGCTGCCCCTGCTCGGACTAGGCGATCTGACCAACTTTTCGGTGCACGCGAGCTTCCCCGCCGACGCTGGCGAAGCGGGCGCCGAAGCCGCGCTCTGGAGGTGTCGGTTCGAGACGAAGGGGTGGTTTAGCGGGATTCGCGCCCCTCTCCTGGCCACCGCGCGTTGCACTCTGGAGAGAGACATCGGAAAGGAGTTCTTCGCTCGCGCGGATCTTCTGGCGGTAGGTCGAGACCAACCCTCCCTGGACCTCCGGAGCCACACCCTCGCACCCTTCTTCGAAGTGGGCTATCGGCCACGGAGCGAGCTTCTCCTCACGGCGGGTCTCGGTGTCGATCCCCTTAGTGACGATCCACTGACGCGCGAACAGATCGACCGCGGTCGGGAGGATTTCCTCGTCGACCGATCCGGCTATCACTCCCTCGTCGCGCTCGATGATCGTTCCTTTTCGCGCGGTGTTCGCGATGCGGACCGCGCCCTGGCCGGCAGGATGAGACTTGGGCTGGAACTGATCTTCCGTTTTGGAGAATCCCGTAGACCGATCTTGAAAGGAGCCAAGTGAACAGCTTCTGGTCGCTCGTCGGTGTCTCGCTCCTATTGGGGCTCGCCTCGGGCTGCGCCTACACCCCGACACCGCTCCGCGGAGCGCCGGAGCAGCACGGTGGAGCCGTGCGTTTTGCTCTGCGAATGCCCTCGGCCCACCGGGTCCAAGTTGTCGGGAGCTGGGAAGGGAACGCCTGGGGCGGGCTGGCCGAGAGCGGCGCGTGGCTCGACCCGCGCCGGGGCGCCCTGAGCGACCCCGACGGCGACGGTGTGTGGGAGCGGATTGTGTTCCTCCCCGCTGGGTACCATACGTACCGATTCGTCGTGGACGGCACGCTGTGGCTCGTGGATCCTTCGAACCCCGAGCGCACCAGGCACAACGGGGCCGAATCGTCGGTTCTCGTGGTTCAGGGGGATTTCGGCTCCCGTTGACCCCTCATCTACGCTGGCCTAGCTTTGTTTTCGCCGGAGCATTCGTCTAGGAGATCAGATATGCCTTACCCGATTCCCGTGCTTTCCCTCCCCTTTGCGCTCGCCGCGACGATCGGCGCCGGCGAATCCGAGCTCGATCAAAAGGTATTCGAGGCGGAGGTGGTGTGCATCGGCTGCGAGCTGAAAAGGAGCGCCGGAGTGGACGCGCAATGCAGCGTCTACGCGAAGCACGAACACGGATTGCTCATGGAATCGGGCCAGATCTGGTCGATCCTCGATAACGAAACCGGACATGGTCTGCGAACCGACCATGACTACTTGACTCGCCGGGTCCGGGTCAGTGCTGTTCCGCTGCCCCGCGCCCAATACATGGATATTCGATCGGTGGAGCTCCTTCCCACCCGATAGCTCCCCCGCAACCGAACGAACCGGTAGAGCCGATGATCAGATCAACGCTTCGCATACGCTTCTCGCTAATCATGGTCTCGATCTGCGCCGGCATCGCAACCGGACAGGGTTTCGGTAAGAACAAAGTCCAATACGAGAATTGGGACTGGTTCCTTCTCGAAAGCAAAAACTTCGACGTCTACTTCTACAGCGGCGCCGAAGATCTTGCCCGATTCGCCGCGATCGAGTCGGAACGGGCACTCTCTCAGATCGCGCGGGAGTTTCGATACGAGATAAGCGATCGGATTCCGCTGATCATCTACAAGTCGCACAACGATTTCCAGACAACGAATGTGACTCCAGGGCTCCTGCCTGAAGGTGTTGGAGGCTTTACCGAGTTCTTGAAGCATCGCGTCGTGGTGCCGTACGAGGGCGACTACGATCAGTTCCGTCACGTGCTGCACCACGAGCTGATCCACGCTGTCATGTTCGACATGCTCTATGGTCGCTCCCTCGCGAACTTGATCGGAGGGCAAAGCTCTCTGCGTCTGCCCCTCTGGTTCAGTGAAGGCCTGGCGGAATACGCGTCCGAAGGGTGGGACACAAAAGCCGACATGTTCATTCGAGACGCAGTCCTGAGCGGAACACTGCCCCCAATCGACTACCTCGGCGGCTACTTCGCCTACAAAGGCGGCCAGTCCCTTTTTCGATTCCTCGGCGATCGGTACGGCCGAGAGAAAATAGGGGAGCTTTTGGGCAAGGTGCGCTCGCTTCGTAAACTGGATTCGGCGCTCGAACAATCCTGCGGCATGACGATGGAGGCCTTGAATCGGGAGTGGAGCAAGGCGATGCGGCGAGAGTACTGGCCCGAAATCGCTTCGCGAGACGAGCCGGAGGAGTTCGCTCGCCGATTGACTGACCACAGAAAGCTACAGAATTACTACAATACCAGTCCTTCGCTTTCGCCGGATGGATCGAAAGTCGCGTTTCTTTCGGATCGAAACGTCTACGCCGATGTCTATCTACTCTCCGCGATCGACGGAAAGGTGATTCGCCGCTTGGTCAAAGGCCAGCGGAGCGGCAAGTTCGAAGAGCTCCATTGGCTGCGCCCGGGAATCGGATGGTCGCCGGCGAGTGACTACATCGCACTTGCGGCGAAAGCGGGTGAACGGGATCACCTTTTCGTGATCGATGTCAAAGATGGCGATGTCGACAGGGAGCTCGATTTCGATCTCGATGGTCTCTTCAGTCCGGCTTGGTCGCCTACGGGAGATCGTATCGCATTTGTCGGACTGAAGGACGGGGCCTCTGATATCTACTATGTCGATCTCGCCGACGAGAGCATTCATGCAGTGACCTCCGATCCATTCAGTGATACCGATCCGAGTTGGTCACCGGACGGCGAAAGGCTGGTTTTCATCAGCGATCGCGGCGGCGCTCGGGGAGAAGGGTTTTCTTCAGAGGCGATGACGCGACACGACTACCGCCACGTCGACGTCTATATGACCTCTCGCGATGGCAACGACATCACCCGAATCACGGACGATCCCTTCATAGAAGAGACACCGATAGTAGCTCCGGACGGTCGCCACGTTCTCTTCACGGCAGATCCGAACGGCTGCTTCAATGTGTTCGTTCACTCGCTCGACGACGGGCAGCGATGGCCGATCACCAATGTGCTGACGGGCGCATTCGACATATCCCTTTCCCGGGACGGGTCAAAGCTGGTTTTCGCCGCTCTGAGCGACGCCGGCTGGGATGTATTCGAGATGTCGAATCCGCTTTCCGTGGAGCCAGGGCGGATTGAGCTGGTCCCGACGGCCTTCAGGCAGCTCGAAGAAGACCGCCGAGCGTGGGTGGCAGAAGCGGAAGCGACCGACTCGACGGAAACGCTTGCGCCGCTAGATGTGGGCGCGCCCGATTTCGACCAGTTCATCTTCTCGAAGGAGACGGTGATCAGGGTCGGCGAGCTTGCCGAGGCCGAGACCCCCAACCCAGAGTTGACCCCACCCGATTCTCTTTCGACGGACTCCGCCGAGAATCCGATCGGCGGCCCCCAAGACGAGGACGACGAAGAACTGAGCGTACGCCCCTATTCACCCAAGTTCTCTCCCGATCTGGTGTACGGAGCCGCGGCCTACAGTCAGTATTTCGGCGTAGTTGGTGCGAGCCAGATCGCTCTCTCCGACGTTCTCGGCAATCATCAAATCTACATCTCTACGAACCTCTATTTCGATCTCGAGAACTCTGATTTCTACGGGTCCTATTTCTATCTACCCAATCGCAACGACTACGGATTCTCGATTTTTCACAATGCTTTTCTGTGGCTGAGCGATAATCCGGAGTTCGTTGAGGACAAGCTGCTCGAGGGCGGCTACGACTACGCGCCGGGTTCCATCATCTTCTTCCGGGATCGCTTCTACGGGGGCGGAATCGCCATGCGGCGACCTCTGGATCGCTTCCGAAGGCTCGAGGGTGAGCTCGGAATGGTGTTCATAGATCGGGAGTTCTTGGATCTGGACGCCAAGTCTCAGCATCGACGACTCGTGCAGATGCGAACTTCCTACGTGACCGATACGGCGCTCTGGGGCATTACCGGTCCGATGGGCGGAGCCGTCTCACGTTTTGGCGTATCCGTGAGCCCGGCCCTGAGTGACAATCAGCTCAGTTTTGCTACATTTGACGCCGATTTGCGTCGCTATTTCTTGATCGGAAAGGAGTATTCCTTTGCTCTTCGCTTCTTCGGAGGGGCTTCGATAGGTGACGATCCGCAGCAGTTCTTCCTGGGAGGCATGCAGAACTGGCTCAACCGTGATCTTGGAGACGATTTCCGAATCGAGAATCTCGACGACCTATATTTCGCTTCTTTTGCGACGCCGCTCCGCGGGGCCGACTACTACACGCAGGTCGGAAGGCGCGTCGCGCTCGCGAATATAGAGTTCCGTTTCCCTCTGCTGCGTCATCTGGCGATGGGTTTTCCGCTGCCGATCGAACTAGGAAATATCCGGGGCGCGGTTTTCGTGGACGTGGGTTCGGCTTGGAACAACAACTCGGATTGGCGCCTGAGCACTCGAACCGAGAGTGGAGAACGCATGCTCGATGATCTGCTCCTGGGGTATGGTATCGGGGGACGTTGGAATCTGGGCTTCTTTGTCCTCAAGTTCGACGTCGGGTGGCAAGATGACTTCGCCCATCGATCGAAGCCCCGCTGGTACTTAACCTTGGGGCCGGAGTTCTAGCGTTATGCGATCGTTCGATTGCGCAGCCGCGAAACTGCTGATGGCGGTTTCTCTGAGCCTCTCGTTCTCCTGCGAGGTCGCGGTGGCTGCGGCCAGGGCTGAGAGCTTGAGTTTCGAGTTTGGGGTGTACGGAACCCCCGCGGCGGGCGAGGGTCTGGGCGGAGTTGACGTGTTCGTTGGAATCACCAACAAGCGATTGCAGTTCGTGAAGAAGCGGGGCCGCTGGATCGCGGACTATTCGATCACGATCGATCTGTTGACGGAAGACGGAACGCGGGTCAAAGGGAAGACCGTCGAGCATCGACGTACCGCCAAGGGATATCGGTTCACGAATGACGCCACCATCCGCCAGGTTACCCACATGCGTTTCGACATGCCCGGAGGACGATTTCGCGTCGCGGCTCGGGTGCGGGACGAAGACCTTCGAACAGAGATCGCGAGGGAGAAGACCGTGGAGGTCGGTTCCGTTCTCGGTGGCGATCTAGGGCTGAGCGACATCATTCTCCTCGCCGATCGCGAAGAGGCCGCATCAGGCAGATTCGCGGATTTTCAGTCGATCTACTTCGAAACCAAATCCGACCAAGAAGGAACACTGTATGCTGTGTTCCGAGTGGTGGGCAAAATGAATGGAGAAGCAGGTGGACGGGCACTCTTTCGACACCCTTCTGGTAACGTAGTTAGAGATGCAGAGTTCGGTCTTCCCGCGGAAGAGGGGTGGCGCTTCATCGAGCTGAGCGCCGAAGGTCTACCTACGACGGTCTACGATATCGAAGTGAGCTTGAGCGCCGATTCGGGTATGGAGACGCGCGCGAAGCGAAAGTTGATTATTCGCTCCGCGGGCGTCTCTCCTTTGGTGAGCGATTTGGGTGAAGCAATCGACCAACTCCGATATATTGCGGAGAAGAACGAGCGAGACCGAATGAAGGAGGCGCATGACGAGGAAAAGCGGAGTCTCTTCGAAGCGTTTTGGAAGGCGCGCGATCCGTCGCCGGGGACGCCGGACAACGAGTTGATGGACGAGTATTATCGTCGCATCAACGAGGCAGACACACGTTTTCGCTGTTACAAGGCGGGCTGGAAGACCGATCGGGGCTGGGTCTTCGTGACACACGGCGAGCCGAATGAAATCGAACGCTATCCTTTCGAGCTCGAAACTCATCCCTACGAAGTCTGGCGCTATTTCAATCCGGAACGTCGTTTCGTCTTCGTGGATCGGAATGGATTTGGAGACTACGATATGGTCGAGAGCACGGGGGGCAACTTCCGATACGGCGTGGATTGATCAGATGTTGGCGCCATATGTGAGAGCAACGTAAGATAAGTAGCCGACGATCAGGAGGAGCCCTTCGCGTCGTCGCACACGGCCCGAGGTGGCAAGGATCGGAATCAGTGCCACGCCGAATAGGAGTGCGGCCGGCATATCGATGCGCAGGCTGCTCGGGCTTACCCGTAAGGGGCGCAAGATGGCCGTAAGGCCGAGCACGGCCCCGATATTGTAGATGTTCGATCCGACCACGTTGCCGAGGCCGAGCTCTTCGTGCCGCCGAATCGACGCGAGCCATGTCGTGGCTGCCTCGGGGAGCGACGTTCCGATCGCCACCACGGTCAGTCCGATCAAGAGGTCGGGCACTCCGAGCTTCTGTCCAATGGCGACCGCTGAGTTCACCAGGAGACTCGCGGCGTAGGCGATCCCGACCAGCGCGAGCAGGAGCAGGCATAGAGCGACCGGCAGCGAGATGACCCGGTTCTCGACGGGTTCGACTTCGCCGGTGGCCGTATAGCCGCGATCACCGCGGATCGAGCTCACCACGAAAACGCTCAGCCCCAAGAGAAGAAGTGCGCCGTCCAGTCGGCCGACAAGGCCGTCCATCGCCATGACCAGCATGCCCACAGTGGCCGCGAGCATGAGGGGCATGTCTCGGGTGAGCACTCTTCTCCGTGCATGGATGGGACGAATCAGAGCCGCGCCGCCGAGGACCAATCCGATGTTGGCTATGTTGCTCCCCAAGACGTTGCCCATCGCGATGTCTTGTCTGCCCTCCAGAGCGGCAACCACGCAAACGAAGATCTCCGGGGCCGAGGTGCCGAATGCGACAATCGTGAGGCCGATGACCCGCTTGGTCAATCCGATCCGCTGGGCCAGGCTGATGGAGGCCTTGAGCAGGAGCTCGGCCGTCCCGTAGAGGAGGGCCACGGCGATGAACAGGCTGGAAAGATCCCCTAGCATGTGGGAGTCGCAGGCGAAGAGGTGTACAAAGAAGAGGCCGACGCAGTCTCCCACGTCGGCCCCTGCTCGGTACCAAAAAGCGTCTTGTGGTGCTGCGCTACTTGTCGTCCACCACCTCGAAGTCCGCATCGACGACGCCGTCGGCTCCCTCGGGCTTGGACGAAGCCGCGCCCGCGGGTTCCTCCGCGCCGGTTGCCGCTCCCGGATCGGGCCGCGCGCCGGCGTCTTCCGGTGCCGCCTGCTGATACAGCTTCTCCGCGACTGAGTGCAGCGCCTGCTCCAGTTCAGCCTTGGCCGCGGTGATCGAGGCGAGATCGTCTCCCGAGACCGCCTTGCGGACCGATTCGATCGCTGTCTCGACATTCGATTTCTCGTTCTCGTCGAGCTTCTCGCCATTCTCCTTGATCAGCCGTTCAGCCTGGTAGGCGGTGTTGTCGGCCTCGTTGCGCGCGTCGACCAGCTCACGGCGGGCGCGGTCCTCTTCGGCGTGGAGCTCGGCGTCTTTGACCATGCCCTGAACTTCGTCGTCTGAGAGGCCGCCGGTCGCTTCGATCTTGATCGATTGCTCTTTGCCGGTTGCCTTGTCCTCGGCCGAGACGTGCAGGATGCCGTTCGCGTCGATATCGAAGGTCACCTCGATCTGTGGCATTCCGCGCGGTGCCAGAGGGATGCCCGTGAGCTGGAAGCGACCGATCGTCTTGTTCTGGGCGGCCATCTTTCGCTCGCCCTGGAGCACGTGGATCTCGACCGTGGCCTGGTTGTCGGCCGCGGTGGAGAAGATCTGGCTCTTGCGCGAAGGGATCGTCGTATTGCGATCGATGAGCGCGGTGGAGACGCCTCCCTGTGTTTCGATGCCAAGGGTGAGCGGCGTGACGTCGAGCAGAAGCACGTCCTTCACGTCGCCGGCGAGAACACCGCCCTGGATCGCCGCGCCAACCGCGACCACCTCGTCCGGATTCACTCCTCGGTTCGGCTCCTTGCCGAAGAACTCCTTGACCAGCTCTTGGACCTTCGGGATGCGCGTAGAGCCCCCGACCAGGATCACCTCGTCAATCTGAGAGGGCTGAAGCCCCGCGTCGGAGAGCGCCTGTCGGCAAGGGGCGAGCGTGCGCTGGAAAAGCGAAACACAAAGAGCCTCGAACTTGGCCCGAGTGAGAGTCTGCACCAGATGCTTCGGACCCGAAGCGTCGGCCGTGATGAAGGGCAGATTGATCTCGGACTGACCGGTCGTGGAGAGCTCGCATTTGGCCTTCTCGGCGGCCTCTTTCAGCCGCTGCAGGGCCATGGGGTCCGCCGAAAGATCGACACCCTCCGCACGGCGGAACTCGGCCACTAGCCAGTCGATGACGGCCTGGTCGAAATCGTCGCCGCCCAGGTGGGTGTCGCCGTTCGTCGCCTTGACCTCGGTCACGCCGTCGCCCAGCTCCAGCACCGAAATGTCGAAGGTGCCTCCGCCCAGGTCGAAGACGGCGATCGTCTGCTCCTTTTCCTTTCCCAGACCGTAGGAGAGTGCGGCGGCGGTGGGTTCATTGATGATTCGCTTCACCTCCAGTCCCGCGATGCGTCCAGCATCCTTGGTCGCCTGGCGCTGGGAGTCGTTGAAGTAGGCGGGAACCGTGATCACCGCCTCCGTTACAGATTCCCCCAAGTACTCCTCAGCGGTCGTCTTCAGTTTCTGCAGGATCTTCGCGCTGATTTCGGGCGGAGCCAAGAGCTTGTCGTCGATCTTCACGCGCGCATCGGAGTTGTCCCCGGCGGCCACATCGTAGGGGACCTCTCCGGTCTCGGTACCGACCTCGGAGAGCTTCCGTCCCATGAAGCGCTTGATGGAATAGACGGTCTTCGTGGGGTTTGTGATGGCCTGGCGCTTCGCCACCTGGCCCACCAAGAGTTCCCCGTCTCTGGCGAACGCCACGACGGAAGGGGTGGTTCTGCCACCTTCAGCGTTGGGAATCACGGTCGGCTCGCCACCTTCCATGACAGCGATGACCGAATTGGTCGTTCCTAGGTCGATCCCGACGATCTTGCCCATGTCTTGTTACCTCTTCGAGTTCGGGAGCTGCGGCCCGCGATCCCCGCGGGCTTACGATGATGCCGAAAGCTTACGAGAGAGGCGGGTTGTCGATTCCTGTTCTGCGGCGGACAAGAGACATGCGCAAGCTGCGTGCCAGATGAATCTGTTGCGTCGCTGTTCTGCAAGGTGTTGCGAAACAAGCGCTTTGGTGCGCAGGGCACCTCCGGGCTCCCCGCGGCCCGAGGCTGCCAGGTTGGCAGTGACCTGACACGTTCGGTGTCAGCGGCCGGCGATCGACCGCGATTCGGTCCCCAAGATGTTGACCCGTCACCCGGGCGGTGACAGACTCCCTGTTTTCATCGGGGAAACCGACCCATCGGGCGGTGCTCCCTGGTGTCTCCGGTCGAGATCGTCGGTGTACTGGCGAGAGTGGCGGAATTGGCAGACGCGCCGGATTTAGGTTCCGGTGGGGCAACCCGTGGGGGTTCGAGTCCCCCCTCTCGCACCACTACACACGAGGCGGCACCGGCGCGACAAGAGAGGAATCAAAGTGCACGTCGAAGTTCTCCAGGAGCCCTCCTGGAAACGGCGAATCCAGATCGAGGTTCCGGCTGACCAGGTCACGCGTGAGTACGAAGAGATCTCCCGAAGATTTCAACGGACCGCCAGCTTGCCCGGTTTTCGCAAGGGCAAGGTTCCCCGCAGCCTGGTCCAGAAGTCGTTCGCCGGCAGAATCCGGCAAGAGGTCGTCAATCGATTGCTCGACGACGCCTACCGGAACGCGATTCGCGAAGCCGACATCGACCCGATCTCCTATCCCACGATCGACAAGCTCGAGTTCAATCTCGGCGAGCCGATGACGATCCATGCAGTCGTGGAGGTCAAGCCGGAGATCGAATTCGTGGACTACAAGGGGGTGAAGGCTGTTCGCCCCGCCGCCGCGATCACCGACGATGATCTGGACCAGGCCCTGGAGAACCTGAGGGAGCGGCAAGCCCAGTTCCGTTGTGTCGAGGGAAGAACCGCCCAGGCGGACGACATGGTGATCGTCGACCAGGAGGCTCATGACGAGACCGGTCTAAAGATCCCGAAAGGATCGGGAGAGGATCTGGCGATCCCCGTGGGGCGCCGCCTCACACGGCCTGAATTCGAAGAGGCTCTGATCGGCGCCGCGGCGGGAGACGAGCGCAAGGTCCAGGTCGATTTCCCTGCGGACGCCGACGATCCCGCCTTCGCCGGCAAGAACGTGACCTTCACACTCTTCGTCAAAGAGGTGAAGCTCAAGGAGCTGCCCGATCTCGACGACGACTTTGCCTCGGAGATGGGCGACTTCGGCACAGTCGACGATCTCCGCGCTGCCGTTCACGCCGACCTGGAGCGCCACGCCACCCAACGGGCCGAGGAGTCTTTGCGGTCCCAGTTGGTCGAGATCTTGGTCGAGAGAAACCCCTTCGATCTGCCCGTGGCCATGGTTGAACGCTACCTCGACAGCGTGGTCGAATCGTCCGCGGCTCAGTCCCGGCGCGACCCGCGCGAGGCCGCGAGCTTTGACCCCGATGTCGTGCGGGAGCAGCACCGAGAAATGGCCCAGAAGCTGATCCGCAAGACGCTGCTCTTCGAGGCGATCCAGAAGCTCGAGTCGATCGCCGTGAGTGAAGAGGATCTGGATGAGCATGTCGCCAAGATCGCCGAACTGAACAATCTCCCGCCGAGGAAGATGCGAGTCTCTCTCGAAAAGGAGGGCAAGCTCGCCCGCCTTCACGACGAACTACTGGAAGAGAAGACCTTTGGTGTATTGATCGCTCTGGCCGACGTAGCCGAGACGGCCTGACGCGGACCCTAAGGAAAGGAGAGAGGATGAAGGCTTACAACCGAATCCCCGGGGTTTGGGAACGAACCTCCCGCGGCGACCAGCC
>NYZA01000258.1 GCA_002686955.1 Gemmatimonadota bacterium
CAGCCAGATCAGCCGCTTCTCGAGCAGCGACATCTCGATATTGCCCGCCTCGTCGATCGCATGCTGGGCGTGTTCCACTCCTTCGGAGTACCGCGCGAGCCCCGCTTGGTAGATCGCCGCCACCGGACCGCGGGTCTTCATGCACAGCTCCCGCGCGCTCTCGACCCCCTTGCCGCGCAGCTCCGCCGCGACATCTTCGAGGAACTTCTTCGTGTTCACCGTCGCGAAGCTCAGCGAATAGAGACGCTCGATCGAGACGATCAGCCCAATCACGAAGAGCAGGAGGATGGGCCACATGAAGCCACCACCCTGCTGGAACTTTTCTACGAGGTCGAATCCGAAGTTGGGCATTGCGTTCTCCGCGCGGTGTACGGCCGAAGTGCTTGGTTCCGAAAGGGTTATACGATCGCGGAACCCTATCCTCTTCAAAAGCGGGGTGTCAAGACGTGTTCTGCGCCCAGGATCCGCCACCTACGCCCGAGATCGGGCGGCAGACCTGCCCCAGCGGGCGCCCGAACGTGAAGAATCATCCACTTGGCGCGGCGCGAGATGGGGCCGGGGCCCGCGTACGCAAGGGCGCGCCGGCATCCGCCATATTGGACGTCCGGCTCGGATGACCGGATCCAGGCACCCGAAAATCGGCATCGGGACAGCGCCGAAGGCTATCCCACCGCGCAGGGCGGAGGATGCGCCAGCTCCAGGATCCTCATGCGGGCGCGGAGCAGTAGATCGGTGACCGGGCTCGCCGCTTGAAGCCGCACTCGTGACGGCGGCCAGATCGAGGTAGACAGGCAACCCGGCCAGCCCCGCAAGGGTCGTCTTGCTGGTCTCCGGAACAGATTCGAAGGGAAGGACGCCTTGTGCTACCATGATCAATGCATGCGCTCGGGCGGGATCTAAAGCTGGATGGAGGTTCGCCGCGCATCGAACGATTCCGGAGTTCGGTCAAC
Organism: Gemmatimonadota bacterium; assembly: GCA_002686955.1. Taxonomy (GTDB): domain Bacteria. The sequence goes on from NYZA01000258.1 coordinate 951, forward strand.
AGATCGAATGTGGCCGGCGGGGAACTCGGCGACGGAAACCCGTACTGAGCTCGGAGACCGCCTCGAGCCATCCCGGCAATGAAGACGGCATCTCGGACACCCACCCGCAGCGGCCGGGGCGACATGCTCTACTGCCTCCCCCGGGCTCATCGCTCTCTCCTGGCTTCGACAGTGTCGAGCAAGGTCGCGACAGCCGGATCGGCGCCGCCGAGCTCCAACGCGCGGTGCAGATGTGTCGCTGCCTCGTCCAACCGGCGCGCGGCGGCGAGGGCGGCGCCGAGAGCGGCGTGGGCACGCGGATCGGTGGGGGCCACGGCGATTGCTCCGCGTCCGTGCTCGACCGCGGAGGGAGCATCGAGCATCAGGAGAGCCGCGCGCGAGCGGAGGACCCGCGGGGTCACGCGGCGGGGGAAGGCCTCGATCGCGCGGTCGAGGCGCTGGGTCGCCCGATCGATCCACCCGGCTTCCATAAGCGCGCGCGCCAGGTTCTCGGCGGTGCCCGGGTCGTCTGGGCGCAAGCGGGCGGCCTCGCTCCAGGCGGCGAGGGCGGCACCGGGATCCGCCCGGGCGGCGAAGACGATGGCACGGCTGGCGTGCAGGAGTCCCAGGCGGAGCGCCTCTTGGTCGTCGATGACGGCGCCGGGGCCCCGTGAAGCGGTGGGGGTCCAGACAGGAGCCTCGTCAATCGGGGGACCTAGATGCGATGCGCGAAACACCGGGCCGCGGGGGGCCAACCAGCCGGCCGGGAGCAAGGGACGAGACGCGGGACTGTAGTAGAGGGGCAAGGAGTTTCGGCGGACGATCTCCTGAGCGATGGCACCGGCACCGGTGATCGGTCCGTCGCGAGGCTCGGGCAGAATCAGGTCGGGGCGCTGCCGCCGGAGGGTTCGCCGATACCATGGGCGGGAGAGGAACGGGGTGTAGATCGCCGGGACGGGCCGGCCCTGGCGGTGCGCGGAATGCAGTGCGGCGAAGTAGTCAACCGTGGTGTCGGTGAGGAGCAGGCCACGGGGTCCGATCGCTTCGAGCACCTCTTCGGCGTGCGGCGTGATGCTGCCCGGCGCGGGGTTTCGAACGGTGTGCAACGCGGAAAAGCAGGCTGCCGTGGACGCAAGAATGCCCACGCCGACCCCGAGCGCCGGCATCCGCGATGCCGGGATCGATTGCGCGAGCCGTCCCATCCCCAATGCCAGGACGAAGCGCGGCACCATCAGGTAGCCCTCCACGTCGATGCCACCACCCAGATAGAGCGAGGCGACCAGGAGTGCGGGGAGGGCGGCGAGAAGCGATCGCCGCCGCCGGGCATCGCGGGCGGTCGCGGCCACCAGCGAGCCGGCGCAGGCGAGTGCGAATCCGACGCCGGCCGCGCCGGAGCTGAACGATATCCACGCGGTGCGTAGAGGGGACTGTTCCGCGTATTGCAAAGCGGTCAGGCCGGAGGAGAACTCGGCGGCGGTGATGACGCGCCAGAAGCGGACAAAGTTCTCGGGGTCTCCCCAATCGAGCAGGGGGTCGAGGATGGAGCGTAGGGGGAGAAGGAGGAAGGTGCTGGCGCCCAGCGCGATGAGCGGGACGGTGAGTCCGCGGCGCCAGTCGAGCAGTGGCAGCAAGAAGAGGAGCAGTGGATGCACGCCGAGGCCCAGTCCAAGAAGGTAGGCGGCGAGCAGGCGCGGCCGTGGAGAGGGCGAGGCCGACGCGGCCGTGATCCAGAGGGCGAGGAGGGCGGCGATCGCGTAGACCTCGCCGGTGCTGCCGAAGATGGCGGTGCCGGGGGCGGCGAGAGCCCAGGCGGAGGCTGCGAGGGCGAGGATGGGTGAGAGAGGTCCGCGATGCGGTGCCGAGCCAAAAGTGAGGAAAGAGAGCGATGCGGCGGCGACAGCGATAGCGAGCGAGGAGAAGCGGTTGATGCGAAGGTCGATCCGCTCGGGGCTGGCGGCGGTCGCGGCGGCGCTGCGGGCGAGCAGGGTGTGCAGTGGGGCACCGGGCGGGTGCAGGATCGAAAGGGTCTCGGCTACGAGATTGATCTCGGCTCCGTCACGCCATCCGGGTCCGGTCGGGGCGCGAGATCCGAACCAGAACAGGGTGAGAGCGAAAACGAGGAAGGCGCCCCACGTGCGAAGCGGGAATATCATGCGGCCCGTAGCATCATCCCGGCGACGAAGCGAAGCGAGCGCAGGTTCAACCGGAGCTGGGTGAGAGAGCGGATGCGGCGGAGATGATCGATTACCTTGCCGGGCCGCAGGTAGAACTCGCGATTGGCGCGTCGGAGCCAGTACATCATCCGCTCCGGTTCCATCTCGTCGACGCGATGTACCGGGGCGGTGTAGATGCCGGTGCGGTCGGGGTCGTAGCGCACGAGGTGGCCCGAGGCGGCCAGCTCTCTGTATGCGCGGGTGCCCGGGAATGGCTTGAAAACGAAAAACTTGGCGAAGTCCGGGTTGGCCCGCTTCGCGAAGTCGATCGTCGCGAGGGCCGTGTCGTCGGTTTCGCCCGGGGAGCCGAAGAGGAAGTAGCACCAGGTCGCGAATCCCAGGGCCTTGGCGAGCTGGATCGTGTCGAATGCCTGGTCGAGATCGATCCCCTTTCGGAGATTGGCGAGGATGCGGGGGGAGCCGGATTCGATCCCGAAGCCGACGTTTTGCATTCCGATCGAACGAAGCGACTCGAGCAGCTCGCGATCGACGCGATCGACGCGAAGGCCGTTCATGAACATATAGTCGACGGGGAAACGTGAGCGGTGGAGCGCCTCGCAAAGCTCGAGGGTCCACTGGCGATCCTCGGTGAGCGAATCGTCGGCGAAATGGATCTCTCGGGCGCCATGGCGGTCGATCGCTTCGCCGATTTCGGCCACGACATCGCCGACGGAGCGGTATCGGACGAGGCCTCCGAACGCCGCGGGGGAGCAACAGAATGTGCATCTGCCGGGGCAACCGCGGCTCGCCATGATGGTGGCGACTGGGGAACGGCGGGCATCCGGGGGTGAGTAGGAGGCGAGGCTCGGCAGGAGATCGCGCGCCGGGCGGGGCAGGTTGTCGAGATCGGAGATCAGGGGACGGCGGGGGTTGCGCACGATCGTGCCGTCCCCGCGCCGGCGGAACCAGAGCCCGCGGATGCCTTCGAGATCGGTCTCTGATGGGCGAAGGCGCAGCCTTCCGACCAGCTCGGCCACGGTCTCTTCGCCCTCGCCGATCGCGGCGGCGTGGAAGGCACCGGATCGGAGGACCCCTTCGGGATCAGCGGTCGCGTGGGGGCCGCCGATGATGCGCAGGGCCTTCGGGGCGATTCGGGCGGCCTGCCACGCAAGCGCCTCCGCATCGCTGAACACAGGAGTCGTCGCGGTGAGTGCTACGAGATCGGGATTGAGAGTGGCGAATGCCCCGGCGACGCCCTGACGGCCGGCCAGATCGGCATCGATGAAGGTCGGCTCAACCCCTGCGCGTCGCAAGACGGCGGCGATGTAGAGCAGGCCGAGCGGCGGGTACGGGGTCGAGAGGCGCACGCCGTACGCGCGGAGTTGAGACGGGTTTACTAGAAGTGCACGCATTTGTCGGTCTGTCCCCCCCGGACCCCAAAGGCCAGACTATCGCATGCAACCGAAAGCCGACCATCCGGCGCGCCGCCCCCCGACGCGCCGAATGGTCGGCCTCCCTGTTCGACCCAGTTGAGGGTCGATTATCCGCGGCTCAGTCCGGGTAGCGGCCCCGGATGCCGGCGATGTCGTCGGAGTGCAGAACCCGCTTGTTCGCACTCATACCGATCGACCACCACATCACCGCGCTGTTGTTCGATGAGTGGTCGAGACCGAGCTGGTGTCCGACTTCGTGGAGAATCACGCTCTCCAAGTCGAACTCGTTCCACCATGGATCGGAGGGGCCGCACTCCCAGTTCTGGTTCACGTCCATCTTGACATCGCAGTCGCGATCGCCCTGATAGTTGTTGAGAGTGGTCAGACCGAGGACGCCCACATCGTTGATCTCTTTGAAGCGGATGGTGTTGAAGCCGTCTCCGGCGCCGCCGTAGGGGCCGCCCCAACCGCCGATGGTCCAAGAGAAGTCGGTGTTGGTAACCTGGTTCCAGGTGATGTAGGCGCGCTTGGCGGTTCCCAGATACTCGCTGGTTCCGGAGCAGTCTTCGAGATCGGTGGTTTGATCGCCCCAGATCGGGACCGGAATCTGGTAGCTCTTGTAGACCTGTCCCCAGGATTCCCAGGCGAAAGCCGACCCGGAGAAGGCGAGGCAAGCGAGGGCAAGTGCAATCTTCTTCATCTCGTCATCCTCCTGGTCAGCGACCTGCTCGCTCTATGCGGGTTTCGAGGTGGTGGACGAATTCGCTCAGGGGTTGGCCGGTTCGCTCGACAATGCCCTCATTGCTCACGAGGTATTGGCCGAGTCCCCAATAGGCGACGTTGCTCATCGATTCCGCACGATCGTTCCATAGGAAGACGATCATTCGAGATCCGATCCGGTCGATCTCGGGTGAGCCCGGAACGGTGGTGGAGAACTCGCCGATCGTGCCGCCTGGTGAGCGAAGCTCAATCGTGGCGGACGTTGCGTCGCCCAGGATCTGCTGATCGACGCGAAGGGTCGCGAAGGTCGAGATCATCTCGTCGTCGTCCCAGTCTTGCTCGACCGAGACGATCTCTCCGACCACGATTCGGTCCACTTCGCGGACCATCTCGTCGAGCGTTCGCTTGACGATGGTGGTGGCGCCCGCGTTGCCCGCGAGCGCGAAGAGGGGAGCGGTCAGCCCCAGGGCGAGAAGGCGCCGAGGGATGATGCGGAGCATAGTGTTCTCCTCTTTCGAATGCCGCTCTGCGGCGGCGCGTGTCGTTCTTTGATAAGGAAGGACCTACCATCGCCATTCTTCTAACATGGTTCGATTCGGTCCGCGAGAACAGCCGGTGGTTTTTGGGGACTACTATGGAAGCGTGTTTCCCACCTTCTCGCTGACGATCGCACTCTGCGCGGCCACCTCGCCGCCTGGCCAGCCGACTGAGGGGCCCGCTGGGAGCGACTATGCATATGCGGCGGTGCAGACGAGCGCGCACGGGGGTGGAGACGGGCGCTACTGGCTCTACGAGCCGGCCGATCCCGCCCCCGCTTCGGCCCCGGTGGTGCTCTACCTGCATGGCTACGGCGCTCTCGACCCCTCGCCCTACGAGGCGATGCTGAACCACGTGGCGCGCAAGGGTTTCACCGTCGTCTACCCCCGCTATGGCTGGTTTTGGAACCCCTGGGAGTACGAACAGAACGCGATCAACTCTCTGCGCAATGCCCTCGATCGCCTGGAAGAGCCGGGACATGTCGCGCCCGAGCTGGAGCATTTCGCGGTGGCGGGCCATTCCCTGGGCGGAATTCTAAGCCTTCGTATCGCCAACCGCGTCGTGAGCGAGGGGTTGCCGGTCGCGCGGGCGATCGTGCTCCACGACGGCGCGGGAGCAATCACGCCCGCCTACCCCTTCATGCCGCTGGACGATCTCGACCAGATCGACGCCAGCGCCTACCTGGTGGTCGTGATCGCGGAGAGCTCCAGCGACGACGAGAACGCGCTGGGCGTGGTGCGCCGCGCGTGGCTGAACACGCCGCAGATCGCCCGCGACCAGCGGAATGGACTGCTGGTGCGGAGCGACGACTACGGCGAGCCCGATCTGGTCTCCGACCACCTCGGAGTCAACGGTCCACTCGTCGACGCCGTCGACTGGTTCGGCTACTGGAAGCCGACGGTGGCGATACTCCACGCAGCCTTCTACGGCACGGACGCGGAACATGTGCTGGGCGAGGGTCCCGAGGTGCGGGAGATGGGGAGTTGGAGCGACGGGGAGCCCGTGGTGAAGATCGGGGTGGCTTCGGATCTTGGGTACTGACGGTCCCCCGGTCGCGATCGGAGTGGCTACCTCACCTGGAAGCACCAGGGGCGTGTGGTCCCTTCCTCTCCGGGAACCCTTCCGGGTGGAGAGAATCCGGGGTCGGGATCGAAGTACTCCACCGGCTCGGGACCGAAAATCACCGGACCGGCGAAGACCGGCGGAACGCCAACATTCACACCGCACTCATCATCGATGTCTTCATCGGGTCCCAGCGGAATCCCGTTGCCGCTGTCATTGCACTCCACGATCAGCGCCCAATCGAAATCACCCGGCGGGATCGATCCCGGTGGAGCCGTGTAGGAGAAGAGGATCTCCGGGTTGTTCGGATCTCCCTGCCAACGTTGGATTTCGCTCCGCAGGTTCTGGAAATGGACCACGATGTTCGTGGGCTTCGGTTTCCCTTCGATGCACTGCAGGACGAAGATGCTCGCCACATAGCTCGAGCACGCGTCCTCGGGCATGATTTTGTGTTTCCAGACGAAGGTCAGCGGCTCGAACATGCTAAACATGTAGCCCTCGAGCTCCGGGTCCAACGCGACCTCGATGTTGGTCGTCCAGCAATCTTGAAGCACCGTAACGGGGAACTGCGCGTGAGCGGTCCCCATCATCAGACAGCTACACGCTGCTGCAATAGCGAAACTCTGTCTCTTGGGCATGGCTACCTCTCTCTGTCATACGCCGAATCGGTGTTCGGTCTCGGCCATCAGGCCAGCGTGGCTTCCATATGACACACCACGCCGACTTCGAATCCGCGCCCCCGGATCGCCTCCTCTCGGGTTCCGTCCACCAGCCATATCCATGCCGCTCGCCCTCGCGAATCGAGAGCACGCCCGCCTCGGGGGCCGGTCTTTCGGGGCCTGCGCGCGGCACGGGTCACCGAATTGGCTTATCTTGCGATCAAAAGATAACCTCAGCCGATGCGCCCGGTTGACGAGAATCCGGCCGAAACACTCTCGATCGAACCCTGGTCGCACGCTTCACTGTCATCTAGCCTCTTACCATTCCCCCGGCAAGAAATGGAGGAGCGATCCGATGGCCTCGCAGCCGACCCTCGTCCACCGCCTCGCCCACCACGCGGAAACCCGGCCCGACACGCCCGCCATTCACGGTCGCAACGACGATGGCACCTGGCGGACCTACACCTGGAAGCAGTACTGGTACGCCGCCCGTGAGGTGGCGAAGGGGCTGATGTCGCTGGGGCTGATGCCCGGAGACACCGTGGCGATTGTCGGCGAGAACCAGCCTGAATGGGTGATCGCGCAGCTGGGGATCATGATGGCGCGCGGCCTGCCGGCGCCGATCTACTCGACGAGCACGGTGGGCCAGGTCGGCTACATCGTTTCGCACACACGCGCGCGCTTCGCCATCTGCGACAAGAGGGAGCAGCTCGAGAAGCTGCTCGCGGCATCCGCGGAAGAGACGATTCTGGTCCGGCACTACGTCACGACCGGCGAGGACGCGAGCGACATCGATACGGGCGTCGCGTCGCTCCGCACCCTCGACGAGCTGCGAACACTCGGACGGGAGCAGCCCGACGACGAGCTCGAAAGGCGCCAGTCCGAGATCAAGCCGGACGAGACCGGGCTCCTCATCTTCACCTCCGGCACGACCGGCCGGCCGAAAGGCGCCGAGCTCGAGCACGGTAGTATGACCGCGGCCATCGACACAATTCTCGCACGCTATCCGATGCTCGACGCGAGATCCCGAGTCGTTTCGTATCTGCCGCTATGTCACGTGGCGGAGCAGCTGGTTACGAACTTCGGCGGTCTCACTCTCGGCTGCGAGGCGTACTTCTGCCCGGATCTAACGCGGATCAAGGACTACATCACCGAGGTGCGGCCCACCATCTTCCTTGGCGTGCCGCGGGTATGGGAGAAGTTCCAGGCCGCGCTCGAAGCGAAGCTTGCCGAGGCGTCGGGCTCGAAGGCGAAGCTGGTGGCGTGGGCGCTACGCACCGAGCTCGCCTGTCATCGGAGAAGGGTGGAGTCAGGCCGGCCGGAGAGGACGCTCGGCCGTCGCCTCGCGAACCAGCTCGTGCTCTCCAAGATCCGCGAGAAACTCGGGCTCGACGAGCTTGTTTTGGCGGTCTCCGGTGCGGCGCCGATCGCCGTGGCGACGCTCGACTTCTTCGCCTCGATCGGCATAGTGATCCACGAGGGTTTCGGAATGACCGAAACGAGCGGGGTCGGCACAGGGAGCGACTACGGCCGTCCGAAGGCCGGTCTCGTAGGCAGGGCTCTGGACGGGGTCGAGATCCGCATCGCGGAGGACGGCGAGATCCAGCTACGGGGCCGGAGCATGGTGAAGTCGTACTATCGGCTTCTGAAGGAAACCGCCGAGCTCTACACCGAGGACGGCTGGATGCGCACCGGCGATCTCGGTGAGCTGGACGCGGACGGAAACCTGAAGATCACCGGACGCAAGAAGGAGATCCTCATTACCGCAGGCGGCAAAAACGTCGCCCCCGTCGAGATGGAGGCGCACCTGCAATCGATCCGCGGGATCGGTCAGGCCGTCGTTGTCGGCGATCGGAAGCCCTACCTCTCGGCGCTGCTCAGCCTGGATCCGGAGGCGATCCCCGAAGTCTGCGCCCGGCTCGGCCTCGCGGAAGCCTCGATCGGGGAGCTCTCCGGGGACGACACCTTGCGCGCCTATCTGGAGAGAGAGGTCGAAGAGCGCTGCAACGCCAAGATCGCGCGCTACCAGACGATCAAGCGGTTCGAAGTGCTGCCGGTCGAGTTCTCGATCGATTCCGGCGAGCTGACCCCGACGCTCAAGTTGAGGCGAAGCGTGATCCACCGGAAGTACCGTGCTCAGATCGAGGGGCTCTACGTCTGAGTCGCAGGGGCGACGAAGGGTCCGCGCAAGAACAACTTGTCATTTGGCATCCCATCCGCACCGCATCTCCGGCCGATCGGGGCGACCCGAAATCGGGTAGCCGGAGCGGTTGCCCGATGGAGCAACGCAGCTGGCGTGGATGCAGCGGCGCCGAATGCCACCGTATTTGTGGAATAGAGTACAAAGGGTGAGAATCAGCCCTCGACGATCTGTTGCGCGAGGTAGTTCTCGAGCCCGACCTGCTCGATGAGCACGAGTTGGGATTCGAGCCAGTCGATGTGTTCCTCTTCCTTGGTGAGGATCTCTTCGAGAAGCTCGCGGGTGCCGTTGTCGCCTGTTTCGCGGCAAGCCTTGATGCCGGCGTTGAGGCGGGCTACGGCGTCCTGCTCGACGGCCAGATCGCTTGCGAGCTGTTCGGGCACGGTCTGGCCGATGTTGATCTTGCCGAGCTTTTGCACATTCGGCATGCCGTCTAGATAGAGAATGCGCTCGATCACCTCTTCCGCGTGCTTCATCTCGTCGAGGCTCTCGCTACGAATCTGCTTGTATAGACGTTCGTATCCCCAGTCGTTGCACATCTCGGCGTGCAGGAAGTACTGGTTGATCGCCGTGAGCTCGGCGCATAGCACGTCGTTGAGGAGCTTGATGACTTTCGCGTCGCCCTGCGGCATGAGGGCCTCCGTCTCTATTCTCTTGGGTTGTCAGGCCGCGATCGTATCGCTTGGGGGGCTGTTGCGCAGCTCTTCGTTCTTCTTCAATGCGTGAGCGTTGTGCAGAGCACGCGCCAGGTGCCGGGTGCATAGGCCACAGCCGGTGCCAGCCCCGCAACGGGAGCCGAGCTCGGCTACGGTCCGGCACCCGGTTTCGGCGTGGGCGCGGACCTCGGAATCGGAGGTTGGATTGCAGAGGCAGATCAACATCGTGTCATCATGATAATGACGGTCACAATCATTGGCAAGCCTTGGATCGAAAACAAATGACCAAACTCAGGTTTTCGCGCTGATCAGCTCCTCCAGCGCCCCGGTTTCGGGGTCGATGAGCTCCTCGATGCGCCGGGAGTCGACATCGGCGACGATGACCTTTCCGATCTCTTCGTCCACCTCGGAGTAGATCCCGCGCTCCCTCATCTTCTGGGTCTGGTGGTGATTGTCGTCTGTGGGACTAACGTAGTGGACCGAGACCGCACGGTACCGATGAATCAAGAAGATGTGGAGCAGGGTCATCAATCGCTTGCGCCGGAGCCCGAGATCGAAGGTGTTTTGGTCGCGAACCGAGAGGAAATGCTGGCCGCGCCGATCTTTGATGTCGGTGAAGATGACGTTGGCGAGCTTCTCTCCGGCGGGATCGGCGATGTGGAGCTCCAGAAGCTCGGAGCTGGCGCGGTGGGGGCGGAGGACGGCGCGAAAGGGACCAGTGAGATCGTGGTGACGGGTCCAGATGGCCAGCCATCCTTCGAGCAGACCGGGGGGGACTTCGGTCAGAACCAAGTGCTGGAACTGTGTGGAGCCCTTCCCCATCGCCTTCGTAGTCGCGGTTCTGCCGGACGATGCGGCGAGACCGCCGTCCAGGCGCGGGCCGCCGACGAGGGTCTGGGGAGTCTTGAAGGGGGAATCGAGAAGGCGGAACTTGCGCTGGAGCTGAGCCAGGGCGAGCATGCCCTCTTCCTGCAGCGATGCGGCGAACTCCTCGCCGGCGAGACCGTCGATCTGGTGCCCGCCGTAGGTGATGAAGTTGAAGACGAAGCCCATCTTGCCCAGCTCTTCGGGGAAGGAGCGCATCTGGTCGTCGCTCATTCCGGTGCTGTCCCAGTTGAAGGAGGGGGAGAGGTTGTAGGCCAACATCTTGTCCGGGAAGCGGGCGTGGATCGCCTCTTGGAAGCGGCGGGCATCCTCGAGGTCGGCGGTCTTCGTCTCCATCCAGAGCAGGTCGGCGAAAGGGGCCACCGCCAGCGATTTGGCGATGGCGTAGTCGATGCCGCCCTGGATCTGGTGGTAGCCCTCCGGGGTCTTGGCGTGCTCGCAGCTCCAGGTCACCTGGATGCCCATCTCTCGGGCCCTCTCCTCGGCCTCCGTCGCTGACGCGCCCCGCGCGAACTCGAGCCACTCCTCCACCTCGAGTTCGAAGCGCTCCCCCTCGCTCGCTCTGAACTTCATGACATCCGCGACCGCCTGGGGATAGGTCGTCAAGCCGGCCTCGGCCTGCCAGGTCTCGACCATCTGCGAAACCACCGAATCGAGCAGAGCGTCGGGGCCCACTTCCGGATCGCGAAGGTACTCGCCCGCGCTTTCGGTGAGGAACGGGAGTAGATCGGCCCGCCGCAACCAACCAACAGCTTCTTCGTATTCGTAGTCGGAGAGAGCATAGAGCAGATGGCCGTTCAGCTCCTCGACACCGGCCTCGTGGAGTTTCTTGAGCACAGTCAGGTAGGCCACCTTGTATCTTGGGACGGTCGTGTTGGTCGCGCCGAGGACGAAGGGCTGGTCCCTTTCATCACCCTTGCTCTCGAGAAGTGTCGCCGCCTCGGCGTCGGTTCTGGCGACGATGATCCCTGGGACCTCCATGATGTCGAGTTGGAATCGGGCCGCGTTCAGACGCTTGATCTGCTCATCCACTGGAACGAGCACTTTGCCTCCCTGGTGCCCGCACTTTTTTGCCCCAGGTCGCTGGTCTTCTATGTGGTAACCGGGGACTCCGACTTCGACGAAGCGTCGCACCAGATTGCGTACATGGGCGTCGCCTCCGTGGCCGGTATCGGCGTCGGCGATGATAAAGGGGCGAAAGTCGTGCTCCGGTGTGGACTCTTGCTGCTCTGCGCTCATTCGCGATCGGGCAAAACACTGGTTCTTGTCGGCCGCCAAAAGGGCGCGCACGATCACTGCCGCCTCGTTCGGGACCTGGCTCAAGGGGTAGCTGGCAAGATCGGGACCGGGATCTTCGTGTATCGAGCCCTTCGCGGATGTGGCCCATCCCCCCAAATAGATCCCCTCGATTCCCATCCGCTTCATCGCTACGGCCTGACCCGGGGAGTATGGGCCGAAGGTGGTAATGGAGCGTCTTCTCGCAAACAGGTCCCGGAGGAGAGCGTAGAAGCCCTCCGCGGCGTCGCGCGCGAGTGCATGGTCGTTACGGATCGTGCCCCTTTGCTCCACTACCTGCCGGGGAGAATAGAGCCGGAGGATGCCTTTGAAGCGAGGGCCGGCCATCCATTTGCGGCTGGTCTCGACCTCACGTTGAAACGTGCTCATTCCTTGGCTCCTATGAAGTTGTTTCGAAATCCAGGTTGTGCGTGATTCTCGTGCCGTCTCGCCAAAACGCCTTCATGTACATGTCTATCCGTTCCTTCGCCGAGGCGAGATCGCGGTTGTTGAGATTGATATTGAGAAGGTCGATGTACCAGGGCGCCTTGATATCCGCATTGACATAGGTAGCCACAATCTCCGCGGCGATCGGGAGAGTCGTTCGCTTCGAGCTGTCGTGCACGTCGCGATTGCTCGCGCTCTCAAGCTTGAGCATCTCTTCGGCCAAGAGCCGGCGGAAGAGATCGGAGTCGAAAGAGTCGCCGACGCGCACACCGGTTTCTTCATCGTTCTCCGTGAAAGTAGCACCCTTGTGCAACCATTCCCACAAGATGCTCAGGCGGATCTCTCCGGTAGCCATATCTTCCATGAGGTAAAGTACGTCGTCGTTTCCGAAATGGTCGGCGGGCTTGAGCGCGGCGGCCTGCATGCCTTGACCGAAGGCATTGCCGTACTGAAGAGCCACACTGAGCAGATCGCGTGCCCCGCGCACCGTTCGGGGTGCGGGTTCCAGTAGAGCCAAGCCGTCGGCATCGGCCGGCGTGTAGGTCAGCCGGGGAAAGGCGCGTGCCGATTGGTTGTCTTCGCCGGCCTTCTCCCACACGGGCCGTACGATATGGACCATCTTCCAATGGGCGACCCATTTGCCGCTTGCGCCCTCGCGCTGCTCTCGTTCACCCCCGGCGACGGCTTTTTTCATGCTGCTCGCCACGCCCTCTTCGGAACCAACCGGGATATTGGGCTCCATCCCACCCTGCCAGAGGGCGCAACGGCCGGCCAGATCGGGGGTGTTGACGGCACGACGCACGCGATCTTCGTAGTTGCGCATGTAGCCGTATGTCATGACGATCGAGTCGATATTCGGGTCGATAAAACCAGAGTGCCAGGTGAATGCGTCCGCCACGCTGTTGATGTAGTCCCAACGGCCCGTGTTGTAGCCTACGAAATGCTCGCCGAGCGCCGCGCGGATCTCCATTAGCTGGAAAGATGCTTCCAACTGTTCGACCAGCACGTACACTTTAACGGTGCCTATCGAGAGACCGAGATGTGTCTCGAGAGCGGAGAGCATCTCATTCCACAGCGCCGCTTCTTCGGCGGTCTGGATCTTGGGCAGATAGAGAACGATCGATCTGCCTTCGTCGCGCAGCCGCTCGTGGTTGTTCACCACGTATAGGCCCATGTCGACGATCGATGCGGAGAACCCTCGTCCATCGAGCGCGCGCACGTGGCGATCATCGAGATGCAGACCGCGGGCGCGAAAGATGCGGGTTGTGAAGTCGAGCTGCTGGCGCCAGTCTCCGATGATCGGTCGGCCGAAGAAACCTTCGGCCCATCGGTTCATCTCGACAGCGACCTCTTTTGCGGCATCGAGGAAGATCGGATCCCGGGCGATGGCGAGTTTGAGGTTTCGCTGGTTGTCGAGCGACATGGTGCCGATCTGTCCCAGGGCGTCCTCGCCGTCGAACATCCACCCGTCCGCACCGGAAAGCAACGCGTAGGCCACATTGCGGATGCTCCTCTCGATGGGTGCGTTCGGCTTCGCCGCGGGGCCGGTCCCTTGAATCCACTGGCGGATGAGATCGTGGGGAATCTCGCTTCCGGTGAACCGGCCATCACGGGCATCTTCCACGCGAATCGAGGTCCGCGGGATCACGGAGTCCGGGGGAAGAAAGGTGATCGCCTCGCGGTCACGGGCGCGCCGACGGCGGCGCGCGATGCGGGACTCCATGATCCCTAGTCGCTCGGCATTGAAAGGAGCCAGCGCTTCGAACGCGGTCAAGGCCTCGACGGTGTAAACATCGGCGTAGGCTTGCTCTACGCCCGCTCGGATCTGGAACCCGGGCTCCCGCGAACTCTGGGTCCTGCCCATATTGTGGCTCTCCTGTTCTCCTCGATTCTGATCGAGAATGCACTCTGCGCTGGATACTCGGTCAAGATCGCCTTTTCGACAAGGGTGGCATACCCATGGATCGAAGCGGGGCCTACTCTGGTGCGCGGAATCGCGCCAACGCGCGGCTTCCGGTATCCTGCTCGCCCAACACCGAACCCGCCTGGAACAGCCCGAGACCATGTCGATTCGCCTTCTCGCCAACGTCCGTGGCGTCACCGCATTGACGGTATTCGGCATTCTGGGAGCGAGTGCTCTTGCAGGCTGCCGCCCGCCGGTTCCGGCGGCCGCGGTGGTTCCTGCGGACCAGGTCATTCGTCCGGTGGAAACCAGAAAGATCAGCTTTCGCTACGAGGTTGAAGTGGAGGAGGTACCGGCGACCGCGCGCCGGGCCCTGTTGTGGGTGCCGATCCCGCCGTCCGGCCGGGAACAGACGGTGCACCGGATCCGTATCGACGGCGGCGCGCCCCATGTCGAGGTGCCCGAGCCGAGGTTCGGAAATCGGGCCATGCGCTTCGAGTTGACGCCCGGAGTGCCGACCCAGAACATCGCGATCGAGTTCGAGCTGACCCGTCATGCGCCGAGTCCGGCGGCGGAGGCCAACCCTCTTGGTGAAGTCAACGCCAAGGTAGACGATCCAGGCGCTTGGTTGGCCCCGGATCGCTTGGTCCCGATCGACGGCTTCGTCGATGAGCTGGCGCGACGGATCACGGCGGGAGAGGTCGAGCGTGAAGCGAAGGCGCGGGCGATCTACGACTATGTCGTGCGAGAAATGAGCTATGACAAGTCGGGTTCCGGCTGGGGCAATGGCGACATCTATTGGGCTTGCGACACGAAACGGGGGAACTGCACCGATTTCCACTCCCTTTTCATCGGGTGCGCACGAGCGCTGGGAATCCCAACCCGCTTCGAAATGGGTGTCCCGATTCCTACCGACAGGTCATCGGGCGAAATCGCGGGCTACCATTGTTGGGCTCAATTCCATCTGGAAGATCGAGGCTGGGTGCCCGTCGACGCATCGGAAGCGCACAAGTACCCACAGAAGAGAGAGTTCTTCTTCGGAGGTCATGACACGGACCGAATACTTCTTAGCGCGGGTCGAGATCTGGTCTTCGAGGGAATGCGGAGTGGACCGATGAACTACTTCGTTTACCCCCACGTGGAAGTGGACGGCGAGAAGTGGAACAGAGTCAACCGACGCTTCTCATATCGCGATATACACAAGGAGAATCGAGATGGTGTTTCATAGAGCCTTTCAAGAATCGGTGATGCTGACGATGGTGCTCGGCGTTGCTCTGTCCTGCGCGCAGGCAATCGGTCAAGAACATCCGGAGCATCCGAGCAAGGGGGAACATGCGGAGCATCCGGAGCATCCGGATAAGGGGGAGCACCCCGAGAGCGCGCACAAGGCTCCCACTATCGAAGAGGTCGCCAAGTTCCTCGAGAACCATGTGACGCGAGCCGCCGCCGGAAGTGATGGCGCTATCCACATCATGGACAAAAAGGCGGGTGTGAAAAGAAACCTGAAGCTGGACAAGATCCACCGCGAACGCCTCGCCAAGACCGGGGAAGGCGTCTACTTCGTATGCGCTGATTTCAAGGACGACGCGGGCAAGGTCTTCGACCTCGATTTCTGGGTGAAGCGCTCCGGCGAAGGACTGAAGGTGGCCGACACCATGATCCACAAAGAGGCTGGAAAGGCGCGGTACAGCTGGTCCGAGAAAGGCGGGGTCTGGTCGCGGACATCGGTGGACTAGACGCGTGTGACAACAGGGTCGGCCGCCCGCTTCGACCGTCGGCGACGCTACCGCTACACGCTTTCTCGCAGGTGGGATTCGGTGGGCGGAAAAGTCACGTTCGTGATGCTGAACCCGAGCACGGCCGATGCCGTGGCGGACGATCCCACGATCCGCCGCTGTATCGGTTTTGCCCAGGCGTGGGGGTTCGGAGCACTGGAAGTGGTGAACCTCTACGCATACCGCGCCACGCGCCCGGCAGAGCTCTTCGCGGCGGATGATCCGGTGGGGCCGCGCAACAATCGCTTCGTGCGAGCGGCGGCCCGCTCGGCGGCACTGGTCGTTGCGGCATGGGGCGTGTATGGACGGCGCCACGGCCGCGACGCTGCGGTGCTCGCGACACTTCGGCGGATCGGACCGGTACATTGCCTCGGAATGACACTGGGGGGGCAGCCGCGCCACCCCCTCTTCGTGCGACGCACCATGATCGCCGAGCTCTTTGCGCCCGGCTAGTGTCCTGACACAGAGATTCGTGGCATGGATCCCGATGAATCGGTGTCGCCATCAAGGCGCGTCGACGCAGGCGTAGCAGCGCCACGTCAAGGAGACAGCAACGCAGAAGGCGACGTTGAGACGCGGTAGATGTGCCACGAATCTCTGTGTCAGGACACTAGTAGTCACAAGCCCTTCTGCCTGAAACAACTACTCGTACACTTTTTCCTCGGTCGCCCCCGCCTCAGCCGCATCGTCCTCGACATCGCGCCGGCCGGCCAGAGCTTCCGGCGTTCCGCTCTCGCGATACCATTCAGACGCGGCAATCGCCGACATTACCTCGTTGGTGCCGGTCCAGATCGAGGCCAGCCGCAGATCGCGATGTATCCGCTCAATCGGGTAGATATTGGTGTAGCCGATTCCTCCCATCACCTGCATCGAGTTGTGAACGACCCGCTGACACGATTCGGTGACGAAACGCTTTGTCTCCGACACCAGTCGCCGAATTCGCGGCAGCGGCTCGCCGCGGTCCACCGCCAGCGATGTCGTGTAGACCATTGCCCGCGATGCGTCGAGCAGGGTAGCCGCCTCGGCGACCTGAAAGCTCACTCCCTGAAAGCGATTGATGGTCTTGCCGAAGGCCTTGCGGCGGCTGGTGTAGCGGGTCGCGACATCGAGGGCCGAGCGGGCCGATCCGACCGTCATCGCGGCTGTCCCCAGGCGCTCGGGAATCATCATCGTGTCGAATACATCGACACCGCGATTCAGTCCCCCGAGCAGGTTCTCTTTCGGCACCCGCACCTCGTCGAAGAGCACCCGTCCCGCGCCCCCACCCCGGCAGCCCATCAGACCGTAGAGATAGCGCGTCTCGACCCCAGCGCCTCTTTCGACGATGAAAGCGCTGATGCTCTGGTGGCGCTCCGCATCAGGATCGGTGCGGGCATAGACCAGAAAGATGTCGGCCGCCGTCGCCCCGACGATGAAGCGTTTTTGCCCACTCAAAAGGAAATGGTCCCCCCGATCCTCTGCGCGGGTTCGGGTGCCGAAGAAATCGGATCCACCTTGAGGTTCGGTGAGACATTCGGCGGCGAAACTCTCCCCTGCCAGGAGTGGCTTCACGTATCGCTCCTGCTGCTCGGCCGTCCCATGGCGCACGATCGCGTCCGCGACGAGTTCACCGCCGATCCCGAATACGCACGCGAAGATGTACCCGAGCGCACCCACCTCTTCCATCACCGCATTGGCAGCGACCCAATCGAGCTCACGCCCCCCGAGATGCTCCGGGTAGCGACACCCCATCACTCCGCGGCGACCCGCCTCACGCAAGAATTCGTGGGGGAACTCCACCTTGTCGGCGTCCATGTCGAGCAGGAGCTGTTTCGGCACAGAGCGCACCAGCTCGCGCACTTCATCGCGGATCGCACGTTGCTTCTCGTCGAGAACGAAATCGAACATCGTCTGGTTCTCCGCTGAATTCCCTTCCGGGAACGGTATCAGACAAATCGGGGAGACATTACAATCAAGTCGTGCGCCGCCGAATACCGCCACCTCCAACACTGGTACTGACGTGATGCAGCTCGCTCTCCTCCCCGCTGCCGCCCTGATCGCCCTTTCGAGCAGTCCCCCGCAAGGCGCCACCGAGACCGCCTCTGCCCGCCTGCTCGTCACGACCGAAAACGCTGCGATGCAACACGCGTGGCTCGACCACGCTCGTCGCGAATGGGGGATCGCGCCCCGCCATCGGCTGCGTTCGTCCGATGCAAGCTCCTTCGTGGTGCCCGAGGAGCTGGCGTACTCCCTGGTTGCCGACCGCAGCCTGCGAAATCGGGGCTGGCGGGTGTCAGTCCTCCGACCGATTCCGATGATCGAGAAGATGTCGTTTCCGGCTCCCGCCGCTCGACTGGCCGAGGGGCGATCGTACGTTCGGAACGATCCCCTCTACTCCGACCAATGGGGACCGGCCTGCATCGATCTCGAAACCACTTGGATGATCAGCCGCGGGCGGCGGCGCGCCACGCTCGCCGTGCTCGACACCGGGGCAGAGCACGACCATCCCGATCTGGCCGACAACTTGGTGGCCGGCTACGACTTCGTGAATCTAGACGACCATCCCTATGACGACAACGGACACGGAACAGCCGTCTCGGGGGTTGCGGCGGCCGTGACCGACAACGGTATCGGCATCGCCGGATGCTGGCCTCAAGCGGGAGAGCCGGGACACAAGAGCAACTTCGTGGCGACACCTATTCGGTGAAGCAGGCGCGCTCCTCGGCTCCGTAGGGCCTGCTGTAATCGCCGAGGAGCGCCGCCAGAGCGTTGGCGACATCGTCTCCGAAGTGGGGCCCCGACGACACCTCTTCCTCGTAGTAGTTTGGGTGACTCATGTCTCCGAGGGGAACGTAGTCGGCGTAGGGAACCAGGTAGCCCGCTTCGCTATTTCCCATGTTGGCGACGAAACGATGCGGAGCCTCCATTAGATCGATCAGGCCCGGCATCGCCGGGAAATCGCAGATGTCGTTTCGCGGAGGGTTCCGGTAGCTGACGGTGGTGGCGTCGCGCCCCAACAAGTACTCCGGCGGCATTTCGCCCGGACTCGTGATGAATTGGGCATCACCGATCCGCACGATGTTCAGGTCGAGTGTGAAGTAGATCGCGCACGGGTCGTGCGCCGCGACCCGTGCGATGCAACCTGGGACCGTCAGAGGTTCGCACCAGCCGGGAATCCAGTACGGCTCATCGCTTTCTCTGAAATCGTCCAATTTAGTGCATCCAAAGAACCCGAGGAAGGGATTCTCCAGCTCGATCTCGACGGTGTCGTGCAAGATCTCGAGAGGCGGAGATTCGAGCCAGCTCGACGACGCCTCGATCGCCTCGATCGCCACATCGCCGATATAGAGCCCAAGTGAGCGCACCTTCTCGCGCGATTCACTCCAAGTCCATTCCGGTACGATCCGGCCGTTTGCATCGTAGAGACAGTCCTGCGGGTTCTCGGGGTCGATCTGGCAGACCAGATTGCCCGCCGCGTCATAGAGAGGCACCGGTGTAGAGGAATGCAGGTAGCCAATCTGATTCCCGACCGTACCGCTGACGAAGACACTGATTCCCCCCAACGCCCCTTCCAGTCGCTCCCGCACATAATGTGGATAGTCGGAGGATTGAATGTTGCCTTCGGCCGATCCAAGCACCTCGGGATGATTGGCGAAGTTGACCAGCGTCGCGATCGTCTCTCCGACTTCGCCATTCGGCGCAAGCTCCGCGAATTGCAGCACGGTAATCGCCATGTTACGGACCCATGGCTCCCGCAGATCGTTCTGTACGACGAAACGGTGATACCCCGGTTCTGGATTGATGTTCTGACCATAGTTGTTGTAGAGAACACAATCCTCGTCCCTGAGGAGAAGGTTGGTCTCCGGGTCGTAGCAAGCGATCGGCCGGCCCTGTGCCGACCGAACGAGCGATGGCTTCATTCCGGCGAGCGCTTCCACCGCGCTCAGCAACATTCGGTCCAGGACGCCGGTATCGTCGAGATCGATGCGTTGGCCGGCGCCGTGAATGTAGCGTTGATCGAGCCCGCCGCGAGGAAGATCCCAGAGTCCGAGCGCATCGGGAGAATTGTGGTTGTGTGTCGATGAGATGACAATGTTCTCGTACGGCAAGTCGATCCCCAGATCGACCGCATGCTCGGAGATCCGTCGCTTCACGGGATTGATGAAATCGTGCATCATTGCCGCGAAATCGACAGACATGATGAGCGTCGCGATCCCCTGCTCGTTCTCTATCGCGATCGAGCGGGCCCATATTCCATCGTTGATACCGTCTCCGTTGATATCGTCGTCGTTGATCTCGTTGACCGCCCGGAAGTAACCGACCGGCCAGTTGGGACCGAAGCCGGCCAGTCCGAAGTTGTCGAAGTGCAGATTCCCTTCATTCGCGAAGGGGCGAAGAAGCCAGTGCCAATTGTCTCGCGCGGGATCATCCATGTCGTCCGATCCCGGTGCTCCGTACTCCTTGCAGCGCTCGCGCGGGCGCATTATGGGGTGCGGCGAGCGATCACAATCGTCAGTCGATCCATTCTGGTCGTCGTCTACGCCGACCCGTCCCGGCGCACCGTCGACGCCGAAGGCGCCCTCCTCCTCGAAATCGTAGAGTCGATCGTGGCCGGTATCGAACCAGGTTTCTCCGGCGAGACGATCGAAATGGCCGTTGCCGTTGGCGTCGTCATAGGCCTCCCAATCGGTGCGGGTGAGATCGACACGAGATGCTCCCACATAGATCAGCGACGCGGAAGGTCGTGGAGATGATGCCGCAAGAACGGCGGTGGCCGAGGCTAATGCGGCGAGCAGGCATTGGACCGATGGGGGCATCGCGTGCCTCCTATGTCGGGGAAATTGGTGCGGGTGTCGACATGGTACACCCGCGTCGCGCGTTTCCTCATGCGTTTCGGCGTGGACGAGTCCTCAGAGCCCGCCATCGTATACATAACGCTCCATCCTGTTGTCGTTGCGAAGCGCCAGGTGGGTGTGTCGGCTGCGGGTGCCGAGGAGGCCGTTGAAGACCAGCTCGCATGGTACCTTGTAGCCGGCGTAGTTGGCCCCCTCCGGTGGGCCGGTGATGGTGAACTCGACGAGTCGCTCGGTGCGCATCCAAGCGATCAGGGCCTCTGAGTCGCAGAATGGCCGAATCCGATTCCATTGCCGATGTTTCCAAGCCTCCAGCACGACCTCGGTCACCTCCACCGGACCGAGATCGGCGTAGGCGTTCGAGCGCGGTTCGGCGTACGCCGTGAGACGAACGCCGCGGGGCACCTCGACCGTGAAGAGCAAGTCGGGCAGACGGTCTCGATAGTCGATCGAGCGCAGCTTCTCGACGAGCACTTCATCGCCGTCGTATGTCACGTGCTTTTCTATGTCGGTGAGCAGATTGGTGCCGCTTTCCCACGACACCACCGTCCTCCGATCGAATTGCTGAAAGTAGCTCGGGGTTGCCGATTGGTTCGGCGGAATCTCGAGGCCCCCGGGCGATCCGGGCGGGTCAGGCCCCACTGATAGGCTAGATGCCGAAGCGGGTTGAGGTGTTCGCTTCGCGCTTCGAGAATCGCTCGAGGCGGGGGTTACTCTTCGCTCGCCATCAGCAGTACACGAACCGCCGCGCGATGCGGCTCCGGAGAGCAGGAATGAGCGGCTTCCCGCGCCCCTTCGACGAAGAGTTCCTCGACCGGAATCTCTACAGCCGACCAGCGATTCTGATCGATGAGATCCTGGGGATCGACGCGAAGGCACATGAGATCGTCTGCCGCATGCAGACCGACAAGCCGGGGATTCCGCTGATCGAGGAGCAACGCGATCCTTTCGGCACGCATCCCAAGCACTTGAACGGCGGCATCTTGGTTCATCTCAGCGGAGTCATGGGGATCGCGCACTCCTGGTACGTGGAAGGTTTGAGGGTCGCCGATGGCTGGGTTGGATACGGCACGACGATCCACCATCTCGACTTTCGTGGCCCGATCGAGATCGGTCCTCCCATGGAGCTCATGGTTCGCGCCACGCGGCGGAGGATCCGGTCGAAGGTGAGAATCGTGCGCTACGACCTCGTCTACACGCAGAAGGACCGAGTCGTCTATCGGGGCGACCAGAGCGCGATCTGGCGCAAGATGCCGATAGTGAAGCAGCCGGGCGAGTCGGAGTAGAGGCTGATCGAGATCCGAGCGGGCGCCCCGCTGGTACGGTTATCCTGAGGGGGCCGTAGCGTGAAGCTGCGCTCGGCAGGAACTCGACCCATTGCAGGAGCAGAGAGAATGAACGCCTCACGAAGACTCGTCCTATCCAGCTCGATCATCGCCTGGGTTGCGCTGGGTGCAAACGCAATCGAGCCGCAACAACCGGCCCATTCGTACGACCGATGGGCTCCAGACGCCCAGAGCACGTCCGGCCCGATGGCGCCGAAGTGGATCGAAAAGGGTGCCTTGGCCGCGACGCTCGACTACGAAGTGGTCATTCCCGATGTTCCGGCATACAACTGGTACCGTGGCTGCGGCCCGACCGCCGCTGGGATGCTGCTCGGCTACTGGGATGGGCAGGGCTTCGATGATCTGGTCGCTGGCAGCGCCGAGACCCAGACCACCGCCGTCAACAACATGATGTCCAGCTCCGGCAACTACGAGGACTATTGTCTGCCGATCGACTACTCGCCAAATATGTTGCCAGACAAGTCGGAACCGCCTTTTGGGGACGAGCATCCCAATGACTGCATCGCCGATTTCATGGACACTTCACAGAGCTATCGCAACAATTACTACGGTTGGAGCTGGTTCTCCGACGTCGACAACGCGATCTCAGGCTACGTCGAATTCGCCGCGCCTCACTATGACGCGACGGTACAGAATCTCACGTGGGGCAGCTTCCCATGGTCTGCGTTCTGCACGGAAATCGACGCCGGCCGCCCCTCGGTGTTCTTGGTAGACACCGATGGCAACGGAGGCACCGACCACTTCATCACAGCGATCGGCTACGGTGAGCAGGGAAGCACACGGATGTACGCCTGTCTCAACACTTGGGACTACTCGATCCACTGGTACGAGTTCGCCCAGATCTCCTACGGACAGCCCTGGGGAATCTACGGCGTCACCACCTGCCGGCTCGAAACGGTCGAGCTGACCCAGGTTCACCTGCTCTACCCCGAGGACCAGAGCATCTTGAGTTCTCCGCCCGTCTTTTCATGGGTCCCGAACGGTGGTGGCGACAATGTATTCGCCGTCGATGCCAGCTTGACTCCGACATTTGCAGGCTACTGGTCGAGCTACGAAGATCTGGGCGAGCTGATAGAAGACACAAGCTGGACACCCCCGCTCTCGGCCTGGAACCGACTCCCCAACCAGCGGATCTACTGGCGCGTACGGGGAGCCGATCTTGATATTTCGCCGATCGAATTGATCACCAGCGACGAAGTGTGGTCTTTCTTCAAGGAGTAAGGGTCGGCAGAGAGGCGATCATGCCGACCATGACGCCGACGGAGAACGACTCACCCGACTGCGGCAGATCGAAGTGGATCTGGTTGATGAGCTCGATTCCGCTTTCATCCCCGAGGTAGTAGTTGAAGCCGAGAGCAAGGCCGCCGATTTCGAGATCCCGCTCACCTGCGGCGGGATTTGGGTGGAGCACCATATCGTATTCGATCAGCAATTGGCTGTTCACTGTCGCGGTCCAGTAGCTGCCGAAAGCGGTCTCGAAGTGGTGGGCCGAGTCGTGCTGCTCGGTTTCGGGTTCCGAGCGGCCATAGATCGGTGAGCCGGCGCGAAGATATGCGCCCCAGGACGCAAGATCGGGCTTGGCGTCGTAGTTGAGCTCGACGGCGGGTGCGAACTGTAGCTGGCCCGATGCGTCGCCACTGATATCGAGGAAAAGGTCAAAGTCGAAATGATCGGTGTCGAGCGCGGTTCCGAATAGCCCGAAGTAGAGGCCGGTCGCGCCGTTGCTCAGATAGCCGTCCCCTTCCAGGGTCGTGCCCAGATACGCGGAAACCTGACCGGTCAGACCGTAGCCGAGCATGATGTCGCCGAATACGGCGCGGTCGGAGCGATCGTCGCGCAATCCGTCGATCCCCATGTAGAAATCGACATCGGTGGCGCCGACATCCCAAATCTCTACGGTATCGGCGGAGCGTGCGGTCCCGGCCAAGGCAAAGAGCCCGGCCGAAGAGAGCAATATCGAGCGAATAGCACTGTGAGGAAACATCTGGCTAGCACCCGTTTGCGGAGGATCGAGATTCGGATGGTGCGTCTCGTGCGCCATCGCATGACGAGCACGTCTCGGTGCACGTGGGTGGTCCTTTGGTCGTCGCTGCGGCGCGCATTCCGCGCACCGAGCGCAGGGCGCGCCGAGCAACCGACACGCCGGCGATGCCGACGACGATCAGAACCAGAAAGAGCTCAAAATCCATCTCTCATCGCATCAAATCAGAAGGCTGCCGACCTGATATACGACCAATGAGATCAGGTAGGCAACGGCAGTGAGCCCGCCAAACTGTAGCCAGGCCCAACGCCATGAGCCTGCCTCGCGGCGCGTGACGGCCAGAGTCGCCATGCAAGGAGAAGAGATCAACAAAAAGAGCATCAACGACACTCCCGTAAGGGGTGAGTAGTCGCGCGCCAGCGTCTCGCGCAGTCCCTGCGACTCCTCATCGGTCTCACCCATGGCGTAGACGATACCCATCTGGGCAACAAATACCTCTTTCGCCGCGAAGGCGCCGATCATCGCAGTGCCCATCTTCCAATCGAATCCCAGCGGCGCGATCAGCGGCTCGATGGTTCGCCCGACCCGACCGGCGATGGAGAAGCGCAGGTCTTCCGCCGTGCGGGCGTTTTCGATCTCTTCATCAGAGAGGGTGATGGCTCCCGAGGCGATCTGGGCGTCGACATCGTATTCGGCACGGCTCGGATAGGCCGTCGCGGCCCACATCAGAATCGATATGCCGAGGATGATCGTGCCGGCCTTGCGCAGATAGAGCCAGGAGCGCTCCCCCATCTTCATGAGCACCGCGCGTGCCGTCGGCACGCGATAAGGGGGCAGTTCCATGACAAAGGGCGCGTCTTCGCCCTTGAGCACCGAGCGTCGCAACACCAGCGCCAGAACCAGCGCGAGGGCGATGCCGAAAGCGTAGATCAGCCACAGAACCGGGGCGCGCCAAACCGGAGCGAAGAACGCGGGGATCAGCAGCATCCAGATCGGCAATCGGGCACCGCACGACATGAGCGGTAGAACCAACATCGTCGTCAGTCGGTCGCGCTCGTTCTCAAGAGTGCGAGTCGCCATGATACCGGGAATTGAGCAGCCGAATCCGGTCATCATCGGTACGAAGCTCTTGCCGTGCAGTCCGAAACGGTGCATGATCCGGTCCATCAGGAAGGCCGCGCGCGCCATATAGCCTGTGTCTTCCAAGAGCGCCAGGCCGATGAATAGCAACAGAATATTCGGCAAGAAGATGATCACTCCGCCGACACCGCCGATCACACCATCGACCAGGAGCGACTCGAGCGGAGATTCCGAGCCTTCCGGCCAGAAGCCGGTGATCGCCTCGCCCAGCCAGCCGAAGCCGGCATCGATCCAGTCCATCGGGATCGCCCCGAGGGTGAAGGTGACCCAGAAGATCAGATACATCAACGCCGCGAAGATCGGCAGACCGAGAGCGCGATGGACCAAGATCTTGTCGACCGCATCGGAGACCGCCCGAGCGTCCTTTCGGGGCACCTCCCTGACCACCTCTCTCAGCAGCCCATCGACGAAACCGAAATAGCGCTCGGTGACGAAGAGAGCGACATCTTGACCGGTGCTCGACTCGATCCATTTGCGTTGCCGCTGTGCTTCCTCGATCGCAGCACCACCCCAGTCTCCCTCCACCCCTTGCATCCGTTGCACGAACTCCTCTTCACCCATCATCAGCTTGGTAGCAACCCAATCTCGGCCGCCCGCCGCCCCGTGCATCGGCTCCATATGCCCGCGAATGGCGCCGATCGCCTTCTCCATCCGTTCCCCCAGGACCAGCCGTGGGCGTCGAACCGGAGAATCGGCCGCGGCGTGCACCGCATCGACCAATCGATCCACGCCGATCCCCCTGTGGCCGACAGTCTGCACGATCGGAATGCCGAGCAGCTTCCGCATCTGACCGAGGTCGAGACGCAATCCGGTGCGCTCGGCTTCGTCCGACATGTTGAGGCAGAGCACCGGGTTCGCTCCGGTCTGCATCACCTGCGCCAGCAGCACCAAAGACCGCTTGAGCGACATCGAGTCGACCACCACGACCACCACATCGTGTCCCCCGTCGAGTAGCTCGTTCTGGGCGATCCGTTCCTCTGGAGAGAAAGAGGTGAGGCTGTAGGTGCCGGGCAGATCCTGCACATTGAAATCGGTTCCCTTCGCAGTGAACCCACCCCAGCGCTTCTCCACGGTCACACCGGGGTAGTTGCCGACATGCTGATGGGCGCCGGTCAGCGAATTGAATATCGAAGTTTTTCCCGAGTTGGGATTGCCGGCGAGCGCAACCCTGATTGTGCGAATGGTCACCTCTGGAATCGGTAGTCTTAGCTGTGACATCGTTCGTTAGGCTCGTCTTCTATCGGACAAAAAAAGAGTGCTCGCTACCGCCGCCACATCTCATGTCGGCATGTCGACCAACACGGCCTCCGCCTCTTGCCGCCGGAGCGCCAGCTGGGTGCCGTCCAGCTTGATCCAGACCGGCTCGCCGGCCGGCGCTACACGCTCCAGCTCGACCTTCGCCTGCGGCAGAATCCCCATATCGAGAAGCCGCTGCCGGATCGCGCCTCGTGCGTTTACCTGGCTCACCCTCGCGTGGTCTCCCGGGGTCAGATCAAAGATACTCATTGGTCCTCCGCTGTCTGAAATCGTGCTTCCCCACATCGAATCGCATTCGTCCGGACACGGTGGGGCGTCATCGTTCATGAGTGGGCATCTATGGAAACGGTCGAGGAAATCGGGAGCGCAGCTCGTGCACGCGCCGAGGAATTCGATCAACCTCACGAGCCGATCCATCCCCTCGTCGGAGAGGCAGTGCTCCATCGCGCAGGCATCCCGCTCGGCCTCCTCGCTCGGCATCTTGAGGATGCTCTCGAAGAAACGTGTCAACACCCGATGCCGGGAGTACACTCGCCGTGCCTGCTCCTCCCCCTCGGGTGTGAGGGTGACGTACTCGCGACGCAGGTACTTCACCAACCCCATGTCGGCCAAGCGCTTGAGTGCCGGCGAGACGGAGCCGGCCTTGACGTCCCGCGCCTTGGCGATATCGCGCACGCGAGCGATCGGTTGCTCCTGGAGTAACTGGTAGATAGTCTCCAAGTAGTCTTCCAGGGCGCTCGTCAGGTTGCGTTGTTCGACTTGTTGGGTCATCGGAGGCTCGCTTCGAGATCTTGTTAGATGAATCTACGGAATTCAGTCGCCGCTGTCCATGCCTTTCTACGCCGGCCTCCAAGAACGGCGACCGCCATAGTTTTTCTTGCCCTCACGGCTCTCTCTGCCAGTGCGCTGTCGTCTAAGCCTGGCGATCCTCTCGACGAGGTGAATCCCCTGATCGGCACCGGCGGTCGGGGCTTCGGCATCGGCTCCGTCCCCCCCGGGGCACAGGTGCCTTTCGGCCTGGTGCGCCTCTCCCCCGATACCGCGCTCGACGGTCTCAACATCCCGTGGCGGCACACCGGCGGCTATCACTATCGCGACACGCATATTCGCTACTTCTCGCATCTGCATATGGTCGGCGCGGGCACGCTCGACGCGGGAAATATCGGCGTCATGCCGGTGACCTCGATCGCCGACGAGATCGTCGTAGGTTACGGCTACAGGTCGCGCTTCGCGCACGCCTCCGAGTCGGCCTCACCCGGCTGGTACCGCGTCACTCTTCTCGATTCGGGCATCGACGCGGAGCTCACGGCAACAAAAGACGTTGGCCTGCACCGCTACAGTTTCACCCCTACCGACACCGCTATCGTCCTGATCGACCTCTTCGCCGCGCTAGGATTCGGCGCGATACGTGACGCACGAATCGAGATCGATGCGGCTCGGCGCGAGGTGAGTGGGTGGGTTGAGAACGCCGGCGACTACTCGGTACGCTTCGGTGGCTACATCATCCACTTCGTCGGTCGTTTCAATCGGAGCTTCGAAGGCGTAGGGACCTGGACTGATGGCGTGCTGTCCCCGGGTTCGATTCATGCCGAGGGACGCAAGATCGGCGTCTATTTCGACTTCGGGAGGGCGGGGGACGATCCCGTAGAGCTGGCTCTTGCGCTCAGCCTGATCGACGAGACTCAGGCGCGCGTCAATCTGGCGCGTCAGGTCGGGCGACGCGGCTTCGACGAGGTGCGTTCCACGGCCCAATCGCGTTGGCGTGAGGCGCTCAGCCGCATCGAGATCGAGGGAGGGACGCCGGAGCAGCGTACGATCTTCCTCACCGCGCTCTACCACGCGCAGTTGGCGCCCACCGAGCTCAGCGAATCGGGGGGACGCTATTTCGGGTTCGATGGCCAGGTCCATGACGCGGAGGACTGGACCTACCACAGCGATCTTTCGCTATGGGACACCTTCAGAACGCTACACCCGCTCTTGGTCCTGATCGCGCCCGAGCGACAGCGCGACATCGTTCGCTCGATGGTGGCGATGTACGAACAGGGAGGAGATCTGCCCAAGTGGGCCTTCATGACCGGCTACACCGGCGGCATGATCGGATCCCACTCCGATGTGGTGATCGCCGACACTTATCTCAAGGGGATCACCGACTTCGACGTCGCGCTCGCATATCAGGGGATGCGCGAACATGCGATGGGGCCGCGTCCGAACGCGGGCCGCGGGGGGATCGAGCACTATATCGAGCTGGGCTACTGCCCGAACGATCTGGTGAGCGCTGGGACCTCGCGAACCTGCGAGTTCGCTTACGACGACTGGGCGATCGCGAACCTCGCCGAAGCGTTGGGCGAACAGTCGGACCGCGACCTCTTCATGACGCGTTCGCTGAGCTACCGCAACGTATGGGATCCTGAGACCCGCTTCTTCCGAGGGCGCAACGCCGATGGATCGTGGGTCGAGCCGCTCCTGCCGACCTGGGTCTTCGACGAGCAGTTCATCGAGGGGGACGCCTGGCAATGGCGCTGGTTCGCGCCACACGACGCGGCGGGACTAATCGAGCTCTTCGGATCGAATGACGCGTTCGTGAGTCAACTGCGTCGCTTCTTCAGCCGCTCGACGCGACGCCCCGACACCTTGCTGCCCGACCCGTACTACTGGCATGGCAATGAACCCGATATCCACGCCGCCTATCTCTTCAACGACGCCGGCCGCCCCGATCTGACGCAGAAATGGGTGCGCTGGATCATGAAGACCCGATATGGGGACGGGGCCGCGGGACTCGATGGAAACGACGACTACGGAACACTCTCGGCCTGGTACATCTTTTCGGCGATGGGGCTCTATCCGCTGGCCGGATCGACGCGCTATTGGATCGGCAGCCCGATCTTCGACGGAGTCACCGTCCATCTGGGGGACGGAGAGCTGCGAATCGTCGCCCACGACGCTGGACCGGGACGCTACTACATTCAAGACGCCCGAATCGATGACGTACCTCTCGACGCGCCCTTCATCGACCATGGCCAAATCGCGGAGGGGGCGACGCTGGAGTTTTGGATGGGGGACCAGCCTTCGGGCTGGGGACGCTGAGCCTTGTCGAAGAAGCTCGAAAAGGCGCTCGAAGAGGTTCGAGAGTTGCGCGCCGATCCGCGCGCGGAAGGAGCTTTGGAGAGGTTCCGTGCGATCTTGGCGACGGCGCCGTCGCACGCCGTAGCTGCGGCCGCACGGCTGGCGGCCGAGGCCGAGCTTGGCTCTTTGGAGGACGATCTCGCAGCGGCCTTCAAACGTCTCGTGCCGCAGGGGGCCAAGAGTGATCCCGGTTGCGCCGCGAAGGCGGCCATCGCGGACGCCCTCTACCGCCTCGACCGCGGCCGCGAATCGGTGCACCGGCGGGGAGTCCGGATGCGTCAGATGGAACCGGTGTGGGGGGGACAGGCCGACACCGCCGCAGAGCTTCGAGCCATCTGCGCCCTGGGTTTGGTGCGCATGAACCACCCTGACGCCATGGGAGAGCTGGCGGAGCTCTTGGCCGATACCGATACTGGTGCGCGAATCGCAGCCGCCCGGGCTTTTGCCTACGCCGAGGACCCGGTTGGAGGATCGGTTCTGCGGCACAAGCTCTTGTTGGGGGACGAAGAGACGGCGGTGATTTCGGAGTGTATGCGCGCCATGCTGCGCCTGTCTCCGGCCGCCGCCCTCGATCTGGCCGGACGCCTGCTCCGTCGCTCCGAGACGGAGCGCTCCGAAGCGGTAGCGCTCGCTCTCGGCGAATCCCACGATCCGGCCGCGGTCGAGCTCCTGATCGCCTGGGCGGGTGAGGCGGGAGCACCGCGCGATGTCGCTCTGCTCGCGTTGGCCACGGCGCGCACCGATGCAGCCTTCGACCACCTCTTCGCCATGGTGGCGAGCGCCGACGGCCCCAGCGCGCGGGAAGCGATCGATGCGTTGGCGATCCATCGACACGATGAGGCGCTGATGGACCGCCTTCGGCGGGTCGCCGCGGATCGCGACGATGTCGATCTTCGAGGGGCGCTCGCAAAGGCGCTCAGGCGATAGGGGCCGCCGCATCGCGCGAGACCGCCGCGACACGGATTGGAACCGCGACCAGCCGGCGAAGCGCGGATTCGACCCGATCCCGGCGCCGAATCGCTCGAATCCTCCGAGCCTCCTCCCAGATCTGAAAGTTGAAACGTGTGTGGTGGGCGACCTCTAGTCGGGAGATCGTGCTGTGGGGTAGGCAAGTGATGGAGTGCATGATGTCCGTCCGGTTGGCTGGAGCCCGATCCGGCTCCGAGGGCCGCCCTTCTCGCGCCCGATCTGGTGCGCTCGAAATGGGCGTCTACCCGCATTCATGGGACGGGTGCGGCCTGTGTTACATCGATCCCTGAGTCGCCCGGCGATAAAAGGAGCGGTGGCAGCTGCCGATAGTAGATTCATGGGCGCGCGGCGGACGGAGGATGACGCAATGACGGAACGCGACATCACAGTGCTGATCGTGGACGATGCTCCAGAGGCGCTCAAAAACCTCCGCGCTCTTCTGCGGGCTCTTGGCTACGCTCGGGTGGAGGTAGCGAACAGCGTCAAGATTGCGCAAGGCATTGTCAACCAACAAAATATAGATGTGGTCCTCTGCGATATGAAGATGCCAGGAGCCGACGGTCTGGCCTTTCTGCAGGGATTACGCTCGGATCCCCGATTCGCGAAGCTCCCCTTCGTGATGGTCTCCGCACAGGCAGCGAAGCAACCCGTCGTGGCCGCACTGAAAGCGGGGGCCGATGCGTATGTCCTCAAGCCGGCCTCGCCAGAGGTGATCGACGCAAAGATACAGAGCGTACTCATTCCCACCTCGGAGTCGACGGCCTGATACCGGGTCGGGTAGACGTCAGCGCAGTCACGCAGAGACCGCCGAGCAGAAATGCGATGCTCAACACGAAGGGAGCGGCCAGCGATAGGGTGAGCGCCGCGAGCCCACCGCCCAGCAGAGGCAGAGTCGAGCTTCCCGCGCCCAGAAGTGTCTCGTGGAGCCCGGCACAGCGGCCCCGTTCGTGGGAGCGATCGAGACTCTGGTGCAGTGAGGCGTGATAAGCCAAACCTGTCGCGGCGCCCAAAGGTAACAGGACCACCAAGCGCAGCAGCGATCCCGACATCAGCAGAAAAAGCATCAGCGCCAGGGTGGCCATGGCGAGCGATAGGAGCAATGTTCCCCGCTTCGGCCTCGGATGCACGAGCGCGACGGCGGCGAAGGTGAGCGTCTGAACCAGCAAGACCGCCCCAAAGATGAGCCCGAATTCGGATGGGCCGGAGCCGAGATCGATCAGGTATGCCGGAGCATGCATGTTGAATGTCCCCACCACACCATAGGCCAGCGCGTTGGTCATCCAGGCGAGTCGCAGCAGCGTGTCGGCTTGGCTGGGGGAGCTCGTCGATGTCCCGTCGGACAAGGCCGGGCGCACGGTCAGCGCGCGGCGCTCCGGGTCGGTGGACAAAAGGGCGAAGGTCGCCAGAACCGGCAGTCCGGCGAGCATCAGAACGAAGTCCGGCGCAAAGGTCTCCGCGAGCACGCCGCCGAGCACGATCCCAGTCCCCTTTCCGAGGCTCCACGCGACATTGAAGATCCCCAGGGTTTTGGGCAGCTGGCAGGGCTCGCTTCGATCGGAAAGCGTTGCCTGGATCGGGGACCAAAAACACCCCAGTGCAATCCCCAGAAAGGGTATCGTTGCCGCAAGGCTGAGTAGAGTGGAGACCTGGGACAGAATCAGGCTGCCGGCCACGAAAAGGGCACAGCCGGCGCGCGCCAGGGTGAGCCTGGGAATCCGGTCCGATAGGCGCCCGCCCAGAGCCGCGGCGCACATGTAGGTACCGGCGTAGAGAGTGGGAAGGGCTCCCAGAGCAACCGGCCCCGCGCCGAGCTCCAAGGCTCGAAAGGGCAGCGCGGCAAAGACAAAGTAGAGACCCGCGTCGGTCAGGAGGGCCGCCCAATGGAGGCGAAAAGAGGAGCGCACGTTGTGATTGTATCTGTGTCGGTTCAGCCGGCGCCAATCGGCGCGACGGTCATCGATTCCGGCGCTCGAACCGTTGGTGTACGCGCGAACGCCATGTCAATTCAAGTACCCCAACGAGCGCAGCTCCGCCTCGAGATCCTCGTCCATCTCGGGATCGACTTGGAAGGAGCTACGGCGCGATTCGACCTCGTACGAGGCGACCCTGAGTGGAGGGCGATTCCGCAAGACCTCGCGGCGCACCCCATCGAGCCGAGCCTTTCCCGGCATCTCCTCCGCCAAGGGAAACCCCATCAGGTAGAGCGCCGTCGGTGCGGCGTCGACCAGGTGGACCGGATCCTCCAAGACGGTCCCCGCCTCGATATCCGGTCCCCACATCATGAAGACCCCCTCGACACGGTGGTTCCCGCTCCATAGGTTGCGCGCCTTCCCCTTCGACCAGAGATCGAGGATCCAGCCATGCTCCTCTTCCCAAGGGCCGGCGCCATGATCTGAGATGATGATCAGATCGGTGGAATCGTCGAGCACGG
This sequence comes from Gemmatimonadota bacterium, assembly GCA_002686955.1. Taxonomy (GTDB): domain Bacteria. The sequence goes on from NYZA01000258.1 coordinate 33,714, forward strand.
CTAGAAGCGAACCGAGCATATCGTCGACATGCCGGTAGACCGCCTCGATCGGGTCGTAGTCGACCTCGGCGGATCGCAGGCCGCCTACCGATTCCGGATCGTGAAACTCCCAGAATTGGTGTTGGGCGACGTCGGGTCCCTTCACGTAGATCGAGAGGAAGTCCCACTCCTCTCCCTCGGCCAACATCGGGCCGAGCACCATGGCGAGATTGTCCCATTTGAATAGATTCGTCACGTGCTGAGGGATGGCGGTTCCGTCGGTCTCGTCCCCGTCGCAAGACACGAAGACATTGCCCACCGAGAATGCTCTGGTCAGTCCGGGCAGTCCGTAGCGCTCGACCAGCTCTGCAGGCATCACCCGCCCAGCTCCCTCGATCTCCCCCCGATAGCGATCGGAAACGATGAACCCGTTGACATCTTCGATCGGCCAGGAGGGCCACCAGGCAACGCTGCCTACCGTCCTCCCATACTCCGAGAAGATCTGCCAGAGCGACTTCACGCGCCGCATCCCAGCATTCGCCGGCAGATAGCTCAAACGATCCGACTCGATCGGAAGGCGGAATGGGAGCGGTTCTTCGAGCCCCGGCACGAAGGTGACCTCCATGTCGAGGATCCCGTGGTCCTTCGGCTCCCGCCCGCTGATCACGGTGCTCCACAAGACCGGTGAACGCATCCCGCCCGAGGCGCTGTTCGTCAGCGGCTGAATCGGCGAGACCGTGGACTGGAGCGTTCCCCGAGCCCCTTCCGCGATGACGCGGGCGAAGTTCGGTAGCTCCCCCCTATCGAGCATCGGATCGATCACTCGCCAGGTGGCCCCGTCCACGCCGAGCAGCAGAACCCGCCGGTCGGTGGGCCGAAGGGCGGCCTCGATCTCGGCGCGATCGCCGCGAGGCTCGGGCAGCCGCAAATAGCGCGCCGCTCCGACCAGCATAAAGACGAGCAGCACCGGCGCCACCCCCCATGGCCCGGGTCTCCGCTCCCGAACGAGGAATCTCGAGAGCAGATAGCCTCCCAGCAGGCAGACGAGAAGCACGGCCACCAGCTCCGCGTGAATCGTGCCGTCGGAAGGGCTGAAGGGACGCCTCGCGAGCACCCGCCCGGGCGCGATCGCGAGCCCCGCTCCCAGACCGAGCACCACCGTGGCGGCACCCCGCCCGGCCACCCGATTCTCGCCTCTCAGCGCCTGGGCCGTCAGCTCGACCAAGAGCGCGACCGCCGCCATCGGCAACCCCACGTACAGAACGAAATAGCGCCAGATCCGCAGGAAATCGACAAAAAGGGGGAGCATCTCGAAGATTCGCACCACCTGCATCTCGATCGCCAGCGATCCGATCAGCCCCCCGGCACAAGCCCAGCCGAGACCGCGGCGCAAGGCGTTTCCGCTATTCGACACCCTCACCCCTTTCGCCGAGGCGGGCGATCAGAGCCTCTTCGTCGAATGCCCTCTCCTCGCCGCTCCGCAGATCTTTGAGATTCCATGCACCTTTCGCGCGCTCGTCCGGTCCCTGAATCGCGACGTACGGCACCCCCCCACGATCGGCGGCCCGAATCTGCTTTTTCAGCGCCCTTCGTTCCAGCGGTACCTCCACCGCGACGCCCACCTCGCGCAGGCGGCGCGCCAGGGCATGGGCCGCCGCCCTCCCCTCGTCGTCGAAAAGGGTCACCATCACCTTCGCGGTAGACCGGGGAAGCTCCAGCTCCCCCTCCTCCGCCAGCCCATCGAAGATCCGGTCTAGCCCGAGCGAGATGCCCACCGCCGACACGTCCTTGCCGCTGAAGGTGCCGATCAGGCCATCGTATCGCCCCCCGCTCATCACGCTGCCCAGCTCCGGCATGCGTTGCGCGATGGTCTCGAAGATCGCGCCGGTGTAGTAGTCCATCCCGCGCGCTATCGATATATCGATCGCCAGATGCCCTGCCGCCACCCCCATCTCGGCGGCGCGCTCGATCATGCCGCGCAGCTCCGCAACCCCTTCGGCCCCGGCACCTCTACCGCCGAAGAGCCGCTTGGTCTCATCGAGAGCCACGAGAGGGTCGAGTGAATCGATCACGCCGTTCAGATCCAGAAAGCCCTTTAGCGCGTCCGCCGCGACCTCGGGGGCGAACTTCCGGATCTCCGCCACAGCCCCTTCCACGCCAATCTTATCGATCTTGTCGACAGCTCGATAGAGGGCGTGGGCATCGGCGCCGTCGACACCCATCGATGCGGCGAGGCCGTCGAGGATGCGCCGGTGGCTGATCCGGATCCGATACTCGTCGATCCCCACCGCCGCCATCAGGTCGCAGCCGACCGCCAGGCATTCCGCATCGGCGGCCAGGGAATCGCTCCCAACGATGTCTGCGTCGCACTGGTAGAACTCGCGAAAACGCCCCCGCTGCGGTTTCTCGCCCCGCCACGCCGGCGCGATCTGATAACGCTTGAAGGGCGAAGGAAGTGCCTGCCCGTGCTGCGCGATCATGCGCGCCAGCGGAACCGTGAGGTCGTAACGCAGGCATACGTCGCGCCCCCCGGAGTCGGTGAAGCGGTAGACCTGCCGCGCTACCTCGTCCCCCCCCTTCGTGAGCAGAAGCTCGGCGAGCTCGAGGGCGGGCGTCTCGACCGGCAGGAAACCGTAGCGTTCGAAGCACTCCTGGACCCGGCGAATAAAGCGCATTCGCGCGATCATCCGTTCCGGCAAGTAGTCGCGAAACCCCTTCAGAACGCGGGGTTGAACAGCCATGCGGATCCCCCTCTCAAGGGTTGCGGCGAATCAGTGGAGCGGACCAGGGCGCGGCGATCGACACCATCCAGCGTGCGCCAAACTCGTCCTGCTCGCCGAGCAGCTCCGGGTGGTTCAACCAGACCGGCAGATCGAGGCGAATCGGCAGGCGTCCCAAGAGGCTTCCGCGAATCCCGATCCCCGCGTCGTCGAGCGACCCGAGACCGGCCGTGTCGACCCCTACGCCGCCCGGGCTCGCCGAATCGACGAAGAGAAAGAGCCGCGGCTTCGAAAGCGCCTTGCCCACAACCCCCCCGATCAGCGGAAGCGGGCCCTCGACCTCGGCGCTGATCGCCGCCAGTCGCTGTGCCGCGAAATCGCCCGCGCTGCCGAAATAGCCCCGCGCATTCCCCCCACCGGGCATCCAGACATGCAGATCGTCGGGCACTCCGCCGGGCGACGCCAGCCAGGGCGCCTCGTGCCGCGCCCTCACACCTGCCCCCCCCACCCGGAATCGCTCGTGCGCCGGAGTCGGTTCCGAGCTCAGCCCTGCCAGGAAACGCAGCCGCACCCGCAGATCGCTCCTCGGCACCTCGCCCGTCACGCGGGCGCCCAGAGCCAGCCGATCGAATCCGTGGTCTCCGCCGAAGCTCTCGATCCCCCGCCTGAAGCCGATCGACGCGCTCAGATCGAAAGGGTACGGCCGCGCCGAGACATCGTGGAAGAGCCCGAGGACGTGCGTATCGCCCCGCTCCCATCCCGCGCCGGCGAGACGCTCACCGACCGTCTCCCGAGAGATCCCGAACCCGAAATGGTGGTGGGGCGGATAGATCTTCTCCCTCGACCCCCAGCGTTCGAAGCGCCACTCCCACCGCTCCAACCCCTCGATATTCTCGACGGTGAAGAGATGCGTTCCATCCCGCCCCCAGCGTCTGAGACGCCGCGAGGGGAGCGACAAACGCAGCCGCAGATCGAAGCGCTCCCGCTCCTGAGACCACCAGGCGCCCATCAGGCTCTGGTCGAACCATCCCCCGTATCCAAGCCTGAGATTGCCACCCAAACGGTATCCGTCGACGTCGTTGTGCCAGCCCCCCGGGCGAAAGCGCAGAGCATAGGCATCCTCGTCGGGCTCGGCGTGTGCCGGCCAATCGATCCCGAAGGAGGTCGCCCGCGGCCACCGATCGTTCCGGCGATCGACATCGGCGAACTCTCCCCGCGGATCGAGGATGTAAGCATCGGGCCGTTCCCGGGTCACGACTGTCAGCTCGCTGACTCGATCCTCACCCGCGCCATCGATCACCACTTCTGTGTTCTCGTCCTCCCCCACACGCCCGCGCCCTCCTCGAAGATGGAGTTCGAAGGGGACGGCGATATCCCCGATCCTCTCGACGGTCACGGTGCTTCGCCACGATCCGTCCGGCTCCTCTTCGACCGCCACGTCGTCGATCGCCATGTCGATGCCGTCGGTTTTCCGGACCCAAGCATCGAAGACCGCTTCCAAAGGCTGGCCCGACGCATCCTCCATCGCCTCCCGAAAGCGGTCCTCGGTGACGTGATCGAGCGCCCAACGTTCGTAGTAGAGACGCATTCCCCGATCGAAGGTCTCCCGTCCGAGCAGATTCTCGAGGTGATCGAGGAAGAGGGAAGCGCGCCCGTACACCATGTCGCGATAGGCCTCGACGAAGCGGTGGGAGTGGGTGTCGACCGGCTCCATCCGTCCGCGCCGCAGTCGCGCCGCGTGCCGCCGCCGCCCCCGCTCCCAGAGCGCTTCCGGCCCCAGAAGCGAATCGTAACGGCTCAGTTTCTCCTTCTTGCCGTTGGGCCCATAGCGCTCGGTCAGATAGCGGGTGGTTTGCCAGGTGGTGAAGCCCTCGTCGAGCCAGGCGTGGTCCGTCTCGTCGTTCGCCAGGATGCCGTAGAAGTAGATATGGCCGACCTCGTGCAGCACCAATCCTTCGCTCGCGCGCCCGTCCATGACGAGCATCGGGTACTCCATGCCGCCGCTAAGCAATCCGTGCACGAGGCTGAGCTGCGGATAGGGGTAGGGTCCAACCAGACGATCGAGCCATTCCAACGCACGCGCTCCGTAGACATGCACCGAGTCGCGCCACGCGTCGCCGTCGGAGGAACGGATGAAGCTGTGTATCTCCGTCCCATTGAACGTCGTGTCTATCAGCGCGAAATCGGGCGACGCGCACCAGGCGAAATCGTGGACATCGTCGGCTTCGAATGTCACGCTACGGCGCTCTTCGGGATCCCGTTCCGGAGGGCTTTCGTCGTCGAAGCGGGCGCGTGCGTCGCCCCAGCCCGGATTGCCCTCGGTGGGCACGCCGGTCGCCGCGACTACGTGGTCGGCCGGCACATCGATCGTGACACGGAAGGATCCGAACTCGCCGTAGAACTCCCCCTTGCGGTAGGGATCGAGATCCCATCCATCCGCATCGTATACGGCTACCTTCGGATACCACTGGGCCATGTCGAACTGGCGGCCCCGCCAGCCTGATCGGGTGCTGTGCTTGCGGATCTGTCCACCCCAGACGAGGTCGATGCGAGTGGATGAGCCTGGAAGAAGGGGAGGATCGAGAGGGATGCGGAGCAGGGTGTAATCGACGGCGAATTCGCTCGGGCTGCCGGCGACGGAGAGGGAGTCGATATCGATCCAGCCGCGCTCCTCGTCACCGAGGGCATCGACGAGGCGGCCGTTGTGGTGACGCCAATGGTCGCGGCGCATCGGTGATGCCTCGTCACGGAAGGCGTTCGGGTAGAGGTGGAAGACGAGCTGCGTCAAGGTGTCGGGGGAGGCGTTGTGGTAGTCGACGCTCTCCCTGGCCTCGAGCGATTTCGCGCCGGCATCGAGGCGCACATCGATCGTGTAGCTCGGCACCTGGCGCCAATCGTCGGCCGGCTCGGCGGCGGCCTGGGCTCCGAGGAAGACGCAGATGAAAAGGGTGATGAAGCCGGGAATCCGCATGGGGTGGGACTCGGGGGATGAGGATGAATCCGGACGCGGGGGTGGGAACGGGAGAGGATACGCTGGACGGGGGCGTTTTGGGTCGGCGAAGGGATGGCGCTCCGGGTTTGCGCCCCTTAGGGCCCGCGAGGAGAGGAACTTGCCGAGATTGGCCCGGGAACCGAAGAGCGCGCTCCGAGAGAGCTTCGACTATGATCTGCCCCAGTCCACACCGACCCGGGGGCAAGAATGGCCGAGCAGTTCTTCGAACGACCGATCCTCAACTCCCCCTACGCCTATCCGCTCCGCCACTGGGAGCTGGATGGGGATGGTCAGCCGACCAACCGCGTCATCGAGCGGCGACGGCGCGCCGAGTTCATCACGCCGATCCCCAAGCCGAAGAAGCGACGCCGGGACAGCGCGCAATCCGAGATCGTATTCGACGAAGGCAAGGGGCTCTCGACGGCAGCGCAGCAGTACGACCCGACGCCGATCATCAACGAGCTTCGCCGGACCGTGGACCACTGGCGGGAGGTACCCGACGAAAGCGGTTGGCGCGTCACCCCCGAGACCGCGCGGCTGCTCAAGCACTGGCGCCACCACCGATTCAGCGGCATCCGCCCCTTCTTCTGCCAGGTCGAGGCGATCGAAACCGTCATCTGGTTGACCGAAGTCGCACCCAAGAGCGGCAAAGGGGGACGGCGCTTTCTGCATCACCTCGAAGCCGCGAGCGATCAGGCGAATCCGGGGCTCGGCCGACTGGCGCTGAAGCTGGCCACGGGAGCGGGCAAGACGACGGTGATGGCGATGCTCATCGCCTGGCAGACGATCAACGCGCTGCGCCGCCCGGGCAGCAAGCGATTCACGCGCGGTTTTCTCGTCGTCACCCCCGGCATCACCATTCGCGACCGCTTGCGAGTGCTGCAGCCGAACGACCCCGACAGCTATTTCCGCGACCGCGAGCTGGTCCCTGCCGAGATGCTGGGCGATCTCGAACGGGCACGGATCATCATCACCAACTACCACGCATTCAAACCGCGCGAGACTTTGAACCTCTCCAAAGGGGGCCGATCGCTTCTGCAAGGGAGGGGGCCGGATCTGCGGACGGTCGAGACCGAGGGGCAGCTCTTGCAGCGCGTCCTACCGGAGCTGATGGGGATGAAGCAGGTGCTGGTGCTCAACGACGAGGGCCACCATTGCTACCGCGAGAAGCCGGGGGACGACGCGGAAAGAGCGCTGAAGGGCGACGACAGAAAAGAAGCGGAAAAGAACCGCGAAGCAGCGCGCCTGTGGATCTCGGGTCTCGAGATGGTCGAAAGGCGGATCGGCCTGCAGCGGGTCATCGACTTGTCGGCCACACCTTTTTTCCTGCGCGGTTCCGGCTACGCCGAGGGAACGCTCTTCCCATGGACCATGAGCGACTTCTCGCTGATGGATGCGATCGAATGCGGAATCGTCAAGCTGCCGCGAGTGCCGGTCGCCGACAACATTCCCGGCGCGGAGATGCCGAAGTTCCGCAATCTCTGGGCGCACATCGGCGTCAAGATGCCCAAAAAGGGGCGAGGAAAGGCCGGTGGGCTCGATCCGCTGAGTATTCCGGTGGAGCTCCAGACCGCGCTGGAGGCGCTCTACGGGCACTACGAGAAGACATTCGAGCTGTGGCGAGAAGCGGGGATCGAGATGCCGCCCTGCTTCATCGTGGTCTGCAACAACACGTCGACATCGAAGCTGGTCTACGACTACATCTCGGGCTTCCATCGCGAAGGGGAGGGTGGCGCACGCACGTTGGAGCAGGGACGCCTTGCCCTGTTTCGGAACTTCGACGAGGACGGCTCGCCATTCCCGCGCCCCCGCACGCTGCTGATCGACAGCGAGCAGCTCGAATCGGGCGACGCCCTGGACCCCTCTTTCCGCAAGATGGCGGGGGACGAGATCGAGCGGTTCAGGCGCGAGATCCTCGAGCGCACCAACGATCACCGTCTGGCGGCGAATCTGTCGGACCAGGATCTTTTGCGCGAGGTGATGAACACGGTCGGCAAGCGGGAACGGCTCGGCGAATCGGTTCGTTGCGTCGTTTCGGTGTCGATGCTCACCGAGGGATGGGATGCGAATACCGTGACCCACGTGCTCGGCGTGCGAGCGTTTGGCACCCAGCTCCTCTGCGAACAGGTGGTGGGCCGGGCGTTGCGCCGCCAGTCGTACGATCTGAACGAGGAGGGGCTCTTCAACGTCGAGTATGCCGATGTGCTCGGCATCCCCTTCGACTTCACCGCCAAGCCGGTCGTCACGAAGCCCCAGACGCCCCCCGAGGCGATCGTCGTCTGCGCCGTCCGCCCCGACCGGGACGCTTGCGAGATCCGCTTCCCGCGCGTGGCCGGGTATCGAGTGGAGCTGCCGAATCAACGACTGAGCGCTGACTTCGACGACGACTCCAAGCTGGAGCTCACTCCCAAGCTGGTGGGCCCCTCGAACACACAGAACCAGGGCATCATCGGTGAATCGGTCAACTTGAATCTGGTGCACACCCGATCCCTGCGCCGCTCCGCGCTCGTCTACTACCTCACCAAGCAGCTCCTCTACAGCGATTGGCGCGATCCCGGCGAGGAGCCGAAACTGCACCTCTTCGGCCAGCTCAAGCGGGTCACTCGCCAGTGGCTCGACGAGTGTCTGGTGTGCAAAGGGGACACCTATCCGGCCCAGCTCATGTATCAAGACCTGGCCGCGATGGCGTGTGCGCGCATCACCCGAGGAATCATCACGAAGCTGGCGGGGAAAAGCCCGATCAAGGCGGTGCTCGATCCCTACAACCCGACCGGCTCCACCAACCATGTCCGCTTCAGCACCTCGCGGAAGAAGACATACTTCAAGACCGACCCCCGCCGCTGCCACGTCAATTGGGCGGTGTGCGATTCCGGCTGGGAGGGGGAGCTCTGTCGGGTCGCGGAGGATCATCCTCGGGTGCGAAGCTACGTGAAGAACCAGGGACTCGGGTTCGAAGTTCCGTACCGCTACGGTGCGACCGCGCGCATCTATCGGCCCGACTTCATCCTCGTCATCGACGACGGACGTGGTCCGGACGACCCGCTGCAAATGGTGGTCGAGGTCAAGGGGTACCGAGGCGAAGACGCGAAGGAGAAGAAGGCGACGATGTTGACCTACTGGGTGCCCGGCGTGAACGAGCTCGGCAGCTACGGTCGCTGGGGATTCGTCGAGCTCACCGACGTGTTTCAGATGACCGACGAACTGAACTCCGCGATTAACGCCTGTGTCGAGGCGGGGAAGAGCGATCGCAGAGCGGTCGGACAAACGGCGTAAGGAAGATCCACCGATGACCCGCAAAGCGACCAAGAAACCGAAGCAGATCGAAACTCTCAAGCATCACGAGGCGAATCGCAGGAACATCCCCACGGCGGAGTATCGATCGGTCCTCGCCGAGGAGGAGCGCAGCCCGGTGCGGGTGGCCTACGAGCATCGCAATCGAGACCTCGATCCCCAGCTCGTCTGGCGCGGGAAAGACGTGCGGGACTGGTCCGACCTGGTCGTGCAGGCACCTCCTCTGTACATCCAGGAAAAGGTGCATCCCAAGGTCTTGATCGACGACCTGATGCGCCGGACCGAGCGGGCCGAGTCGGAGCGGGCGGCCCGGGAAGAAGGTTCCCAAACCGATCTCTTCGCCGACTTCAACGGTCTGCCGAACGAAGCCGCGCGCACCGAGTTCTACCGGCACGACGCCAACTGGACCAACCGCATGATCCTGGGCGACAGCTTGCAGGTGATGGCCTCGCTGGCCGAGCGCGAGGGGCTGCGCGGAAAGGTGCAGTGTATCTACATCGATCCACCCTACGGCATCAAGTTCAACTCGAACTTCCAATGGTCGACGACAAGCCGCGACGTGAAAGACGGCAAAACCGATCACATCACGCGTGAGCCGGAGCAGGTGAAGGCATTTCGGGACACTTGGCGGGATGGGATTCACTCCTATCTGACCTACTTGCGGGATCGCTTGACTGTGGCGCGGGATCTCTTGACCGATTCGGGATCGGTATTCGTGCAGATCGGGGATGAGAATGTGCATCGGGTGCGGGCGGTGTTGGATGAGGTTTTTGGGGAATCGACCTTTGTCGCGCAGATTGGATTCACCAAGACGACAGGCTCAACGACCGACACGATAGCGGCGGTCTTCGACACTCTTTTGTGGTACGCAAAGGACGAATCACAACTCAAGGTGCGCAAACTCTACTGGCGACAAAGTCCCGGAGAGGAGGGTGCCCGAGAATACAAGCGTGTCGAAACCAAGGACGGGCGCCTGGTTCCGATCAGTCAGTTTCGAGTTGAAGGCAGGACAGATCTGCCGGAAGGAGCGACAGTCCTAGCTACGGACAGCATTGTGTCGAAGGGCGGTGACGATCCGGACCTCGAGTTTCCATCAAGCAAAGGGCCTATCAGGCTCTCGTGCAAACCGAATCGCCACTGGAAACCGGGGCCGGATGGTATCAAGCAGCTTTGGAACATCGGTCGGCTTCTGCGGCAGTCCGGCCTGCGTATCTACAAGCGATACCTGGACGATTTTCCATATCGACACATGACCAACATCTGGACTGACACTCGAGGTGAGGATGATCCGTCGTATGTAGTGCAGACGGACGAGAAGCCGTTGGAGCGCTGCCTCCTAATGACCACCGACCCCGGCGACCTCGTCCTCGACCCCACCTGCGGTTCCGGCACCACCGCCACCGTCGCCGAGCAGTGGGGCCGCCGCTGGATCACGATCGACACTTCACGCGTTGCGCTTGCCCTGGCCCGTGCTCGCATCATGGGTGCCCGCTACCCCTACTATCTGCTCGCCGATAGCAAGGAGGGTCAGCTCAAGGAAGCAGCAGTCACGCGAACCGAGCGGTCGTCGGCCCCAACGCACGGCCGCGTCCGCCAGGGCTTCGTCTACGAGCGCGTCCCCCATATCACGCTCAAATCGATCGCCAACAACGCCGAGATCGATGTCATCTGGGAACGCTACCAGGAGCTGCTCGAGCCTCTGCGTGAAGCGCTCAATCGCGCGGGCGGCGAGAGCTGGCAGGAGTGGGAGATCCCGCGCGACGCCGGGGAAGGCTGGTCGGCCGAGACAAAGAAGATCCACACCGAATGGTGGCAGCACCGGATCGCGCGTCAGCAAGAAATCGACGCATCCATCGCCGCACGGGCCGACTTCGAGTACCTGTACGACAAGCCCTACGACGACAAGAAACGCGTGCGGGTCGCCGGCCCCTTCACGGTCGAGAGCCTCTCGCCCCATCGGTTGCTCGCCGTAGACGAGCACGATGAGCTGATCGACTCCGTCGCCGAATCCCCGCCGCCCTACGGAGAGACACAAGACTTCGCCACCATGATCCTGGAGAACCTGCGCATGGCGGGGGTGCAGCAGGCGCACAAGGAGGATCGCATCGTCTTCGGTTCGCTCACCCCCTGGCCCGGCCACATGATCTGCGCCGAGGGGCGCTATCTCGAAGGGGAGGAAGGAGACGGTAGCGCCCGCGAGAAGCGCGCAGCGATCTTCATCGGCCCCGAGTTCGGCACCGTCTCCCGCCCCGACCTCGTCGAGGCCGCGCGCGAGGCGGCCGATGCCGGCTTCGACGCGCTGATCGCTTGCGCCTTCAGCTACGAAGCCCACACCGCCGAGCTAGACAAGCTGGGGCGGATCCCCATCCTCAAAGCGCGCATGAACGCCGACCTGCACATGGCGGGCGATCTGAAAACCACCAAGCACGCCAATCTTTTCGTCGTCTTCGGCGAGCCGGATATCGAGATCGGTCCCGCGACGGGCGAGGACGCGGGCGACGACCAGATCCAGGTCGAGATCAAAGGCGTGGACGTCTTCCACCCCAGCAGCGGTGAGATCCGCAGCGACGGCCCCGAGGGCATCGCCTGCTGGTTCATCGACACCGACTACAATGAAGAGAGCTTCTTCGTCCGCCACGCCTATTTCTTGGGCGCGGGCGATCCCTACAAATCCCTCAAGACAACTCTCAAAGCAGAAATCGATCGCGACGCTTGGGATACGCTGCACAGTGCCGTATCGCGTCCCTTCGACCAGCCGAAAACCGGCAGGATCGCGGTCAAGGTGATCAACCACCTGGGCGATGAGGTCATGAAGGTCTTTCGGACATGAAATCTCGCGCGTACGCGGGTGATCGCGGTGTCGAGCTCGCGAAGCTGAAAGGGCGGCGTCGATGACGCAGAAAATCGCAACCCTGACGCGGGTCCGAATCGAGAACTATCGTTGCCTGCGAGAGGTCGATGTGCCGCTTGCGCCACTGACCGTGCTCATTGGGCCGAACGACTCCGGGAAGAGCACGTTCTTGGGGGCGCTCGAGAGGCTGGGGCAGGCCGCCCGATCGAAGTGGGACGGAACATCGTGGCTGGGCGACCCGAGCGCACAACCGAGCATACTCGGGGAGCTCTCCAGCGGTGAGAGCCGAGCGATCGGCGGCGATCAGCACGTTCATCCGCCCCCGGGCAGTGTCTTGCTGCCGCGCGCCCATTCGGGCCCGAAAGTCGGAGGAGGAACTTACTTCGACCTCGCCCCGTCCAGGCTGCCCCAGGAATCGGGAGGGCATGGCGACAAGCGGGGCGTGCCGAAGCTGGACGAGGTCGGCGGCGGTGCCGCAGCGTTGCTCGACTACCTGCTGCGAAGAGACCGGGAGCGATTCGACGCCTACGTTGCGGCGGCTCGAGCCCAGATCCCGGGACTGAAAGACCTCCGAATCGCGACTCCGGAACCCGAAAAGCGCCGCATCGACCTGGTGACCGAAAAGGGCTTCGAGGTTCCCCCCGCGCACCAGTCCGCCGGCGTCCGCCTGATGCTCTTCATGCTGGCTCTGGCCTTCCACCCCAGCCCACCCGGGCTGGTGCTGATCGACGAGCCGGAGAACGGGATCCACCCAAGGCGGCTCAAAGAGGTGATCTCGTTGCTCCGCCAGTTGAGCAGAGGCGAGCACGGCGATCACAACGCGCAAGTCGTACTCTCGACCCATTCCCCTTATCTACTCGACCACATCGATCCCGAGCAGGACCAGGTGCTCGTTTTCCGGCGCAATGAAGAAGACGGGAGCCGGACAGCGGAGCCCGTTGATCCGGAGCGGGTGCGGGGCTTCCTGGATGAGTTCATGCTGGGCGAAGTGTGGTTCAACCAGGAAGAAAGCGCCCTGGTGGCCAGGAGGACGGAGAGCAAGGGGTGATTCGGCTCTTGATCGTTGGGGATGGCGCGAGGGATTGTGCGATGTTGCCGCGCCTGGTCGAAACGATTCTGGCGGCGAGCGGTGAAGAGGTGGTTGTGGACTCGGAGTCGCGATCCTGAGCCCGCTTGCACCGCGGCGGTCGCGGCTACGCCCGGAAGCTCCTCTTCGCGATCCTGCAAGCGATCGACGCTGACCTCGAAGGCGTTGTGGCGGTGGTGGATGCCGATCGCGCAAAGCCGGCGAAGCGACTCGCCGAGCTGAGAAAGGGTCGCGATCGGCATCGGGAGAGGAGCACCCCCTTTCCGACCGCCGTCGGCGTGGCCGATCCGCATGGCGAGGCTTGGCTGCTGGACGACCGGCAGGCGATTCGATCCGTGCTCGGGCTCCCTGAAAGCGCGAGGATCCCAACCGTCGTGCAGGCCAGGCGTGACGCGAAGGGCGCGCTCCAGGCTGTGATCGATGAGAGCGAGCGCGCAGGAGACCGGGTCATGGAGCTGATCGGGAACGTCGCGGCGCAGGTCGATCCGCGCCGATGCGTGCACGCTGATCGCACCGGATTCGGCCCCTTCGCGAAAGATGTGCGCGACGAGCTCGGGAAACTGCCCTGATCCGCTCCGATTTTGCCCCCGTGAGTGGGCAAGAAGTCCGGCGGGAGTGAGGGCCGGAAAGGCCCGGGATCTCAAGGGGGCCGCGAAATCGGCGCAACCAAGCGCAAGGGCGACCGAGAGGCGAACGGAAGGGGGCCGACCGCGGGGATGGACGGCTCTCAACCGAGCTCGCTCAGACCCCGCGCGCTCCCCAAATCCCTCCCTCTCTCAACTAGAATCGTTCGATTCGGGCTGCCAAACGAAACCACACCCTTGCTCTTCTACTTCGCCAAAACCCTGCAAGCGGCCGGCATGATCGCCGTCGGCGCGTCGGTCTATCTCGGCTTCGCCCGCGGGCAGGCTCCCGATGTGCCGGCCTTTGTGATCGGGCTCGTGACTTTCTATGGCGGGCGCCTCGCCGAGCGTTACGCCGGGCGTTGAGAACGAATCCGCCGCGCACCCAGTAAGGTGATGTCGTCGTGGCGGTGCTCGCCGGCACGGTGGCGGCGCAGGCGAGAGAGCAAGGTCCGCAAGATCTGGTGCAGATGGCGACCCTTTTGTTTCGCCTCCTCGCCCAGGAGGGCATCGAGCCGGTCCAGCCCGAACTCTTCGCCCTCGGGCGATCGGGTCTCGGTCACGCCGTCGGTGTAGAGGAGGAGCAGTGATCCGGGCGGAAGCTCCACGCGCCCGGTTTCGTAGAGCGCCTCCGGCATGACTCCGAGCACCAAGCCCCCTTCATCGAGCTGCTCATGGCTGCCGTCGTGGCGCACGACGATCGGTGGATCGTGACCCGCGTTGACGTATTCGAACGCGCCATTCGCTGGATCGAGAAGGCCGACGAAAAGCGATGAAAATCGCGCGTGGGCCATTCGCGCGCCGCAGAGCAGACGGTTGGCCCCGGCGACCACGCGCGCCAGATCGCGCTCACGCTGCAGCCCGTGCCGAATCGCGGCGTGGAGGGTGGCCGCGAGCATCGCGGCCGGCGCCCCTTTCCCCATCACATCGCCCACGACGAGCGCGAGATCACGGTCACGCTCGACCACGTCGTAGAGATCTCCACTCATCTCGAGCGAAGGGAAATTCGCCCCCAGAATCTCCCAGCCTTCGGGCTGTGGAATGTTGCGGGGGAGCAGCCCGCGCTGAATGCTGCGGGCAGTCTTGAGCTCTCGCTGGAGCGCCTGCGCCTGCACCTCGGTGGTGTGGAGGCGGGCGTTCTCGATCGCGACGGCGGCCTGCGCCGCGACCGAAGCCAGCATCTCGCGATGCTCTCTCCGGTAGGCCGCGGGCGAATCGCTCTCGAGCACGAGCACGCCGATGTGCACACCGGTGACCGTCAGCGGGATCGCGACCGCCGAGCGGGTCGAAGCGCGGGCCTCCACATAGCGGCTCTCGTTCGCCACCTCGGAGACTGCCACGGCATCTCCGCTTGCCAAGGCCAGTCCGGCGATCCCCTGAGTGGTCTTCAGCTTGACCGATCCGAGATCGGAAAAACCGCGTGCCGTGGCGGGCTGAAACTCCTTGGCCCCCTCCCGCAGAAGGAAGATCGCCGCCGCATCGTAGGGGACGACATCCGCGAGCGAATCGAGCAGCCGTTCGATGACCTCATCGATCCGCAGCGAACCCGTGATATGCCGCTGCAGGTCGAGAAGCACCCGCCGCTCGTGGCTGAGGCGGCGCGCCCTCGCCAGACGCCACGAGTTCACCAGACCCCGATTCAGAGCGCCCCCGAGCCGTTCGAGACGGCGGCGCTCCCCCCAGGGCACCCCGCGGAGCAGCACGAATCCGTCGATCTCCGCATCGCCCGGGAGCAGAAGCACCAACTCGACCGCGGAGTCGAGCAGTCCCGGTTCGCACTCCGACAAAAAGTGCTCGAGCTCCTCCTCGCCGCGCGCCAGGCTTCTTCCCTCCGGAAGTGTTTTGGAGGGCGCGAGAGATACCGCGGGCGGCAGCTCGAAGCTCTGGAGCAGTACCGGAACCCGCGCTTCGCCACTTCCGACACGCAGGAAGATCGCGGCTCCGGCGATTCCGTGAACGTGGCGGAGCCCATCCAAAGCGACCTGACCGAGGCGCGGCAGATCGATTGCCGACGCCACCTCGACTAGCAGCTCCAGCCGGTCTCTTTCGTTCTCGCCGATTGCCATGGGTCTCGCGTCGGATTCTTGGGGGGAGAAGGAGAGGATGCTAGCCCGCTTTTCTCACAAAGTCCCGTCGCGGCAGGGAGTGTGAGAGGATTGCGAGCCACCACGCAATAATTCCCCCCCTGGCGGAGGGTGTGATCGGTCCGCATATGCGCTGAAGCAGTGCGTAACGCAACGCCGCATCGCGGCGATCACTCAACAAGGAACGAAAGACATGATCCGGCATCGCTCTCCTTCTCGGTTCGCCCTCTGTCTCTCAACCTGCTTCTTGCTCGAAGCGGCCCCCGCTCTCGCCTTCAGCAGCGGTCCGCCTCCGGGTCGAACCGGAGCACCGGGCGAGCTGACCTGCAACGCTTCCGGCTGTCACAACAGCTTCACTCTCGATTCAGGTCCTGGATCGATCGTGATCGACGCCCCGCTCTCTTACGAGCCGGACGCCAGCTATGGGCTCACGATCACCGTGAGCGAGACCGGAATGCAACGTTGGGGCTTCGAGATCACCGTGCTCGACGCGGAAGACAACTTCGTGGGGCAGCTGGTGGTAACCGATCCGACGAACACCCAGTCGTTGACCGACCAGGGGCGCGACTACATCGAGCACACCAGCGCCGGCACCCAGGAAGGCACACCCTTCGGAGCCTCCTGGGGGCTGGCCTGGGATGCCCCCGCGACCGACGTCGGCCCCGTGACCTTCTATGCGGCGGGCAACGCCACCAACGCCAGCCACTCCCCCGCGGGCGACCAGATCTACACGACCACCGCGACGGCGACCGCGGCAACGGTGATTCAGTCGGTGAGCTGGAGCCGGATCAAGAGTGAGGGGAATCGTCAGCGCTGAGCGGCCTCGCTCGTAATCGTAAGCTCGAAGCTGGATAGCGCCTGGACCGTGTCGGGGAGCTGACCGAGCTTCGCGTTGAAGTGATACTCGCCGGGTGTCGATCCCGGCGGAACCTCTTGTGAGAGCGCGCTCAGAATCCGGGTCTCACCCGCCGCCAAGGTGTCGGTATGGGTCTCGACTGGACCGAAGACCACCGGGCCACCTGCCAGCGACAGATCGAGCCACCAGTCGAAGATCCGCGCTTCATCGGTGTTGTTGACGAGCGCCATTTGATACTCGACCGTGCCTCCCGCCGGCCCGATCTCGACACCGGTCTCCGCGGGAAGCAACAGAATCGCGACCGGTGAGGAGGCCGCGTCCGGGGCCGCGATCAGATCATCGATGTACCAGCCCTCCTCCGTGACATATCCGTCGGTCCCAAATCGGAATCGCAGGCTCGCATTGCCCGAGAAGGCACTGAGGTCGATTATCTCCTCTCGCCAGTCGTGGGTACCGGAGAAGCAAGGAGTTCCTGGCGCGAAGGGGCTGGCATCGTTGTCCACGATCGTATACGGATACCCTCCCTCCGGCGTCACTTGCTGGAAGGCTCCTCCGTCAATCGATATCTCAACGATTCCGCCGTCCCATGCTTCGCTCTGATCGAGCACCTCCGCATCCATCCAATGCCAGAAGTGCAGATTGGTGTTCGGTTGCAATGGAATCATCGGTGTCTCGAGCGCCGCATCGAGCTCATCCGCGTAGTCTCCGATTCCGGTGGAACCACATTTCCACGAGGTCGTCCCCTCGCTGGTATGGTTCCGTTGCGTGCTCTGATGCCACTGATCCCCGTAGCCGGGCGTGACGTTGTCGTGGGTCCAGCCGTTCTCGCCCGACTCCATATCGTCGGAGAGACCGCTCCTCAAGGGCAGCGCGAGCAGGGTGAATCCGCCGCCGTCGACCGAGATTTGTTCGCTCTTCGAAGCGTAGCCGGCGGCTGTTCCATGAACGGCGTAGGTATCACCGACCGGAACACCGGGGACCAGGTACACGCCCCGCTCGCTGCTCGTTGCGGCCGGAAGGGGTGTATCGAGCACCTCGACGAGGGCGCCTGAGATCGGCAGGCCGTTGTCGGTATCGATCACCATGCCCGCAAGTGTACCCGAGGGCGAAGATACGAGAGGGAAATCGAGCGTTGTCGTGTCGTCCGGCACGACATAGATCGCTTGCTCCGCCATCTCGTAGCCGAAGTAGCTAGCCTCCACCGTGTATGTCGAATCGCCTGGCAAAATGAAGAAGTAGTCGCCCGTGACCGAATCGGCAGTCTTCTTGCGTGGCGTTCCCGCGATCGTCAGCTCGGCGGGGATCGGATCTCCGCTGACGGCATCTTCGACCGTCCCCACGAGATAACCAACGCCGCTCATGACCATCGTTACCGCCTCATATGCATCGATGAATCCGGCGCCATAAGTGTTGTCTTCTCCCGCCACACCGAAATCGTGGGCGCTTGCCATCAAAACCTCCTTGATCTGATCGACATCGAGGTCCGGATTGGCCTCGCGCATCAGAGCAACCACACCGGCGACGTGTGGTCCAGCCATCGAAGTGCCGCTCCAACCGGATTGGTAGCCGCCGCCCGGCACCGAGGAATAGACATCGACACCCGGCGCGGAGACCTCCGGCTTTATGGAGACACCGTCACACCCCGAGGGGCCACGGCTGGAGAAGCTGGCGATCGGATAAGGGTAGTTGGCGTTCGTTGCGTCCACTGCTCCGATCGAGTAACAATTGTACGGTGTCGTCGCGCGATCGGACGGTGACCGGTGCGATTGCGGACCGGGTCCTTCGTTGCCCGCCGAGAAGGTCACGACACAACCGGCCGCCTCACAGTTGTCGATTACCGACCACCATCGGCTGTCGCAATCGGTGTAGGGTGGGTCGCTCCCGAACCCCTCGTTGATCCCCCAGGAATTCTGTACGACGTCGGGCACGTCATCGACCGTGCCGGGATCGCCATCGGGATCGGCCAACCACTCGAAAGCGACGACGACGTCGTTGTCGAACTCCGGCCCCGCCCCCTGGTCGACCGCGTTGCAGGCGATCCAATGGGCGCCGAAAGCGACGCCAACCGTGTCGCCGGTGGCCTCACCGAGACCGGCCATCGTGCCCATCACGTGGGTGCCATGGCCGTAGTAGTCCACCGGAAAACTGGAGCCGCCGTAGACCAGGTCGAGCCAGGCTTCGGACCAGTCAACACCCGGCAGCACTCCCCGCCAGCGCTCGGCCAGGGCGGGATGAAAGCCATCGACGCCGGTGTCGAGATCGGCGACCAATCGGCCCGCTCCAGTGATCCCCAGCTCCTTCCAGACTCGATCGGCGTTGATCGCCTCGAGTCCCGGTGTGACGCCGATGCCGTTGATGCGAGGAAGAGATCCCTCTTCGCTACGAACCGGCTCGATCAGGCTGATCGAGAAGTTCGGCTCGATCAGGCCCACCTCCGGGCGCTCACGAATCCGCGAGATTTCCGCCTTCGTGGCCTGCACGACCACCAAGTTGCTGATCCAGTGGGGAGTGAAACCGACGACCCGGCCGGCCGCTCTCGCTTCGCCAAGATAGGCGAGCAGTGGGGGCTGGGTCCTCGACGCCACATCGCGCAGAGCCGTGATGACGCGCCGGTGCCGATCCTGCCGTCCGACCCCCTCCTTGCGGAGTTGCGGCCCCAGATTGGCGATATCGGCCTGCTCGGTGAGGTGAACGATGACCGAGGCGGTCGCATCGTCCGGCATCGCCGCCAGGCGATCCTCGAGCTCGACCGGCATATGTGCGGCGCTCGCGGCGAGTGGCGCTTGAATCGAGCAGAACAACGCAAAGAGGACGGGCACGATCATCTTACGCATGGCTGGAGTCTCCGGTGGGTTCACCGCGAGGGGAGGGGACTTCGGGAATCGGGAGCTTCCCGTATCAAAACACGGAAATCTCGATCAGGGGCGGCGAAGAAAGCGCTTCCCCTCGAGCAGACTCACGCCGACCCCCGCCACGGCCGAGAGCAGGAACGCTGGCACGAGCTCTTCTAGTGCGCCCAGCACCGCGCCCACCACCGGAAGCGATGGAGCGACGAACTTGAAAAAGGGCACCGAAGCGAAACCGATCACCATCGCCACCAACGCGCCGCGTGCGGTGAATCGATTCCAATAGAGGGACAAGATGATGGTCGGACAGAATGTCGCCGCGATTCCCGACCAGCCGAAAATGACGAACCAAAATATGGTGCGTTCCGGTGTCGCTACGGCAACGCTGAGCGCGAGAGCGAGCGCGACGGCAGCCAATAGAAGTGTTGCAATCCGACTCGTGGCAACCAGATCCTCATCAGCGAAGCTCGGGTGCAAGACTTTCTGATACCAATCCCGCACGGCCGCGCTCGCCGCCAGCACCAGAAGCGAATCGGCGGTCGACATGATCGCCGCGAGCACGATCGCGATGTACAGGCCGATCGCGAAGCCCGGCATCAGGTGGGCAACGAGATCGGGCAGCGCCGCCTCGCCCGAAACGCCGAGAAGATGACGCGCGAGCAAGCCGATCAGGACCGCGCCGGAATCGGCCAAAGCGGTCCAGATCAGCGCAACGGTCGCACCCCGCTCAATTTCGTCTTCCGAGCGCAGCGCGAGGAATCGAACGAAAATCTGTGGCGAGCCCAAGAAGCCGATTCCGATACACAAGAGCGCGATGATCCCAGCGACTCCGACCATGCCGCTCCCATCGGGAGGCGCGAAGCTGAGCAGAGCCGGATCGCGAGCGCGGAGCCCCTCGATCAAGGGATCGATGCCGCCGATGCCGATCAACCCCACCACAGGCAGGATCACCAACCCGAGAAACATCATCGTCCCCTGAAAAACGTCGGACCAGACTACGGCGAGAAACCCGCCGCCCGCGGTGTAGAGCAGCACTACGGCGAACCCGACGATCGCCCCCACGAAGTAGTTCCACCCCAGGAACTTCTCGAAGGCCTGGCCCGTGGCGTCGATCTGGGCGCTTACATAGATCGTCACGAAGACGACCAATGCCGCAGCGGCCACGATCCGAAGAGCATGGGAGCGATCGCCGAAGCGCGACTCCAAGTAGTCGGGCACCGTCACCGAATCGTAGCGGTCGGTCAAGCGCTTGAAGCGCCGAGCTAGCAACAGCCACGCCCCCGCCACACCTAGGATCTCTCCGGCGACCACCCAGAACGCACGCACACCGATCGCCGCCCCCATGCCGGTCAGCCCGAGGAGCAGCCAGGCCGATTCCCCCGTGGCGCGCGCCGAGAATGCGACCGACCAGTAGCCGAGGCGCTTCCCCCCCACCACGTAGTCGCGGATGTCGTGCATGCGCCTCGACGCCGCCCAGCCGATCACCAGGAGCACACCGAGATAGATCCCCAGTCCGATCATCTTCACGCCCATATCGTCGGCCATGCGCACCTTTCGTCGAAGAAGTCCATGCAAGAGGTTATCGACATCGGCCGACGCCACCAACCCCCGGTACGCGCCCTGAGCTGCTCAGCTCTAACCGTGCGCAGCTTGGCGCAAAGGGTCAGCCGCATCGCCGCGGGTGTTGCCGATGTCAAGTGGCGGACGGTGGCGATTATCGAGCACGGATCGACAATGTTGAGTGTGTGCGATCGATGATGTTCTTGCGAAAGAAGGGGGGATTCGCGTCAGCGTCTCGGTAGCCAACCCCCATTGTCGCTGCCCCCGTATGCTCCCATGTCCGACCTCGAACCGTTCGGATACCAAGGGGGCCACCGCGGGTGCCAGTCCGAAATCTCGTCTTCGACGGCGAGGGTACCAGCGTCGATGCACGGGGAATCGGGCCGAAGCAGGACATCGTAGCCTCTGATGTTGGTGAATCGCGGATCCGCGTCGATGTTTCCTTCGCCCGGCCAGCCTCCCTGGACATCGGAGTAGGCAATCGTGGCGACGCCCGGGGCCTCCTCGATCTCCTCCGGCCGATCGGCCCACAAAATGCAGTTGGTGAGGGTCGGGGAGGAGGTGAAATAGCAGTAGAGGCCACCGCCGAAGACGGAGGCCGAATTCTCCGTAATCGTGCAGTTGGTGAGATCCGGGGAAGGTCAGGAATCTCCCTTTCATGAATGGCGAACACTCGACGATGAACAGAGTCTAACTCCCGGGACCGGCCGAGAGCGGGCCGGATCCGTGTCGGTTTGGATCGGCGAGGGAATTGCTGTCATGCCCCCCCAATGCCTGCCGAAAGACCGGGCGGAGATCCCGCACCTGGACACGGAGCCTTCGATCGGTGAGTGCCGAAATCGGACGACTAGCAGGGCCACTTCAACGATTTCGGGGCTGGCCGAACGGCCGATTGCAGCAAGGGGGGGATGCGAACGCGGGGAGTTGTCTCTTCGACGTCCTAGACTGAGGCGATGATCGAGCATGATGCCATCGTCATCGGCGGAGGCCCCGCGGGAAGCAGCTGCGCCAGACACCTGGTCCGCGGCGGCCGTTCGGTCGTCGTGATCGACTCCGCGACCTTTCCCCGCGTCAAGCTCTGCGCGGGCTGGATCAGCGAGCCGATCTGGGGGGAGCTCGATCTCGATCGGTCTCTCTCACCGGTGCAGAGCCACCAGGAAGATAGAGCCGGCGCAGCCCCCTCAGACGCCGAGCACCGACCGCACGGCGGCAACGACCCGATCGTGCAACCGCCCGTTGGTCACGATCACACCGAGGTTGTCCCTGAGAGTTCGGCCGATAGAGAAGTCGAGCTCATCGCCGCGCACATCGGTGACCCTGCCGCCGGCCTCGGTGATCACCATCGCTCCGGCCGCATGATCCCAAATCTTCTCCTCGTACCCCTTACGGGTCGGCAGCCGTAGATAGATCGACGCGTCGCCGCGAGCCACCGCCGCGTACTTGCACTGACTGTCGATCCGAAAAGGCTCGACTTCGATGCCCAAACGCGCCGCCACCCTCGCGGCATCGGACTGCGAAGAGTGGGCCTTCTCGACCGACTCGCAGAACGATGCTCGGGTCGGATCATCGATGTCGGTGACGCGGATCGGAAACTCGACCGCATCTTCCATCGTCCTCATGGTGGCGCCTTCACCCTTGACCGCCGTAAAGACACAGCCGCGCTCCCCCTCCCGGGGGGTCGCGTCGTGGGGCAAATTGGGGCAGCCGAGAACACCGAGAACCACCTTGCCCTCCTCGATCAGAGCGAGTGCCACGGCGTACTGGTCCCCTCGGAGAAAGCCCTTGGTACCATCGATCGGATCGAGAGTCCAATGTCGTCCCTCCGGCCCTCCCGCGTATGTTCCATGGTCGATCGCGGCCAGCACCTGATCATCGCTGAGCTCGGGGTGGATCGCGCTGACGTGCCGCACGACCTGCTCCCGAATCTTCATGTTCGAGGACTCGCGCAGATCCGCAGCGTCCTCTTCCCCCACCAGACGATCAGCCGGAAAGTGGGTCATCAAGTCGCGGCTGACCACCGCCTGGGCGCCGAAGTCGGCGACGGTCACCGGCGAACGGTCCTTCTTCACATGAGTCGCTTCCTCGACCAGATTGGCCTGGACCGATCGACAGAGTCTCGACGCTTTCAGCACGGCTTTCAGCGCGATTTCGCGCTCCAGTTCGTAGGGCATCTCGTTCCTTTTTCTGGAAGCTCAGGAGGGAGCGCGAGCGAACGCTCGCAGGTCTTCGATCTCCGACCGATTGCCGAGGGCCAGAAGCGTACCTTCCGGCTGAAGCAGCTCCTCGGGGGAGGGATTGTAGTGGTAGCGTTCGCTTTCCGGCCCCCGGACTCCGATCACCAAACAGTTGCAGCGGCCCCGCAGGTTGGCATCCCGGAGTTTCAATCCCCCGATATCGGAACCGCTTTCGATCGTCACCTCCGCCATTTCGACCGATTCGACGGAGGGAGCGTGAAGTGTGTCGACGAACGACACGACCGCCGGGCGCACGATCTCGTGGGCGAGGCGGCGGCCTCCCATGAGCGCCGGTGAGACGACCGAGTTCACCCCCACCCTACGGAACTTCTCGGTGCTCTTGATGTCGACGACACGAGCCACGATCCGCAGCCCCGGATTGATCTGGCGAGCCGAGAGGCACAAGAAAAGATTGTCTCGATCTTCGCGAAGCGCAGCCACCAGTCCGCGGGCATTCTCGATCGACGCGCCGATCAATGTCGCGTCTTCGAGCGCGTCGCCTTGGATCGTCGGTACATCCTCACCGAACTCCGAGACCAGGGCGTCCACCTTCTCGGTATCGTACTCGATCACCACCACCGGTGTTCCCGCTCCGTGCAGCTCACGCACGACGTGAATCCCGGATCGACCCACTCCGGCAACGATTACATGGTCGCGCATCGTCGCGATGGTCTTCTCCATTCGGCGCCTCCAAATGCTGTAGAGCAGATCCCCCTCGACGAGGAAAACCGTCACCGAGGTGAAGAAGTAGAGCACCGATCCCCCACCGACAAGGACGAGGAGGATCGTAAAAAGAGTCAGGTCGGTCGCCCCCCTCACCGGTACGACCTCTCCGAAGCCGACGGTCGAGATCGTGATCACCGTCATGTAGAGGCAGTCCAGCAGAGATACGTCGCTGCCGGTCAACACGAGATAGCCCAGTGTTCCAAGGGCCAAGACGACCGCCACCAGGCCTCCCGCCCTCAGAACACGCGCCCGACGCTCACTCGCCTGGCGCTCGAATTCGCCACCACCCCCCGGCTGAACGGCAAGGCGCGGCGGAGTCGCCAAGGGGATTCGAACCCGCTCGACGCGACTCATCGGCACCCACCTGAGGCCGTCGATTCGGGAGCCGTCACGCGCATGGCGAGAGCTTAGTGGGGACCAGCCCCCGGATCAATCGTCCGGGCGCCACCGGATTGAATTACGCTAGACTCGCGACCGTCAGTCCAAACTCTCGGCGCCCGCGAAGTGCCATCCACGAGGAGCCCACGAATGTCCCAGCCAGCACAGTTCAAGAACCTCCCAGACCTCTTGCTGCAAAGCACGAGACGCTTCGATACCCGGCCGCTCTTCGGAACCCGTTCCGTGGACGGTGAATGGACGTACACAACTTATGGGGAATTCGGCGAGTTGGTCACGAAGATGCGGGGCGGCCTCGCCGGCTTGGGACTGGCGAAGGGCGAGCGCGTCGCCTTTATTTCGAACAACCGGCTGGAGTGGGCCGTGAGCGCCTACGCCACCTACTCCCTTGGCGGCTGCGTCGTCCCGATGTACGAGAAACAAAACGAGGAGGATTGGGCCTACATACTCAAAGACAGCCAGGCCAAGATCCTGCTCGTCGCCAATGACGAGATTCTGGCCAAGGCCGAGGGCTTGAAAACGAAGATCGAGACGCTCGAACACATCGTCAACTTCGAGGGGCGTTCCGTTGAACCGCTTTCGTACCGGGCTCTGCTCGAGAAGGGCGCGGAAAGCCCGGTTCCCTCCGCCGATCCGGATCCTGGCGAACTCTGCGGTTTCATCTACACGTCGGGCACCACGGGCAATCCGAAGGGGGTGATGTTGAGTCATGGCAACATCACGAGCAATGTCAATGCGATGCAAGAGATCTTTCCGCTCGCGATCGACGATCGTTCTCTCTCCTTTCTGCCATGGGCCCACAGCTTCGGCCAAACCGTCGAGCTGCACATGGGTATCAGCTACGGCATGTCGATGGCGCTCTGCGATGAAGTCGACAAGCTGCTGGTCTACCTCGCCGAAGTCAAGCCGACACTGCTGATCTCTGTTCCCCGCATCTTCAATCGTGTATACGACAGCTTGAACAAGAAAATGGCCGATGCATCTCCGATTCAACAGAGGCTATTCGCCGCGGCCATGGCTACGGCGAACGAACGGCGAGAACTGTCGGCGCGCGGAGAGAGCAGTACCTTGGTCGACCTGAAGCATGGTCTATTCGACAAGCTGATATTCACGAAAGTTCGAGACAGACTGGGTGGCAATCTGCGCTACGCGATCTCCGGTGGTGCGGCGATCAGCAAGGAGGTGGCTCAGTTCATCGACAACGTGGGGGTGACCGTCTACGAGGGGTACGGACTGAGCGAGACCTCGCCGATCGCAACGGCGAACTACCCCGGCAATCAACGAATCGGTTCGGTTGGTCGGGCAATCCCAGGGGTCGAGATCATCATCGACGCCGACGCGACCAAAGGAGCACCGGAAGCCGGGGGAGAGGTCCTAATCAAAGGTCCGAATGTAATGCGGGGCTACCACAATATGACGGAGGAAACCGCCGCCGTGATTCGCGATGATGGAGCGTTTCGAAGCGGAGATATGGGGAAACTCGACGACGATGGCTACCTGTTCATTACCGGCCGCATCAAAGAGCAGTACAAGCTCGAAAACGGGAAGTACGTCGTTCCTTCTCCCCTCGAAGAGCAGCTCAAGCTCAGCGGCTTCATCAATCAGGCATTGGTGTACGGCGACAATCGGCAATTCAATGTCGCGCTCATTGTTCCCGATGCAGAGGCGCTGGCCAAGTTCGCGGAAGACAAAGGTGTCGCCGGCAACCTGGACGCATGGCTCACGAACGCGGTCGTGCACGGCCTATTCCGCGGAGAGATCGAGACCTTGCAGAGCTCTGTGTTCAAGGGGTACGAGCGCATCGGTGAATTCCGCCTGATCCCGGAGGAATTCACGACCGA
Source organism: Gemmatimonadota bacterium (assembly GCA_002686955.1). Lineage (GTDB taxonomy): Bacteria. The sequence goes on from NYZA01000258.1 coordinate 59,800, forward strand.
CAACGATATGCTGACGCCGACGCTCAAGCTCAAGCGCAGAAACGTCATCAGCAGGTACGGCTCAATCCTCGACGAGATGTACGCAGGGTCCTGACGGCGGAGGAGGACCGATGAAGCTGGTGGAATGTGTTCCGAATTTCAGCGAAGGCAGAAACCGCAATGTGATCGACGCGGTCGTCGATGCCGCGGCGGGAGTCGATGGCGTGAAAGTCCTCGATGTAGACCCGGGCACCGATACGAATCGAACGGTTCTGACCTTCGTCGCTGAACCGGACGCGGCAGTCGAAGGAGCATTCGCGGTGGTGCGGAAGGCTGCCGAACTGATCGACATGAGTCGTCAATATGGAGCACACGCGCGGCACGGGGCGACCGATGTTTGCCCCTTTGTGCCGGTGAGCGGTGTAACGATGGACGATTGCGCCGAGCTCGCCCGCAGGCTGGGTGAGCGGGTCGGTGAAGAGCTCGGAATACCGATCTACCTCTACGAACACGCGGCGAGCCGTCCGGAATGGCGCAATCTGGCGGTCGTAAGAAAAGGGGAGTACGAAGCCCTGCCCAAGAAACTCACGGCACCGGAGTGGAAGCCCGACTACGGCCCGGCTGAGTGGAACGAGCGGGTCAAGCGGAGCGGAGTGGTCACGGTCGGGGCTCGCGAGTTCTTGATTGCGTACAACATCAACCTAAACACCCGAGATAAGCGCTATGCCAAGGATATCGCCCTCGAGATTCGAGAGGCGGGACGCGCCAAGCGGACCGGGAATACCGATCCCGACTACTTTCGCGGTGAGCGCTTGCGCTATCAACCGAGCGGGGACCGATGGCCCTGCGGCATCTGCGACCACATCGCCGGCACGCTCGAGGAGATTCGAACCCATTTCTCCGCCGCGCATCGGACCACATTCGATGAGCACCTCTCGCGCTATGGGCAGAAGCTGGAGAGTCTCGAGGGGAAGATCGTCAAGAAGCCGGGGCTCTTCGATCACTGCAAAGCGACCGGATGGGTGATCGAGGAGTACGGTTGCGCCCAGGTCACGATGAACCTGACCAACTACCACGTGTCACCCCCGCATCTCGTTCTCGAGGCGGTGCGCGATCTGGCGAGGCAGCGAGGAATCACCGTTACCGGATCCGAAATCGTGGGTGTGGTGCCCTTCCAGGCGATGATCGAGGCGGGTCGCTACTACCAGTCGAGGTACGGAGGCAGCACCGCGCTGCCTTGGCGCGACCTGATCGAGATCGCCGTCCGCTCGATGAATCTGGCCGACGTCGCGCCCTTCGAAATCGACAAGAAAGTGCTGGGACTCCCAGAAGCCCCAGGGGGCTGCTTGATGGCGCTCCCTTGTCGGGAATTCGTCGATGAGGTCTCGCGTGAATCGCCGGCGCCGGGCGGAGGCAGCGTGGCCGCGCTCGTCGGCGCCCTGGGTGGCGGACTGGCCGCGATGGTCGGGAATCTGGCGATCGACAAGGTTGGCTACGAAGAGCAGTCCCCAAGGCTGAATGAGCTCGCGCTACGGGCCCAGATCGTAAAGGACCGGCTAGGGCGTTCGGTCGACACCGACACCGAGGCGTTCAACTTCGTGCTCGATGCGATGCGATTGCCGAGAGGTAATCGGAAGGAAAAGGAGGCAAGGGCCGTTGCGATTCAGCAGGGCTATCAAAGAGCCTCTAGGGTCCCCCTGGAAACGGCGAAGAGCTGTCTCGAAGTGATCGATTTGGCGATCGAAATCGGCGAACTCGGAAATCCGGCATCTCTCAGCGACGCGGGCGTGGCCGTGCTCACCGCTTGTGCGGGGGTGGAGGGAGCAGCTTACAATGTCAGGATCAATCTACCGACGATCGATGATCCCGCATTTCGTCAAGAACTGAGCACTGAACTCGATGAGATCGTCGCAACCGCCAAGCAGCGGCGGGACGAGTTTGATCAACTTGTTCTGAAGAAGCTCAGCGCCTGACGAACGCGTACCCACGCCACAGATACCAACATGCGAGGGGCACGCCCCTCTCTGCCAGCACGACCTGGACACTTTCGGGCTCTCCCTATCGGCTGACGGTAAACGTCACCATATATGGCGCTACATCGGATCGTCTTCGATCGATTCGCTGAGGGGGACAGGAGCGTGTATGGAGAAGCCCCCTCGAACGGGAGTATCGGATTCACCCACCGACAGGCGTTCGGCGTAATCCCGTGCCTCGAGTACGGCCGCTTGGAGATTGGCGGTCACGAATTCACCCTCGATCCAGACATCGGCGGCGACCACCGCCCAGATCACGATTTCACTCTCGCCGGGTGCGAGGTCCGCTATTCGATGCGAGAGAAGAAACCGTGCGTCAGATGGATCGGAGAGGTCGAGGAGATCGGGATCCGGCGGTTCGGCTGCCCAGTTGCCGAGCACACGGTACTTGTTGGCATCCCCCAAGGGCGTTCCATCGACACCGTCCGGAAAAGGAAGTCCCGGTCCCCAGTCCCGATCGGGCACGGGATCGGAGATCCACCAATTGCAGTGAGAGCTCCATGCGTAGGGATCTTGAACGAAGGACAAGCGCGTCACACCGATGCCGACGGGCACCAAAGTGTCATCCCCATAGGAACCGGTCTGCACGCCGTCGGCAATGAACGCGAGAAGGGTCTCGCCTCCGCGGCCATCGTCGATCGTTCTCGACCCTGCAACATCGTCCGATGCGTTGGCGGCCGCCTCGTTCAGCGTTTCCGGTGTCGGTCCAACATCGCCGTCCCAATAGAGACCGACGTATGTATCCTGGAGCACCTGCTCGGACCGGTTGGTGATCCGATACGCGAGAAGCAGGAACTCCGCATCGGGGTCGGCTGGTCCAATCGTAGCCATGTCAACAGAGATTCGCATAGGCCGGTGGGACTCATAGGCACCTTCGCACCCGTCGAATCGATCCGCGAGGCGAGTCCCGAAGGCCAGGTCGGCCGGATAGGCATGACGCTGCAGCTCCTGCTCGTCCCGTAGCGGTCGGATTTCACGATCCGAGTACCAACCATCGTGACCGGTGGATACGTGTACCTCTCCGCTGATCCGAGCCCCTACCCACAGCGTTGCCATGAATAGAGTTTCGAATTCGCACTCGCGAACGAGCAAGCCGGTCGCCGGCTGCTGCGGGTCCAGATCCCAGGCTCCCAGGAGCCCATTTGCTGTCATGGCCGCAACGAGAGCGGTCGAATCATGGAGCTCCCAATCCGCAGACATCGGGCACTCGTCGCCTTGGATTCTCGCCGCCGTCGCCACCGGAAGAGTGAGCTGAATCAGGGCACCGGCTACACCGGCGGCGCAGAGTCGGCAAACCGGCTTGCGGTGATGGACTGCTGTCCGTGCGTTGACATTCGACATCGTTCGGTCCTCTCGTACGAAAGGTGCTGAGAAAAGCAGACCGACACTTTTGCAGAGACCCTCTAGCAAGAAGTGTGACGACGCGTGCGGGTATTCATGGAGCAGCGATGTGACAACAAGTTATGGAGGGATTCGCCGCCGGGGGACACTTTCGCGAAAGGGAGCTAGTCCGGATATCTCACGAGATTCCGTAGCGAGACCGTGCAGGTTCTTGTCCTGCCGGTGCTTCGTGCCGGTTCGACGCGGAGGCGTAGTGGTGCTACGTCGCAC
>NYZA01000259.1 GCA_002686955.1 Gemmatimonadota bacterium
ACCCTCACCGGATCGATGCCCCAGAAACGCCCGAGCGAGAAAAGCGACGCGCTGGCATCGAAAGCGCCGGAACCCTCGTGCGTCTACACTCCCGTGCTCCCAAACCCCCCGCCCCCGCGCGGAGTCCCATCCAGCTCCTCGACCTCGCGCCAGTCGATCCGCATCACCGGCGCGACCACGAGCTGCGCGATCCGCATCCCGCGGGTGATCTCGTACGGCTCGGGACCGTGGTTGATCAGCACGACCTGAATCTCGCCGCGGTAGTCGGAATCGACCGTGCCGGGCGCGTTCAGAACCGTCACACCGAAGCGGGCCGCCAAGCCGCTTCGCGGACGGACCTGCCCCTCGAATCCGCGTGGCAGCGCAACGCTCAACCCGGTCGGTACACGCATGAAGCCGCCGGGCACAAGAACGACGGGGGCTTCGAGATCGGCGCGAAGATCGACACCCGCCGCGCCCGACGTGGCCGCGGCGGGAGCGGGCAGGTCGCCGCCGGGTCTCACCCTGCGAAACCGGACCTCTTCCCGCATCTTCACCTCTCGATTCACGAGTAGAGATCAGTCGTCGTTCGAGTCTTCCTCCCCATCCTCCGCCTCTTCGGCGAGGGTGGCCATCGCCATGCGGCGCGAGAGGGAGATCTTGCCGGAGCCATCGATCCCCTTGACCTGCACCGAGATCACTTCGTCCTCTTGCACGACATCGTCGACGGAACCGACACGAAAGTCCTCGAGCTCGGAGATATGGCAGAGCCCTTCGCGCCCGGGCAAGATCTCGACGAAAGCGCCGAAAGGCATGATCGAGGTGACGCGGCCCTGGTAGATGCGACCGATCTCCGGATCTTCGGTGAGATTGCGGATCGTCTCGAGCGCGCTCTCGGCCGAGGCCTGATTCGGCGCCGCAATGATCACCTTGCCGTCGTCATCGACGTCGATCTTCGAACTGGTCTCTTCGGAGATCTTGCGGATCATCTTGCCGCCTGGGCCGATGATGTCGCGGATCTTGTCTTTCGGCACGAACACGGCCACGATCTTCGGCGCATGGGGATTGAGCTCGGGACGGGGCTCGGCCAGGCATTTCGCCATCTCGCCCAAGATGTGCTGGCGCCCTTCGCGCGCCTGCTCGAGAGCGTTGCGCAAGATCTCGAAAGTGATCCCGCCCAGCTTTGAATCCATCTGGAATGCCGTGATTCCATCTGAGCTGCCGGTGACCTTGAAGTCCATGTCGCCGAGATGGTCCTCGGCGCCGAGGATGTCCGAGAGCACGACCGGATCGTGTCCCTCTTCGGTGATCAAGCCCATGGCGATCCCCGCGACCGGCGCCTTGATCGGCACACCGACATCCATGAGCGAGAGCGATCCACCGCAGACCGACGCCATCGAAGACGAGCCGTTCGATTCGGTGATCTCCGAGACGACCCGCACCGTGTAGGGGAAGTCCTCGTCGGAGGGGATCACGGGGAGCAGCGCCCGTTCCGCCAGCGCCCCGTGGCCGACCTCGCGCCGCCCGGGTCCGCGATTCGGGCGGGCCTCGCCGACCGACCAGCCGGGGAAGTTGTAGTGGAGCGTGAAGCTCTTCTTGTACTCCCCTTCGAGCTCGTCCATCAGCTTCTGATCGCGCTTGGTGCCCAGGGTCGCGACCGCCAGAGCTTGAGTCTCGCCGCGAGTGAAGAGAGCCGAGCCGTGCGTGCGGGGCAGAACTCCCACCTCGCACTCGATCTTGCGGATCTCGGCCGGCTTGCGGCCGTCGAGGCGCGTGCCCTCGTCGAGGATCCGCCGGCGCATCGTCCGCTTCTCGATCGATCCGAGCACCGACTTGATCGACTTCTCCTGCTCGGGGAACTGCTCGAGCAGCGCGTCGACCACCTCGTGGCGAAGCGTGCTCCATGCCTCCTGCCGCTCCAGCTTGTCGGCGATGAAGAGCGCGTCGGCCGCGCGGCCACCCACCTTCTCCTCGACGGCCGATTCGATCTCGGGTGAAACCGTCTCGGCGATCGCCGGACGCTTCTCCTTGCCGATCGCCGTCCGGAGCTCTTCCTGAGCATCGAGGATCTTCTGGATCCAGCCGTGGGCGAACTCGAGCGCCTCGACGAGCTCGCTCTCGGAGACCTCCTTGCAGCCACCCTCGACCATGGTGATGCTCTCGCGCGAGCCGGCCACGACGACGTCCATCTCGCTGAACTCGAGCTCGGCGAAAGTAGGATTGAGCAGCAGCTCGCCCTCGATACGGCCGACCCGCACCGCGGCGATCGGTGTCTCGAAGGGGATATCCGAGATCAAGCAGGCCGCCGCCGCGCCGGTGATGCTCAGCACATCGGCGTTGTTCTCGCAATCGGTCGAGAGCACGTTGACCGAAACGGTGGTCTCGCTCTTGTAACCGTCCGTGAAGTTCGGACGGAGCGGACGATCGATCATGCGGGCCACCAGGGTCTCGGTGTCGCCCATGCGCCCTTCACGCTTGAAGAAGTTGCCGGGGATCCGACCCGCGGCATACGCCTTCTCTCGATAGTCGACCGTCAGGGGGAAGAAGCCCCGGTCCACTCCGCTGCCTTTGTCTCCGACAGCCGCCACCATAATCACGGTATCGCCAAAGCCGACCATGACCGTGGCGTCGGCCTGGCGACCGATCTTCCCGCTTTCCATCCAGAAGGTCTTGCCTCCCAGGTCTACCTCTACACGCTTGTACATTGCTGTTCTCCTGATGATGTCGTCGCGACCACCCGCCATCTGGGCGAGTTGGACCGACGCTCGAGTCTTGTTCTCGGGGCGGCCCGCCATCGGACGCGCCCTCTCGTTCCCGCCGGTTCTCGCGAGAATCGCGCTACTTGCGCAGTCCCAACGATTTGATGAGCTCTCGGTACGCCTCGACGTCTCTGCGCCGCAAATAGGCGAGCAGCCGGCGCCTGCGTCCCACCATCTTCAAAAGTCCCCGGCGCCCCGCATGGTCCTTCGCATGCTGCTTGAAATGGTCTTGGAGCTCGTCGATCCGCTTGGTCAGCATGGCCACTTGCACGGCCGTGGATCCCGTATCTCCCTCATGTATCGCGTGGTCCTTGATGACCGCCTGCTTCTGATCCGAGCTGAGAGGCATCGCCTGCTTCCTCCTTTTGGGACGTGACGCGAGCCGCCTCGCGATGCGGAGTCGGCCGCCGAGTGCGCACTTGCGCAAAACGAGCTTTATATCACGATGGGACTGGGGAGTAAACGCCGGCGGCGCGTTGACCCCGATCGGGACGATTCCTCCTCTGATGATGCTCGGGATGGCGATTTGGTGGTTCGGGAACAGGTTCTTTTCCCGATCGGGAAGAAATGCCTCTTCAGATGCTTGACCTGGGACGAATACGAGCCTCGGAGCCTGTTGAGGCTTGACGCGTCTGTCTCCCTGCTACGACCTGCTCTCGACGCGGTGGCCTCCTGCCGGAGGGCGGCTGGAGAGTCGGCGTCGCCGATCCCGCGGGGGCGGCGCGAGTCGTCGAGATCCTCACGATCGAATCGGGGGCGGTCGCGACATCGGGCACATTCGACAATGCGCGCGAGATCGACGGCCAGAGGGTCAGCCACTTCATCGACCCGCGCGCGGCCGAGCCGCTTTCGGCAGCTCCAAGGTCGACGCTGGTCCGCGCCGCGGACGCCACCTTGGCCGATTCACTCGCGACCGCGCTGCATGTCGAGCCGAAGCTGATCGAGAGGGCGGAACAGCTCGGGGCGTCGAAGGTCTTTCTGGACGGGCGCACTGTCGCGGGCTGAGCTCGCTCCGCGTCTCAGTCCCCGTCCCCACTCGCCGGCAGCCGCAACCGCAGCCCGACCGAGCGAGCCAGCAGAGCCAGCATCACCGCGATCGAATCGAGCGAGACTAGAAAACAGAGAATCAGCAGGTCGTACGGGAACTCGACGATTCCCGCCGCCCGGATGTAGACGAATAGCAGTGTGCCCATGGTCGACTCCTCTTGGTCACAGCCCCCACTGGCCTGTATAGCGCAAATGCTGGATCGGCGTAATATCGATCGAGAGCTCGAGCCGATCGGGGGTCTTCCCTTTGAGCTGGGTCACCCACCGCAAGCGCACCTGCCCAAAGTTGTCGTGACTCACACTGAGCTCGAGACCCGCCGGCACGGCCGCCGGCTGCCAATCGCCATCGACCACGGCCTTCGTCGCCGAGCTGAATACGCCGCCGCGCAATCGCATGGGTGAGAGCGAGCCGGGAAGAACGGGAAACTGATAGTGGGCGGTTGCAACCGCCATCCGTTCGGCCCCTTGCCTCGATGCCTCGCGCTGCCGAATCCCCGGCGGCTTCAGGCCATCCTCGGAATGCAGGCGATTCGCGAAATCGGTATCACCGTCGACCGACGCGCCGCGCAGCTCCAAGCCCAGAGAGTGCCCTCTCGGCACCGGCAGGAAGAGCTGCAAGAAAGTCTCACTCCTCAGGTAGCTGTGGTCGCCGAGCAGAGAGGGCGGCGCCCATTGAAGATCCACGCCGGTCCGGTACCCGAGAGCAGCCTGGGTTCGGCCATCGAAAACGAGAGAGGGATGAAGTGCCAAGGTCATCCGCTCGGTATCGGCGCCGCTCCCCTCGATGCCGACAAAGGTCGTGTCCCCCCCCGAGATCTCGATCGCATCGAGCATGACACCGAGATGAAGGCGCAGCCGTCGTCCGAGCTGACGTTCCACGAAGGGCTCGGTCCCAAGGTCGATGAAGCGGAACTTCCCCTCGTCGGTCTCGACATCGGGATCGTCGTGCAGGAATGGAAAGAGACGCTCGTTGTCGTGGTAGCGAAGATTGAGGTTCAGACCGATATCCCATGGCGACCAGAATAGCCAGGGGTGGACAAAGGTCGACGCGAGAGCCCAGCGCGAATCTTCGAAACGAGCATTCCCGGAGAGCTGCCGGCCCCGTCCCCAAGGACTGGTCAAGCGTCCCGCCACCGCGGCGAAGGGACCGAAGGGAGCGACCGCTCCGAACTCCCAATCGACGGAGCTGATGTTCTTCCGCTCTTTCACCACGATCACGTAAACGGCCCGGCCCTTCTCGGAGCCCGGCTCCACTCGAATGTGGAGGTCACCGAAGAGCCCCGATTCGAGCAGCTTCATATACTGGCGATCTCCGACGCCGGGCACCAGGCGGTCCCCCGGTCGAAGATCGATGATGTTGAGGATGACCTCTTCGGAGGTTCTGCTATTCCCCTGGACCCGGATCTTCTCGATGATCGGAGTCGGTGTCGGCTTCGCGGCGCTCGTCTCCGCCGCGCCGGCGGCGACGCAAGCGCAGAGCAAAAGGGCCGCGCGCGAAAGGCGTGAACCGAGCGTGGCACTCATCGCGCTCCCCCAATCCGCATCCGAATCGCCAGAAGATCGAGAATCATGCGGGGCGCGTCGGTCATCAGACGCACACTCGATGGGCTTCCCCGATACCGGAGCTGAACCGGAAGCTCGACGATCTTGAACCCCCGCATCCGCGCAAGGCAGAGCAGCTCGACATCGAAGGCGAAATCCTCGATACGGGTCTCGCTGAAAAGCTCGCGGGCCACGTCGCCTCTGATCATCTTGAATCCACACTGCGTGTCGGACACCCCGAGCCCGAGAAGGCGATTGACCAGAGCGATATAGGTCACGCCGATCCGGTGGCGCAGGCTCAAATAGGGGAAGTGACGCGGGTGGAGGACAAAGCGGGTGTCGGGATGCCCGCGGCTTCCGATCGCAAGGTCGGCGCCGCCGGCGAGCGCTGCGCGGTAGGCATCGACCTGGTCGACGCCATAGACCAGATCGGCATCGGTGTAGAGCACGAAACGGCCCCTGCTCGCGAGCACACCGGCCTTGATTGCGGCTCCTTTTCCCCGATTCCGCTCGTGGCCGACGACCCGGATCTCGGTGTGGCTCCGCGCGAGACGCCGCAAGATCGCGGGGGTCTGATCGGCCGAGCCATCATCGGAGAAGATCACTTCGAACGACCCACCGCCACGAATCGCGGGGAGCATCCGCGCCACCGACTCCTCGACGATCCTCTCTTCGTTGAAGGTCGGAATCACGATCGAGAGCTCGGGGAGGGAATCCACCGCCCCCGCGTCTTCAGTTGGCATAGGTGACCGCCTTGGTCTCTCGAATCACCGTCACCTTGATCTCCCCTGGAAAGCGGATCTCGTCCGATATTCGGCCGGCGAGGCAGCCCGCCAAGATCCGCGCCTGGCGATCGTCGACCTCTTGAGGATGGACCAGCACGCGCACCTCTCGACCAGCCTGCACGGCGTAGCAGCGATGCACTCCCGACATGCCGGCGCCCATCTCCTCGAGCTTGGTCAGGCGATCGACGTAATGCGCCACGGTCTGCCTGCGCGCGCCCGGGCGAGATCCGCTGATGGCATCGGCCGCCGACACCAGCGAGACGAGCGGACTCGCGGTGCCCCCCCCGTCGTGGTGGCCCGCGATCGCCTCCACCACGAGCTCGTCCTCACCGTGGTGGCGCGCGATCTCGGCGCCGAGCCCCGCGTGAGGTCCCGCGCGGTCGATCCCTTTCCCGATGTCGTGGAAGAGGCCGGCTCGACGGCAGAGCTCGTGCGGGTAGGAGAGACCGACCTCGACGGCCAGATGGTCGGTGAGCAGCGCCACCTCCTGGCTGTGATAGAGCACGTTCTGCGTGTAGGAGGTGCGGAAGCGCAATCGCCCGAGAAGAGCCACGATCTCGGGATGCACCGGGCCGATCTCCAACTCGCTGATCACCCGCTGCGCCTCGGCCCGCATCACCTCTAGCAGACGATCCCGCTCCGAGCCGACGATCCGGTCGATCGTCTCCGGTGTGATTCGGCCATTCTCGATCAGGGCGCCCAGCGCTAGGCGGGCCACCTCGCGCTTCACCGGATCGTAGGCGCTGAGAACGAGACAGTCCGGTTGGTCATCGACCAGCAAATCCACTCCGGTGGCGGATTCGAATGCACGGATATTCCGCCCATCGCGACCGATCACCCGGCCCTTCATCGTCTCGTCGGCGATCGGAACCACCGACACCGAGTGCTCCGCGCTCCGCTCCACCGCGCAGCGCTCGATCGCCGCCACAATGACCTGTCGAGCGGCCTCTTGAGCGCGCTGTGAGGCAAGCTCACGCTGGCGCCGCGTCTCCCAGGCCGCCTCTGCTCGAACCTCTTCGCGGAGCCCTTCTTTCAACTGTCTGCGGGCTTCCTCCACTCCCGTGCCGGCGATCGCCCCGAGCGCTTCCCGCTGATCGCGAATCGCCTCTTGGAGCTCCACCTCGGACCGATCTCGATCACGTTCCCGCGCATCCATCGACCGCTCTCTCGATTCCGCCTCGGCCCGCTCGACCTCGAGCTCCGCGAGCGCCGAGCGGTACGCCGCGCGCAGGGCGAAGAGACGCCGCTTGTAGCGGTGGAGCCGCCGGCGCCGCGCCTCCGCCGCCCGATTCGCCTCCCGAAGGAGCCGCTGCGCCTCGAGCTCACCCTTGATCGCCCCCTCTTCGATCGCCTCGTCCGCCCTGCGCTTCGCCTCGGCGAGGACCTTCTCCGCGCCACGCAGAGCTTCGATGGTGCCCCGTCGCGCCGCCAGCGCCACCGCGCCTCCGCCCAAAACCGCGCCAATCGCGGCGATCAACAGGCTCTCGGTGGGGATAGGCAAAGGGGATCTCCTACGGGGTGGACTCGTGTCCACCGGCACATCCTACCTCGCCACGGAGCCGGGGGCGCTTCTACTCCTTCCCATCCCCTTCGTTCTTGGCCGAGATCAGCACCCGCCTCGCACCTTCGGCACGGGCGGCATCCAGCACCCGAACGACCGTTCCGTGCGGCGCCCTTTCATCGGCCGAGATCACGATCGGCGGCGGATCGTCCCCGTCCCCCAGCGCCGCCGCCAGGCGCTCCGCCAACACATTCTCCCCGACCTCCGAGTCGCCGACGAAGACCGTGCCTCCCGCGTCGATCGTCACCACCACCTCGGTCACCGGTTCCGATCGAGCGGTCCGTGCCGAGGGCAGATCGAGCTCGAGCGCCGGCTGCTCCTTCCATGTCGAGCTGACCGTGAAGAAGATGATCAGAATGAAGAGCACATCGATCAGGCTCGTCAAATTGACCTGAGCCGGTCCGCGTCGCGGCTGTCGCGGCAGCCTCAAGCGCCGGCCCCCGACCGATTCGCGGCGGCCGCGCGGCCGGCCCCGGCGAGATGTCTGAGAAAACGGTTCACCCGCTCTTCGATATCGACGACCAGATCTTCCGTCTTGTGGGAGAAGTAGCTGTGAGCAACGAAGGTCGGAATGGCGATCAGCAACCCGGTGGCCGTGGTCACCAGCGCCTCGGAGATCCCCCCCGAGAGAACCTCCGCCTGCCCGATGCCCCCCTGCGCCATGGTGCGGAATACCCGGATCATCCCGAACACCGTACCGAGCAGCCCGAGCAAGGGGGCAACCCCCGCGATCGTCTCGAGCACCGGCAGCCCCCGCCGGATCTCGTGGATCTCCCGCCGCCCCACGTCGCTCACGACCTCGCGGGCATCATCGGCGGCGAGCGAGCGAGCCTCGAGACAGACCGCCACGATGCGCGCGAAAGGGCCGGGGTGTCGCCTGCACACCTCGATCACCGTCGACACCCCCTCTTCGTCGTGGGCGGCGTCGAGCACCGCGGAGATCTCGGGCCGCACGATCCGCGAAAAGCGCAGCGAGTAGAGCCGCTCCAGCGTCACCGCAAGGGCGACGACCGAGCAGAGAAGAAGCGGAATCATGACGATGCCGCCGTCTTGCATCAGTTCGAACATCGGTTGGAACCTTCGAATGGTGTCACTCGGAGCCGCGCCGGCGGGCCCAATTGGGAACGCGATAGTAGTAGGTGAAGACGACGTCGAGTCGATCCTCGGGGAAATCATCCGGCAAGGGCGCCATCGGTGCCGACGCGCGCACGCTGTGCATGCTCGCCTCGTCGAGCGAGGGGTGGCTGGAGGAGCGCAACAACACCGGTCCATCGAGTCGACCATCGGGGTAGATCCGAAAGCGGAGTCGGGTCTCCCCCTCGATGATCCCGAGCCGCGCGAAAGCGGGAGGCGGATGCAGGTTTTTCTCGATTCTCGCCTTGAGTGAGCGCATATAGGGCACCCAACGCCAGGCGTAGGTGCTCAGCGAAAGATCCCCCTCGCCCGCGGCGTTCGCGTCTTCGGCGGCCAGTGTCAAACCGGAGCCCCGCGGCGACGCGGCGGAAGAAGATTCGGTGGGAGGACGGAGGTAACGCGGTCCCGGTGCGTCGGCTGGCAGATCGCCCGGCTCCCTCGACTCCTCCCGCGCGGTCTCGGAAGCCGCGAGATCGCGTGGCGATGCGGCCGACTCCGCGGCTCTCGACCGGGGCGTGGGCTCCTTCGCCCCAGCGTACAGCTCCGGTATCGGCGTCTCGCCGGCGGAGTGCGGTCCGACTCGATCTTCCCCGCCCGGCGTCCGGTCCTGGGCCCGCGTGTTCTTCTCCGAGAAATAGGGAGTCGGCTCCCGCTCTCTCGTTGCCGCGGATTCGGGCTGCTCCGGAGCCAACATCCGCGGTCCGCGTTCTTCACGCTCGAAAACCAGCTCGATCGGCGCCACTTCTTCCGCTGGTTTCGATGCAGCCGTCAATTCGCTCAACGGCGCGAGGATCACCGCGGCATGAAAAAGCAACGACAGGAAAAGAGCGACAATCGCTCCGCGGCGGCGATACAAGGTATGAGCCTATGGCGTTACATCGAACGCGAACGAATCCTCCGCGACCGGATCTCCGCCGCTCGGAGCGAGCGTGGCGTCGAATCTGTACGAACCGAGCGGGGCGAATCCGGGAATATTGTGTGAGAAGGAGAGCGCGCTTTCTCCTGGATCCAACTCCTGCCCACCCCAAATTACGCGCGGCTGCGCGGGGTATGCCGATCCGTTCGGCAATCTCGCTTGTACAGCCAAATCCACAACGGTCCCCGTCATGTGTTCGTTGACCAAAACCGCGTCGTAGCCGAGCTGCCCTCCTCGTGGAAACGACGCGGCATCCGGAATCAACCGAACCGCGAGATAGGCATACTCCCCCAGCTCGCCGACATCGATATTGCCGTCACCATCGCCCGCCGGCACCTGCCAGAGCAGCTCCCCACCGTCGTCGTTCCCGAAACCGGCCGCCGCCACATATACGACGGGCGGAATCGATCCCATCTCACCGTCGAGATCGAAGGCTCCTTCGAGCACTACACCCGCACGCGAGTTCGCCTGCGCGTAGATCCCGGCGTTCGCGTCGAACCAAGCCTCGTATCCACTGTCGTTCTCATCCGCCAGGTAGAGATCCCAGTCGGGTACCGTCCCCGATTTCGCCCAGGGCGCCGCCGTCGCCGCACCCGGAGCATCGCTCACGAAGATGAAATGATCCGCCGTCTCCGCTCCCCCCGCGCCATTTGTCGCGACATAGAGATCGCCCGTCTCGGAATCGAACGATACCCGCAAGAAATGGCCTTCGCCGTCGTCGACCTCCCAGATCGCCACGTCGTCGAGGCGACCATCCAATGGGAATCCCGGAATCGAAGGGGTTCCGCTCCCGCCATAGGCCCAGAGCGTGTACTCGCCGCTTCGTCCACCGGCCCGCATCTGTTCGGCCACGCTCGATGCCCTGCTCTCCATTTCGAGCGTGAGATCGTCGTCGCCGTGTAGCAGGATCGCCGCCGCCGCGCCGGAGCTGTTGCAGCGATAGCCGCCGTAGACCAGTCCGAAATCGCTCGCCCCCTGTATCGGCAGCAGATCGTACCCACTCGACAGATTGCTCAGCAGATCGGGCGTCACACCGAAACGGGTCCAGTTCTGGTAGTCCGACGAAATGTCTACCTGGATCGCCGACGAGCCGGATCGTAGCGTGAGTGTCTTGACCACATCGGTCGAGGGAGAGCCCTGATTGTCGTACACCTCGTTCAGAGTCACACGCGCCATCGGACCGCCGGCCACATCGATGCTGTAGTCGAACCAGGAATTCCAGCCCATATCGTCGTGGAATAGACCCCGGTGTCCGCCGTCGTCCCAGTCCCCCTCCCCGCCCCAATTACTCAGCACATTGCCCGCGATCACCCGTCCCTCACTGTCGAACATGAAGAGCGCGCGACCACCCCGTCGATCGAAATAGACGGCGATCCGGTCGTTCTCCAGAAGCATCTCGTCGATCCCGTCGCCGTCGATGTCCAGTGCCACAGCCCGAGCGGTCGAAGGGCGGTAATCGTGCCAGTAAGCTCCCCGCGCGAAAGCGTTCGCGTACCGCGTGTGGTTGATCAAGTTCTTCTGCCAACCACTCATGAAGGGGCCGCCGCCGTCGTGCCAACCCAATTCGTAGAGCAACGAGGTCAGTGTCACCCACCCCGCTCTGGCGAGCGGATTGCCGTAATCGTTGTCGTAGTCCGGCACGACGCAACTGTTCTCGCAAAGCGCGGTGACGATTCCGGCCGTCTGGCTCGGGTAAGGGTGACCCCCGAGCATATCGACGACCGGATCCGGCATCGGAATATCGGAGACCAGACGCAGATTCTCGACCGCCGTCTTCCAGAGATCCTCGAAATCACCAGAGACACCGTTTCCGTTTCGGTCCGCCGCCCCACCACAATCGACGGCGGCCGTCGCAACGACGCTCTCCTTCCCCCACTGAATGACAGAGTCGTCGTACCAGAAATCGTAGTTACCACCGGTCCAGGAGTGGAGATAGCTGTAGGCGGCGTAGGGGATCGTGATGTTGACCGGGCTCTGGTCGACGCCCCACCACTGGGCGGCTTCCGAAACATGAATCTTGTCGACCCAGCCTTGGCTGGAGACCCAAGATATATTCGAATCGTATTCCGCCGTATTGTCCCACCAATCGGCGACACCGGCGACCTTCTCCCAATCGTCGCCGTAGATACAGATCTTCTGCTGGTCGGAGTGATCGCGCAGCCATCTCAGGTGGCCGTTCATATGGCCGCCGATATTCTGAACCGAGCTCGGATTCAGCCAGTTCTCGTTGGCGACCGGGCAGATGAACGCAACGAGCACCTCTTCACCGTACTCATTCCACATCTGGTGTATGTTGTGGTAGTCGTGGTCTCCGCCCACGCTACAGTACCAATCGTGCACTATCGAATCGAGCAGTATGACCGGCGGCTTCCATTGCCCGAAAGCCTCGTAACCGTAGGTGGCGG
>NYZA01000260.1 GCA_002686955.1 Gemmatimonadota bacterium
GTGCGAAGCACCGGCAGGACAAGAACCTGCACGGTCTCGCTACGGAATCTCGTGAGAAATCCGGGCTAGCTACCAGCCGTATTCCCGTCCCTCTTCCGCCCAGCTTACTCGGAGCTCAGACCGGGGAATCGGCCGGCGGCCATCGGAGCGGTGGGTGAGCACGATCGAACGCGCTCCCGCGGCGAGCGCGGCCGCCGTCGCGGCTTCCTGCTCGAGATGCCCGGCGTCGAGTATCGCGAGATCGGCGCTCGCGGAATCTCTCTCGACCTCCGCGATCGAAGAGAGATCGCCCGAGTAATAGAGCCGATGGCGGCCGTGGCTGAACTCGAAGGAGAAGCTGTTCTTCAGTGTCGAAGCCTCATCGGAAGGCAGATGATCGTTGCGCAACGCCCGCAAGAACAGATTCGAGCCGAGAGGCAGTGGCTCTCCGGCAACCAAGGGGTGCGGATCCACCGCACCCGACACCCTCGGCGGATCGAGTCCGAAGAAGCGGAGCACCGCTTCCAGCTCCGGAAGGGCCTCCGGCGGAAGAAGGAGGGGAATAGGTCGCTTCGGGGGTTCGGCGGCGAGGCGCAGCTGCTGGATCAGGCCGGGCAATCCGGCGGCGTGATCGGGATGAAGGTGGGTGAGGAGGATCGCACCCAGGTCGACTGGCACTTGTCCGAGCTCGGCCAGGGCTCGCGAAACGCCGTCACCGGCATCGATCAGGATCGGCGGTCCGCCCGCCACCCGAACCACAGCCGATGCATGCGAGCGGCCCGCATGAGCCACCGCATCGCCGCTGCCCACGATCGTGATGGTCCGCGCGGTCAAGGCTGCACCGCGGCGTTCGATGGAGCTCGATCGTGGAGGGCATCGAGGAGTAGCTCCTCGATCTCGTCGACCATCTGCTCCACTCTGAATCTGCTATGGATGAGGGAGCGGGCCGATTCTCCCAGCCTTCGACGAAGCTCGGGATCATCGGCCAGGCGAATCAGTGCGCGCGCGCACCCGCCGGGATCTTCCGCCTCGAATGCCAGAGCGTTGTCGCCATCGCGGAGAATCTCCGCGCTTCCACCTCGGGTCGTGCCCGCGACCGCGATCCCGGTCGACATCGCTTCCATCAGAACGACCGAGAAGGGCTCCTCCCAGATCGATGGGAGAACGAGCACATCGTGGGCCAGCAGAAGCTCGGCCACCTCGCTTCGCCCGACCCGCCCCCGGATGCGAACGGCGGCTTCGAGCTGCGCTTCGCGGATCATCGATTCCAGCCGGTCCCGATAGGCGCCGGCCGCGGGGCCAACGATCTCCAGTATGACATCGTTCCGTCGCCGCTCCGCGCTCCTCCCGCCGATCAGATCCATCGCTTCGATGACCGTGTGCACGCCCTTGTGGGGCAGGATCTGCCCGAGATAGAGCAGTCGAACCCGACCGTCCCTGCTCCGCCGCGGATCACCCTCGAAGTCGGCAATCGGCACACGGTTGAAGATCACCCGTGGATTCCGCGGCTCGACACCGGCGTCCACGTGCTGTTTCAGCAGGGATCGACTGACAAAGCTCGCGTTGGCGATTCTGATCGTCCCCCCGGCGAGTACCGGCACCTGCTCCAAGAGCGGTCGGAGGGTCGCCTTGCCGATCCGTATCAAGCGGGATTTTGGTCTCTTTTCGATCCATGAATCGAGCGGCTTGTGCAACACCCAATCGTCTGAGAGATAGAACGCGGTCTTCCAGGGGACTCCGGGCGCTTGGGCGGTCTGGATCAGAGAGCGGGTGAGGTTCCCCATGTTCCAGAAGAAGACCAGTTCTGGCCGGAACTCCCGTGTCGCGGCTGAGAATGCCGAAAGCGATCGCCACTCGCGCACGTTCTTCTCGATGAATCGATGCCTGGCGGGACGATGGAAATCGGGGGTCTCGAGAGTCAAGACGCGATGAACATGGCCCTCGATCGTCGGACGTTTCAGGCCGTATGTCGATGTGAGCACGCGCAGGTCGTGCCCTCTCTCGCGTAGCCCCTCCACCGCTCCGATGCAGAGCTCCTCGTAGCCGCCCAAGCCGAGCGGTGGGTAGACGTTCGATACGACCAACACCCTCAAGTGGGTACCCAATTGCGCAGCACCGGGACCCTGGCCACGATTTTCAGGTCCTCTCGATCGATGCAGCGGGTGAGGTAGATGCCCGCCGCGTAGACTAGGGCGATCGTGGCGGTTCCCGCGCCGAGAAACACCGCGTGCTCGATTCGGGATTCGGCGATCCGCGATGCCGGCGCCAGCATCAGTCCCGCGAGCGCGAGCCCGGTGGCCACCGCGCCGGCCAGAGCGGGCTTCGATATCGCTCCGATCCAGTATTCACGCGGTGAGATCTTCAGATAGGCGGTCGATTTCGCGATGAGAATCAGATTCGCGGCGACAAGAGAGACAACTGTGCCGATCGCGATACCACCGGGATAGCCCCCCTCCGGCCCAGCGAGAAGGTAGAAGAAGCCGATCGAGCAGGGCAGGTTGAGGATCATCCCCACCAGGGCGGCGTACATCTGCCATTCCGGCCGGCCGAGCCCGCCACCGAAGACGGTGCACGGATAGGAGAAGACATTCGAGAGGTATCCGGCCGTCAGAATCAGCACGATCGGAACCGACGCGCCGAATCCCGCTCCCATGTATGCGCCTACGAGATGAGGCGCGCACGAGATCGTGATCGCCGCGATCGGCATGACCGCCAGCGCCAGATACTTCACCGACCTCAGATAGAGTCGGCGCAGATACGGAGTATCGCCACGTGCGTTCATCTCCGAAACGGCGGGGAAGATCGCGCTGGTCATGAGCCCCGGTAAGCTCCGCAGTATGCCGGTGATTCGCGTCGCGAGATCGTAGAAGGTGACGTATTCGAGCGATAGCAACCACGCGACCAGGAGCTTGTCGGTCTGGAAGATGATGAGGACCGCCAGCTTTTCGACCTGCAGCTTGATTCCGAATCCGAAGAAGCGTCTAAGTGTGCCGATGTCGGCCCGCCAAGGACGAAAACGGAGCCAGGGGGCGAGTCGGTAGGTCGTGTAGATCCGAAGGGCCAGTGTGAGGAGAAAGACCACGGCGTTGTTCAGGACCAATCCGCGCAGCCCGTAGCCGCTCTCGATCACGAAGACCGCACCCGCGAGAGAGATGAGCTGCATGCTCATTCCGACCTTGTTCCATACATCGAGGCGCTGCAGCCCCTGCTGGATCGCTCCGAATGCGGCGGTTGCGTTGGCCGCCAGCAAGATAGCCACCGTCACCCGGACCATGAAGCGGGCGTCTTCAGCGAGCTCCGGCTTCGGGACGAACACGCCCACGAGTGGATCGATGAAGAGATCCACGGCCGCCCAAACCACCAGCGCTACGACGCTGTAAAACGCGAACGAGGTGTTGAGGACGGCGGAGATCCGATCGAGCTGCCCTTTCGCCTCGAACTCGCTCACGTACTTCACATAGGCCGCGCCGAAGCCGAGATCGACCAATCCGAAGTATCCGCCGAGCGCTCCCACCACCATCCAAACCCCGTACGCCTCGGCTCCGAGGCGTGCGACGAGATAGGGGAAGAGAACGAGATTCCCCAGCGCGGCGACAGTGCGTCCCGCCGTGTTGAACGCGGTGTTGCGCAGGATCTTTGCGGCGGGACCGGTCATTCGCCGCGGGCCGTCACACGGGTCCCCTGGGGTTCGCCTCGATCTCCGGTTGCCGGAGAATCGACCTCCCCGGTTCCGCCCAGCTTCATCAGAACCGCCACGAGAGCCATGAGCCCCATCGCCTGCAGCGCGACGATGATCCCCTCGATCGTTGTCACGTTGCGCAGGATCGTGGCGTTGATTCCGAGGCAGAAGGTCAGCAGGTACACGATCTGCACCGCTTGTGCCTGGCTGAGCCCGAGCTCGACCAAGCGGTGCGAGAGGTGACACTTGTCGCCCATATAGATCGGCCTGCCCTCCTTGAGACGGATCCAGACCACGCTTGCCGTGTCGAAAAGCGGCAGGCTTAGGATGATCAGCGGCATGAGAGCGCCCAAGACCGAGCTCTCGCCGAAGGTGACATAGCTCTGCAGAAGCGCAAGGGCGGCCATCACGTAGCCGATGAAGAGCGATCCGGCATCGCCCAGGAAGATGCTGGAAGGGTGGATATTGTGATGCAGAAAGCCTAAGAGCGAGCCGGAGAAGGCGCAGAGGATCAGGGCGACGAAGAACTGCCCCGATTGGATCGCCACGAAGGCAAGGATCGAGCTTGCGATCAACGCCACGCCCGAGACCAGACCATCCATGTTGTCGAGCAGGTTGAAGGCGTTCGTGAAACCGACGATCCAGAGGACGGTCAGGCAGGTATTGTGCAGATCCCAGGGCAGAGCATCGGGCAGGAGCGTGGTCCGAACTCCGGCCGACATGAGCACCGCGGCGGCGACCACCTGACCGAAGACCTTCAGGAGGACCGGAAAGCGCTCCCCATAGAAATCGTCGAGGAGACCGGTGACGAGAACGACACTCGTGCCGATCATGAGTGCGTAAAGCTCCCTTCTTACGGCTCCGATTCCGGTCGCGATGTCCACGATCTCGGGCATATGAGACGCCAAGATGGGCACGCGGCTGCCGTAGCGAAAAGCGACGAAATTGAGAGAGATGGTTGCGATGAAGGCGACGTAGACCGCGAGACCCCCCAGAAGTGGTTTTGCGTCGGCATGGACCTTTCGTTCCCCCGGCTGATCCACGATCGCCCAACGTAGCGCGATCCAGCGGACGACCGGCACCAGAGCCAGAGCCAGGCCGGCCCCGCAGGCCAATACCCACCACGACGCGACCACCCTCTGTGCCGCAGATGAGAGGATCATGCTCCGGCCTCCGCCGTTATCAGCTCGCGGTAAAAGGTGGCGTATTGGGGCACCACCCGGTCGAGGCCGTGCGTGGCGACGATTCTCTCTCTGCCGGCGGCCGCGAGACGTCGGCGCAGCTCCGGGGCGGCGTGCAGCTCGCGGATCGCTTCGGCGAGCGCGTGGGGGTCACCCGCCGGCACCAGCACTCCGGTCTCTCCGTCGGCCACCAGATCCGGAACACCCCCAACCGCGGTGGCTACGACCGGCACGCCCGAGGCCATCGCCTCCATGATCGCGACGGGTGATCCCTCGTTGGCGCTGCATAGAACGAGCAGATCGAGATCGGCATAGATCGTTTCGAGGTCGTCGCGAAAGCCGAGGAACGAGAGCTGGTCCTCTCCGAGTCCGAGCCCGTGCGCTTTCCGCTCCAGCGCGACGCGTAGCTCGCCGTCTCCGACGATCAGGAATCGCATGGATTCGGTGCGAAGCGTCACGAGCTGAGCGGCCTCGATGAAATCCTCCACTCTCTTGATCGGCACCAACCTGGCCACCAGCCCGACGAGAAAGCGGTCGCCGGCGGCGAGCTCGAGTCGCAGCCGACCCCGCCGCTCATCGAGATTCTCGTATGGAGTCAGGTCCATTCCCAGAGGAAGTGTGACGACGCGGTCGCCTCCGATGCCAAGCCCAACGATCTCACGTCGTTGGATCTCGGTCAATGTCACCACGCGCGTTGTCGATCGCGCCAAGATCCGCTCGATCCAGAGAATGACCGCGCTCTTCGTCTTCGAGAAATAGCCGGAGAGAACGTGTCCGTGAAAGGTGTGCACGACCGCCTTCACCCCCGCGAGTCGGGCCGCGATCCTGCCGAGCGTGCCGGCCTTGGCCGTGTGGGTGTGGACCAGGTCGGGACGCATCGAACGGAGCAGCCGCGCCAGCTTCCAGAGGGTCTTCAGATCTCCGAGAGGAGAGATCTCGCGGCCCAGATCTCGGAGAACGATCGGTTCCACTCCCCAGGCGGACGCCATCTCCATCAGGTCGCCCTCCGTGGCGGATTCCATCCCCTTGACCACCGAGACATCGAGCCCCTCGCGCCGCAGATGATGGCTCATCTGAATGACGTGGACCGCGGGACCGCCCACGTTCAGCCTGGCGATGACATGACAGATCTTCGGCATCCGCTGAGAGCTCGTCAGCTGCGCAGCGCGAAGCGCAGGATATGACCCACCGCGGCGATCCCATCCCGCCAGGTGATCTTCTTTCCCTCGATGTAGTCTCTTCCGTAGTAGGAGATCGGCACCTCGTAGACCCGACATCTCAGGCGAGCGATGCGGGCCGTGATCTCCGGCTCGAAGCCGAAACGATCCGACTCGAGCGGGATCCGCCGCAAGATATCGGTTCGAAAGACCTTGTAGCAGGTCTCCATGTCGGTGAGATTCAGGTTCGTCGTCATGTTGGAGAGCAGCGTGAGCGCCCGATTCGCCACGTAATGCCAGAAGAGGTGGACGCGGTGGGGACCTCCGAGGAAGCGGGAGCCGTAGACGGCGTCGGCCTGACCCTCCAGAATCGGCTGGAGCAGCTTCGGATAGTCCCGTGGGTCGTACTCGAGGTCGGCGTCCTGCACGATGACGATCTGGCCTTCCATCTCCTCGAAGCCGGTGCGAAGCGCCGCGCCCTTGCCCCGGTTGACGCCGTGCCGCAGCACCTTGTGGCCCTCCCTTTCGAGATCGGCCAGGATCGACTCGGTGCCGTCGGTCGAACCGTCATCTACGAGGATCAGCTCACGTTCCAACCGATTCGGAAGAGGTGCGGCTGTGACGCGATCGACGAGATCTCTGAGCGTGCGGACTTCGTTGTAGACCGGAATGACGATGGAGACCAATTGGATCAAGGGGAGGCTCCGGGGTTGGGCACTCGCTTCCCCCTCGGCTTGGCGAAGGCCCGCGCGGCCATGCGCACATAGGTCCCGTAGGCGAGGCGCGATGGCCAGCGAAGATCTTGGATCCGGATCCCGGGCGGAAGGTCGCGGCTGGCGACCAGATGGTAGTAGATATTGTAGCTCGATCCCCCACGCCTTTGAAACGCTGCTCTATGGCGGTGCACCGAATACCAGAGGGGCGCAAGGGAGGCGCCGATGTTGGTCTCTCCCAGGAACTCCGCGGCGATTCGCGGGAGCAGGGGAGTGCCGTCCAAGACGGGGGACTCGGCGACGAGATGGGCCTCTCCGTGGGGAGCGAGCAGGCAGTCGAGCTCGGCGAGGATCTTTCCGACGATCTCGAGACCGAACGCACCGCCGAAGCCGTCGAGGTTGGCGGCTCGCTCCGAATCGGGCATCCAAACATAGGGGGGATTGGCCACGATCAGATCGAAAGGTGGGGCAGCGCCGGAGGCGAGATCGGCCACTCGGAACGAGACGCTGGGCGCCTTGCCGTTCAGCTTCGCGTTCAGCTCGGCGAAGGCGACCGCGCGCGGATTGATATCGCTTCCCTCGACACTGCCGGCATGGTGCGACACCGCGAGTGCCTGAACCCCGCATCCGCAGCAGAGATCGAGTGCCCGCTCGAAGCTCCGTCCTCGAAGAGCGCTGCGCAGCAGATCGGAGAGGACCGCCGAATCCCGACCCAGATAGGTGAACCCGGGGATCGAGCGGTCGGGGGGATCGGTGACGAAGAGGTCGCCCCCCAGAGGAACGAATCGGAGGGTCGATCGCAATCGCCTCTCCTGGTCGGCCAGGATCCCCAGCTCCACGAGCTCTTCCAGCGCGGGCGCATCGGGGATCGAGTCGAGGGCTTTCGATACCCTGGCACGCGCCGTGGCCTCGCCGAGGAAGAAGAGGCCGAACAATCGCTCCTGTGTGGGGTGGCGCTTGCGAAAGCGGGCGCGATGAAACGTCGGCGACACGGTGTGTTCCATCAAGCGGCGCCCTTTTCCGGTGATCGCCGCTCGCAGATTCGACCATTCCAGGGGGAAGGCAAAGCGATTCGTCGCGGTGGGCACCTGTTCGATGCTCCCGTAGTGGGCCTGGTCCAGTCCGGCATGCAGAGCGGCGACCGCGGCACGCCACTCTCGGGTCCCTGGGGGTGGGGGAGTGGTCACCGCCGCGCTTCCCCCGTTGCGCTGCAGATGAATGGCCCCATAGAGAGAGCGTCGAGGTGGCCGAGCCGAAAAGCCCGGATCGCATCGTCGGGCGTGCAGACGATCGGCTCTTCATGCATGTTGAAGCTGGTGTTCACGATGCTCGGGACTCCGGTCAGTCGGTGGAAATGGTCGACAATGTCGTAGTAGAAGGGGTTTGTGCTCCTGCGAATGAGCTGAGGGCGCGCGGTTCCGTCGACGTGAACGACAGCGGGGGCCTTTTCTCGCATGACCCCGGTGCATTCGAAGGTGACTGTCATGAACTCGGCAGCGCGCTCGGCTCCGGCGAGACCCTTGTAGCAGCGTTCGGCCTGCTCCGCGAGGGTGACCGGAGCGAAGGGCATGAATTCGGTGCGATGCAGCGCCTTGTTGAGCCAGTCGTTGACCGATGGATCGGTCGGCTTGTAGAGGATCGAGCGATTCCCGAGCGCCCGAGGACCGAACTCCATTCGGCCTCCGAAGCGGCCGACCACCTTGTCGTCGGCCAGCATCGCAGCCACGGCTTGTTCCGGGTGATCGGGTCTCGTCCACTCGATCCCCGCCCGCTCGATAGCATTCAACATCTCGGCATCGCTGAACTCGGGTCCCCAGTACACATCGGCGATCGGGTCCGGTCGCCGGCCTTCCCTGTGGCACCAGTGGTCCATCGCCGCTCCCCATCCCAGCCCTCCGTCGGCCATGTGGGGAAAGACGAAGATCTCCTCGACACCATCGAGCTCATGGATCCGTTGATTCAGCTTCACATTGGCGAACACCCCGCCGGCGAGAGCGACCCGTTTCGCCCCCGTCCGCGACAGCCATTCCCGCGCATAGGCCGCGACGGCCTCTTCGAGCACGGTCTGAAATGCCGCGGCGAAGGGGCCCGGACCGCAGCGATCGAGGATTCTCTTCATGCGGGGGTATGCACCATAGATGTGCGGGGCGGAGAAGGAGACCCCATTGTTGCGAACGAGGTCGCGACAGAGAGCGAGGGCTTCGGTGTCGGGCGGATCGTACGCGGCCAGCCCGGTGACCTTTCCCTCGTGCCGGCCCGGCTTGTAACCCAGAGCCTTGGTGGCGGCGCCGTAGAAGAGCCCGAGGGAATGGGGAACGCGGACGCGATGGATCGACTCGATTCGCGCGCCCTCTCCGCGATAGACCGAGGCTGTCACGCCGCCTCCCTGCCCATCGCAGGTGATGATCAGTCCGCTCTCGAAACCGGATGCACACCAGGCGCTCGCGGCATGCGCGCGGTGATGATCCACCCGGATCACTTTGTGCGGAGGGAGTGCCGTCTCTCTCAGCCAACGCTGGAGCTGCCCGTGAAGATCGATGATATCGGCGGTGTTGCGGGGGAAACGCCAGCCGAAGACTATCGCGGCGCTGAGCAACCTCTCCCCGGCGGGGATCGGGGACCCTTTCCAGTACGGATACGAGAGGAGATGCCGGTTGTTGTATCGGAGTTCCTTGGACCAGGGCGGCTTCGCCACGATCACGCGATCCAGCTCCGAGGCGTCGATGCCGGCTTCTTCCAGCAGCCAGCGCACGGCCAGCACGGGGACCCCGCGATGCCTCTTTTTTCGGCTGAAGCGCTCCTCATTCGCCGCGGCGACGAGGTCGGGTCCGTTGAAAAGTGCCGCGCCGGCGTCGTTGTCGAGCTCGGAGATCCCGAGTATCCACATCAGGCTGATTCCGGGTTTGCGCGATCGGGAGAGCTCCGTCTCGGTCGCGCTCCCCCAGCTTCTTCGATCACGCGAACGAACGTGGGTGTGGTGAAACGCAGAGAATAGCTCGACTCGACCAGCTCACGCCCCCGAGTGCCCATGCGGCGCCTCAACTCTACGTCGTCGATCAGCTCGATGAGCGAGTCGATCCACTCCGCCCGCGATCGTGGAGCGAACCCGGTCTCGCCCTCGATGACGAGATCGGAGTTGACGCCATAGGGCGACGCCACGGCCGGCAGCCCGGCCCCGAAATACTGGATGATCTTGAAGCCGCATTTGCCGTGGGCCCAGGGCTCGTCCTCCATCGGCATCAATCCGATATCGAGCTCCGTAAGATCATCCACTTCGCGCTCGAGGCTCCAGACGCGATGCTCGACCGGCACCCCCGGAAGGGGATGGACGCCTCCGATCAGGCGCACGATGATGGCGCGCTCCCGGGCGACCCGCGCCAGAACGTCGGCGATCGGTCGAAGGTAGCGAGCCGACGAAGGCGTTCCGACCCACCCCAGTACGACCGGTTTGCGATCTTCGTGGACCCGCAGCCGATAGCGATCGGTGTCGATCGGCGTCGGGATGACCGTCGGGTCTCCTCCCCATCTCTCGGCGCTCTCCGCCAAGAAGGGGTTGCCGGCGATTACGCGATCGGCAATGCGGACCAGGCTCCGGGTTTTGTTCGGCTTCTTGAAGATCCTCGCCAGTCGATTGGCCGTGCTCGGGTTGTGGAGCCAGAGCGCGTCGTCGAAGTCGTAGACCACACTGGGGGATCCCTTCGAGAGCGCCATTTCGAGCAGAGGAGGACCGAAGGGGTGGGCTTCGCGGTGCACGATCACCACATCGGCCTTCATGGCGCGGGCGAGATGGGCTTGCCGGGCGGCCGTGCGCAGCGCGACCCGGACCAGCTTCTCGATCGTCTTGCCCGAGCCGTACAGGATCTCGAAGAGCCGATCATCGGCGAAGGGGAAGATCTCGACGCGGTGCCCCCGCGCCTTCAGCGCCGGCAGATGCTGCTCGATTCGGTGGCGGTTCGAAGCACCCGCGCGTGGGTAGGGCGTCCAGGCGACGATATCGAGCGAGCGGCTCGGCGTGACTCTCACGCGGCCCCTCCGGCGGCGGCCGACCGGTAGATCTCGACATACGCTTCGATCGCGCGGGCAAGGTCGAACTCTGCCTCAGCCGTTCTCCGGCAGCGTCGCTTCAGTTCAGGGTCTCCGTCGATGATCGTCCGAACTCGATCGTATGCGGCCGATGTCGTCCAGGGCCGAAGGTCGTGGGCCGCGATTCCGACGCGATGCTTGTCTACGAGTGCTTCGGAATCGCCGACGCCACGGTTGATCAGGAGCGGAACTCCGCAGCCCAAGATCTCGCCCATCTTCGTGGCGCAGGAGGCCCTTTTCGAGAATGCGGGGGTGATGAAGAAGAGACCTAGATCAAAACAACGGATCCATGAGGGAACATCGGCGGGTTCCGATGCAGCGACCGTGAGCGCAACATCGGGCAGATTGCGCGAGCGGGCGAGCCGGCGCACCTCCGACCCGGGGGTTTGAGTGACCACCAGAAAGTGTACACGCGAATCGCGTACATGCGCCGAGGCCACTAGATCGAGCATCGCCTCGAACTCGTACCAGGTGCCGATCGATCCGACATAGCCGATCACGAAGCGGTCCTCGCGGATCGGTCTCCCGGCCGGATGCAGCTCTCCGTCGGGGTGGAAGCGTTCGAGATCGGCGCAGGTGGGGATGACATGGATCGGCGGGGTCGTGGAGCGCCAAACGAGTGGCAGGCGCGGGTGGCCTTGCTCCAGGATCCGTTTCGCTTCGTGGCTGAGCACGACGATGTCGTCGGCCGCTCTCAAAAAGGCCGCTTCCCCCTTCTTTGCGAAGCGGTAGAGGGGGGAGGCCGGAGGCCAGATCTCTCCGTCGACGTATTCGTCGGCCCAGAACCCTCTCATGTCGAAGAGGAAACGCAGAGAACGCCGGCGGCGGAGTGCGAGCGCAAGGGGAGCGGGGACATAGGAACGAACGTGAACCTGCTCCCAACGATCGAGGTTGGGGTGTCGCGACAGATGCCTCAGACCCGCCGCGAGATCGAAGATGGTGGCCGGTGCGGTGGGTCTCTTGTGGTAGCGCAGGGGCGTCCACTCGATTCCGGCATCACGGAAACGCCCATCGAGCGATTCGACCAAGTCTCGACGCGCGAGACGCTCCGGCTTCTCCCAGCTCACCGCATCGATCGGCCAGCCTCGCCGTGTGAGAGCGATCAGATGCGGAACGATCTGCGAAGCCGCGAGAGGCTCGAGGATCCCTGTGTACGATAAATACAGAGTTCTCAAGCGGAATGAGATCGTAGGCGTGAGGGATGTGGACGGAGCAGAGGGGGCCCCGGCCTGGGTGCCCTTCGCAGGTAGATCCCCAGGGACGCGAGGATGAGATAGAGCGGCAACACCTGGGCCCGATGCCGGAAGGCGGTTCCCACATTCCCTTCGACCAGAGAGAAGATCAGCGTGAGATTGATCGCGAGGAGCACGAGGAGCCACGCATCGATTCGACCGTGCCGAATCACGAAACCGAGGCCGATCATCGCATGATAGAGCAAGTAGTACCAGATGAGCGTCTCGGGCAGAGCGGTCAGCTGCAACGGTGTTTCCGCCTGCCAGGGCAGCGGCCCGAGTAGGAAGAAGGTCAATCCTTTCGGGAGCCAGGTGAGGGCCCCGGTCGCCGTGGAGATATCCTCGCCTTCACCTCCGTAGGCTCCGCTACCTTTCGAGAGCTCCTGGTGGATGGCATCCATCATTTGGAGCGCTTCGGCCGGGCTGGCCGTCAGGTGTCGACTGGAGAAGCCGAGGAAGTGAAATCCCAAGAGCAGCATGACGCAGAGCGTCAGACCGACCACGATATTCCGATGAATGTGCTCGCGCCGGGCGACGACGAAAGACATTCCGAGCGAGCCGACCACGATGATCGCCGTGGGCTGCCGCAGATTGAAGAGGATCGCCAGCCAGACGAGCACGGCCACGATCGGTCCCAGGCTCACCCGATGCCTCAAGCGGATCAGCTCCCACACGATGGCCGTAACCGCTAGGAAGGCCCAGGGATCACGGATATTGAGCGACGACCAGAGAACAAGCGATGGTAAGAAGGCCACGGAGGCCATGGCGATCACGCCGGATTCATGGTTGAAGAGAGCCCGGGCGATCTTGTAGGTGTAGATCGTGGTGACCCCGCCGACGATCACATTGATGTATTTGGGGAGGAACTTGACGTAGCCCGCCAGATAGTAGACCAGGCCATTCACGTAGAAGAAGAAGCGTTCCGCGGAATAGTCGGCCCTATAAGGGAATGGCTCGAGGCCTTGCCAGTGTCGGGCCATCTGTGAACCGACCACGTTGAACGATTTCTCGTCTGGCCCGAAGGCCAGCGAGAGGCCGGTGAAGTGGAGCACGGGGACGGCCAGGGCGCGGAGCGCGATCGCCGCCAGGAAGATCTTCCAGACCATGGAGGGCACGTCTCGCGGCAGCATGGCGCGGCCGAGACGGACGCCGCCGTAGAGCATGAGCAGTGCGAAGGGAACGCCGATGACCAGGTCATGGAAGGGGTCGACGCTCAGACTTGGATCGTACCAGTTTGCCGTGATTTCAAACATGACGTCTCGTGGCCCGTCCAATGCGGTTGGAGCTCGATCGTGCGATCGCCGTGGTAGACATATCTGTAGATACTACTACGGGGAGGCCGACAACGGACGGGTGTGCGTTGAATCGATCGACCAAGAGCGCGAGGATTCGAGCGTCGGCGTGTCTCTATACCAGGCTGCCGGGGGGATCACGTTCGATGAAGGTGCGCCTCCAGACCTCGAACCAGAGCAGGGCCCAGATACGGAATGTGTGGTTCTCGATCCCGGCGGCGTGCTCGCGGAACAGGGCCCGGATCCCTTCGCGGCGCCAGTACGGGCTGGGGCGTTCGGCAAGGAACGCCTCGGCGGGTCCCCGAAGCTCCGATCGGAACCACCTTTCGATCGGCATGCGAAAGCCGACCTTCGGTCCCATGACCACGTCGGCGGGCAGGGCTGATCGCCATGCGTCTCTCAGCAGCGGCTTCGTCCGCCGGCTTTCGAGCTTCATCGACGCCGGAATCCGGGCGGCGAGCTCCATCAGCTCATGGTCGAGGTAGGGGGAGCGGGCCTCGAGCGATGTGGCCATCGTCGCCACGTCCATCTTCACGAGCAGGTCTTGCGCCAGGTAGGTCTCGACATCGACCGCCAGAATCCGGTCGAGCGGGTCGTCGGCCAGAACCTGGTCGAAGCGATCGGCGAGGAGCGCGACCGAGTCGTGATCTCGCCGGCCCTCCCAGAGCTCCGGGCTGAGTACCCCTTCCTTTTCGGCGTCGCTGTGGTAGAGCGCGATCCAGCGCGCGTGCCGGCGGCGGGGATCCGGATAGCCGTGCATCGCCTCGGCGAAGCGACGGGCGGCGGCGAAGCGCTCGCGCCCGGTCCCCGCGACGCGTCTCTCGGCGAAACCCGCCGCTCGGGCGGCCATCCCCCAAAGCGCCGGTGGTGGCCAGCTCCAACCCCAGGTGGCCCTTCCGTGCCGGTAGCGCGGATAGCCCGCGAAGCTCTCGTCGCCGCCGTCTCCGGTCAGCGCCACCGTCACATCTTGCCGCGTGAGCGAAGCCACGTAGTAGGTCGGGATCGAGCTGAAATCGGCGAAAGGCTCGTCGTAGTGCCACACCAGCTTCGGCAGGATCGCCAGGGCATCGGGGCGAACCACGTGCTCGCGGTGTCGGGTTCCGTAGCGGGTCGCCACTTGCCGGGCGATCGGCAGCTCCGAGAATTCGCTCTCCTGGAAACCGATCGAGAAGCTCTGCACATCCTCGTGCTCCGCGCACATGCAAGAGACCACCGAGCCGGAGTCGACCCCTCCCGATAGGAAGACGCCGATCGGCACATCGGCGACCATGCGCAGGCGGGTGGCCTCTTTCGTCTTCTCGCGGATCAGGTCGAGGTAGTCCTCTCTCCTGGGTAGGATCAGCTTGTCTCGATAATCGAGCTGCCAGTAGCGCCGGGCGGAGGACCGACCCCGATCTCTGATCAGATAGTGCGCCGGCTCGAGCTTTTGCACATGGCGGAACATCGAGCCGGGTGAAGGGGTGTAGCCGTAGGTCAGGTAGTGGCCGATGGCGTCGGTCTCGACTTCGCGGGGAAGCGCAGGCCATTCGAGCAGCGCCTTGATCTCGCTCGCGAAGGCGATGGCTCCGTCCCGCTCCGCGTAGTACAAGGGTTTCTTGCCGGCGCGGTCGCGGGCCAACATGAGCTTGCCACCCTTCCCGCGGTCCCAGATCGCGAACGCGAACATCCCGCGCAGATGGTCGACCGCCGCCGGCCCGACCTCCTCGTAGAGGTGGACGATCGTCTCGGTATCGCTCTCGGTGCGGAAGCGGTGCCCGGCCCGCTCCAGCCGACCCCGCAGCTCCTTGAAGTTGTAGATCTCCCCATTGAAAACGATCCAGATCGTGCCGTCCTCGTTCGACAGCGGCTGGTGTCCCCCCTCGATGTCGATGATCGAGAGGCGGCGGAACGCCAGCCCCGCGCGCTCGTCGGTGTAGAACCCTTCGTCGTCCGGCCCGCGATGGCGCAGGGTCTCGGCCATCCGGCCCAGCAGCCCCCGATCGATCGGCCGCGCCTCGTCGTAGACGATTCCGGCGAAGCCGCACATCAGCAGCTCTCCGTGGGGCGCCGCGCGAGTGCGACCATATTCGTCGCCGTGGCGCCGACCCGTCCCGGGCGCGCCGCCGAGACCGCGCGAGCCAACAGATAGAGCGCCTGCCGTGAGGCCCGCAGCCCAAAGCCCCGATACCAGGGCATCGCGTGCTGCTTGGCGATGCCGTCGGCGATCTGGTATCGACCCGCCCACTGTACGGGACGGCCCGGTCGCACATCGATCAACTCGAGACCGGCCGTCTCCAGCATCGCCGCCAGGGTGCTCTCGGTGTAGTGACAGACATGCTCCTCGGCGTCGAAGACGACATGATCTTCGCGCCGAAGTCCTTTGTGAATCACCGCTGCCTTCAGAAGGGTGAAGTACGTGTTCGGGAGCTGCAGCGCCACAACGCCACCCGGCCGCAGGAGCCGTTCCACCCGAGCGAGGAACTGGCGCGGGTTCTTGACGTGCTCGAGAACGTCGATGAGCAAGACGGCGTCGAACGACGCGTTGGGCAGATCGACCTCTTCGATCAGGCCGGTGAGGACCGGGACCCCGAAGTACTCGCGGCTGAGCTCGGCAAGCGGGCGCGATGGTTCAACACCCACCACCTCCCATCCCCGTGCTTGGGCCAGGCGCAGTGCGAAACCGAGGTGACTCCCCACTTCGAGCAGTCTCCCTCGCGGAATCCGTCGCTCGAGCAGATCGAGAACCTCGTTGTAATTCGGGTCGCGGAAGCTCGGCTCGCGGCCGTTCAACACCTCCTCGGCCGCGGCGAGGTAGCCCTCCCGTGCACCCCAGAAGGAGCGTTCCGGATCGACGACGCGAGGACTCACGTAGATCAGTCCGCACGATTTACAGCGGAGCACGCGGAAGCACGCGCCCTCTCGGCCGAGCACCCGCCCGTCGTGGCTCTCGCAAAGAGGGCAGTCCACGAGCTCCAGAGGAGGTCGGCCCCGATCGTAGCCACGGGCTTCGTTGCTCAAGGCGATCTCTCCAGGTCTGCGTAGATCTCGATGAGCTTCGCCCGCTCCCGCTCCCAGTTGTAGCGCTCCTTGACCGCCTTTCGGCCGAGCGATTTCATCTCGTCGAGTCGCTTCGAGGTCAACACCTTGTTGATAGCGCCGGCGATCGTTGCCGGTTCGAGGTCGCCGATCAGCTCCCCCGCGGGATAGGCATCGAGCACCTTTCGATTCTCAGGTAGATCGGAGACCACCACCGGCAATCCGGCCATGAGGTACTCGAAGAGCTTGTTCGAGGTGCAGTAGCGGCGCGAGAGGTTGATCGGATCGGTGGTCATGACGCCGACATCGGCACCCGCCGTGTACTCCGGTAGCTCGCCGGCCGGCACCGTATCGACAATGTAGACGCGATCTTGCACGGCCAGCTCTCTGGCGAGCGCCTCGAGCTCGGCGCGGATCCACCCCCAACCGATCAGCACCACGACCGCCTCGGAGTCGAGCAGCGGCAAGGCGCGAATCAAGCGATCGAGTCCGCGGCCATGGGTGAAGTTCCCCTGGTAGAGGATCACCTTTTGGCTCTCTTCGATCGCCAGTTCCCTCCGGAGCCGTCCGCTCTCACCCAGCTCTCTTCGGGGCGGGTAATTGTCGATCGGCACTGGATTGGGAGGACCGTAGCGTCGGCCCAGAAACTCGCGGTACGACTCGTTCGTCGTGATGTGCGCCGCCGCCGCCGCATACCCCCTACGTTCCGCCCAGCGGCCGATCGCCTCCATCCACGCGAGCGCCGCGCTCCGCGCCAAGCGGCGCGGGCGACCACAATCGGCCGAGAAGCCCTGGTTCAGGGAATCGATGAAGAGCTCATGCGAGTCGTAGATCAGCGGCACGGCCCGAGAGGCAGCCAGCGCTCGGGCCGGCTCGAGAATGTCGAGGTCGTGGGCATGAACCGCGTCGAAGCTCCATTCCCGATCCGCCGCATGCGCGAGCTCGGCGAAATGCCAGGGCCAGAGCAACACATTCCAAAGCAGGGCCGGACCGGTTCTGCGCGGAGCGATCCTCCTGAAGCGGAACCCCTCGACCCACTCGGTTTCGACCGTGCGATCCGACGCGAGAGCGAAGATGGTGACCTCGTGCCCGGCACCGGCCAGCGCCGACGCCTCCCGGCGGACGCGGGCGTCCCGGAAGCCGTCGTTCGAAAGGAGCATGACAATTCGCAATGGACCCCTCGCGAGATGCCCGAGCTATCGGGCCCCCTTCCATGCCGCGATGAGCTGAGTGCATCGATAGGCGATCACCTGAGCATGATGGAAGAAGCGCCGGTCCCGGAGCAGGGCATGGGAGTGGAACCACAGATTGCGGCGGAGAACCGCGCCCTGTTCGCGAAGGCTCGGCGCGGGCCGGCCCGATACGGCGTAGGCGCGCGCCTCGGTGAGTGTCCTTCGATAGAGCGATCGAAGGGTGAAATCGTGGGAGTGATAGACCGAGGCGCCTGGAACGTAGGCGATCTCGAATCCTCTTTTCTGCTGCTCCTCGGCCCACAGCCGATCCTCGGCGATCGGAAGCGATTCGTCGAAGGGGATCTCCCGCCACCGAGCGCGGGGAAGGGCGGCGTTCGCGTTCGAAAACACCGGATCGGAGCGGTATCGCCGGGGCTCGCCGCCGAACACGCGCGCGTAGTCGAGCACCTCTACCGGGTTGTCGTGAGGACGGGCGATCTGCCTGCCAAAAGTGGCGCACAGACTTCGATCCCGGTCGAGCGGCGCGGTTAGGGCCGAGAGCCATCCACGATGGCTCGGTGTCGCATCTTGGGAGAGGAAGACGAGAATCTCCCCCGAGGCTGCCTCGGCGCCGAGATTGAGCGAACGGCCGTATGTGAACTCGGTTGAGTCGAGATCGACGATCCGCACGGAGGCTTCCCGGGCGGCTTGCTCAGCCAGCTCCCTGGTGCCGTCCGACGACCCGGAATCGACGCAGACGATTTCGAAAGGCGTTTCCGCGTGCTGCTCCAAGAGGGCGCTCAGGGTTGCGCTGAACCGAACCCGCTCGTTCCAGGTTCGCACAATGACGGAGATCGACTTGGCCACCTTTTCCGGCGTTCTTGGAGGTTCATCGGGTCCCGATCGGACTTAGGGTCCTCGCAAGAACAACTTGTCACTTGGCATCCCATCTGCACCACATCTCCGGCCGATCGGCGAGCTCCGAAATCCTCGAAATAGCCCGACTATTCCTCCGGTTTCGAGGCTTGCCGATCGA
>NYZA01000261.1 GCA_002686955.1 Gemmatimonadota bacterium
AGGATCGGTCGAGATCGGATCGGGACTCGTGACACTGGATAGGAGCGACGAAATCGTCGGGCATCTGCGGATCACTGCTCCAATGAAGCTGATCGTAGAGGGGCGAAGCGATACGCTGGATGTGGACCGTGTGGATGATGTGGATGAGGAGCTGCGAGAGATCCTGCTCGATCGAGTGCAGTCCGCGGCCATGGTGCTGCGGGTCGCGAACAGCATACCGATCGGAGTGAGCATCGATGTCGGTCTCGACCCCGATTCCAGCGCTTCCATCTCGAATCCCGTAGTCAGACTTCCGGCCGGGGGACCGCTCGAAGTCGACGCTCCGCGGATCGACGAAGAGGGGCGAGCCGTGGAGCCCGCCGTGGTCGTCAGGCGGATCGAGATCTTTCAGGACGATCTCGATGCTCTATTTGGAACTGACATGTTCTTCGCGAGTACCAAAGCGAAACTCCAGAGCAGCGAGGGCCGAGAGATCTCGATTCGCGGTTCCGATACGATCGAAATCGCCGCTCATCTCGAAGTCACCGCAACCATGGGGGCGATACGATGAACAGACACCTGGCTGGTTGCTTGCTCGCCGCGGCTGTGTCGACGCTCTCGACCGGCGCGATCGGGGCGGTTCGATCGGCGGCGATGGGCGGCGTGGGTTTTCCCGACAGCCGGGGAATCGCTACGGTATTGTGGAATCCCGCCCTGCTCGACCGAGAAGACCGGCCGCCGTGGTCGGTTGCAGTGCTGGCTCTGGACGTGGAGTTGGGAAATTCGTCGCTATCACTCTCCGACTACAAGCGCTACAACGGGGCGGTGCTCAGTGAGAGCGACAAATCGAGCATACTCTCGGCCATCGATGCGGATGGTCTCGAGACCTATGCCGCCGGCAGAGGCTTGTATCCCGGTGTTCAGTACGGCTCCGCCGCCATCTTCGCGACGACGCGGGGAGCGGAGTCGGGAAAGCTGTCGAAAGCCGCTGTCGAGGCCGTTCTGATCGGCTTCGATCTGCGCGATGAGCTGGATTTGGCGGGGCAGGGGGAAGCGACGCTTTGGACCGAGATCGGCGTGGCGTACGCTCACCGCATCGGCGATGTGCAAGTCGGCGCGTCGGTGAAGCGCCTCTTTGGTCACTACACGATCAAGTCGTGGTGCGTGGGGGAGGTGACGCCGATTCTCGCCGACAGCGTTTTGAAATCGGTCGGAACCGACGGTTCGGCCTACACGCGCGAAGCCGATGGCGGCGGGGGATGGGGCATCGATCTCGGGTTCGCCCGGCAGTGGGAAAGCACAACCCTCTCGGTCTCTGTCTCGAATCTGGTCGCTCAGATCGATTGGAGCGGCAACCCCTGGCTGCAAGGGGTGACCCACCGGTCCTCCGACCTGGTGGGGGAGGAGTTCCCCGAGGGCGAGGAGACCGATGAAAGTGTCGCGCCCTTCACCACCGATCTACCCGCGACTTGGCGTCTCGGAGCCGCCCATCGTCCGAGCCCGACCTGGACATTGGTTGCCGGCATGGTCAGAGATTCGGTTACGGGCAGCGAGCTGGGGCTGGGCTCCGAATGGCGAGGAGTCGACTGGCTGCCCCTGAGATTCGGCACGGCGCTGCATTCGGTGGATGGGATTCGCCTGAGCACCGGGCTCGGCTTGATCGTTGGGGGCTTCAACCTGGATTTGAGCGTTGGGCAGGGGAACGGGGTGTTCGGCGGGGCGAAGGGGGTTGGGGTAGGGGTTGGGGTGAGCTTCGCGCCTTGAGGGGCGGCCGATTAGCCCGCATATCTCACCAACTTTCGTCGCCACAGCAGAAAGTTGGTGAGATATGCGGGTTAGGGCGAAGTACGGCCGCAGCGGTGATCTGTGGGGAGGGCGGGTTGGCACTCGGTCCGTCTCCGCGACGGAATGCACTTCCCCCAATTCTGAGCGCCTCCCTCTGTGGCTGCGCGGGGCGGCGTTGCGCCGAGGGCCCGCAGGGCGTCGGGCTCGGCCACGAAACAATCACCCTCGGCGACTCGGTTGCGCGTCGTTTCAAGATCCTGATGGGTAGCGACATAGCGCAGCCCTTGGCGGGCCAAATCGGCGTACGCGCGGTGCAGCAGCCGGGTCAGCTCGCCGAGGTCGTCGCCCGGGTCGAGGCGACGTATTTTGGTCGGGGTCGTCATTGGAGCGCGGTCTCCCGAAGGGAAGGGTGCCTCACGATATCTTTCGCTCGCGCGACTCCAAAGGCTCGCAATTGCTTGTAGTATGGCAACGTCTCGCATCTTGCCGGATAGAGTTTCCACCGCCGGAGTTGCTAGCTGTTTCGCTCGACCGCCGGAGCCCTGAGCCTGATCACTCTAATGGGCGCCGCGGCGTCCGTCGGCGTGCTTCGCGCGCATTTCGATCGCGGGTACGCGCCCGATCGGAGCCGCTGGGCCTTCAGCTTCCCCCGCGTGGAGGGTTATGAGGAGTGGGTCGGGCGCGGGAGGGGGGAGCACATGACCTGGCAGGAGCACACAGGTCGTTTCGTGCTGGATCACTTTGGGACGCTGCGTCATCGGGACGCCACGACCATCTGGAAGCGATGTGAGGTGGAGATGCGCGTGCCCGATGCCCAGCTGGGCGTCGCGCTGTCGGGCGGCGAAGGCGATTCGGCCACGACTCTCGGTGTAGTGGTTCGCCAAGCAGGTGGCCAGGTGGAGCTGCAGCCGTGGAATCCCGAAGGGTCGGAGCCGCTGGGCACGGACCCCGACCCCTCGATGCCGTCCGAGCGCTGGCTTCAAGAGCCCGGGGCGACGCTCCATGTGGAGGTCCAGCTCGAGGGAGATGGGTCCGCCGTGGCGATCGGTTGGGGTGCCGAGGAGAGCTTCCGAATCCCCGCCCCGGAGGGTTGGCACCCTGATGCAATCCAGGTCTCGGTCGGAGAGAGGGAGGCCGAGATCCTCCAGGTTCGTGCGTGGGGCACGCGCCTGGATCGGTTCGCTTCGCCGGTCGTACTGGAAGAGGACTTCCGCTCACCGTGGCTCTCCGGCCCCAGGCAGCTCGCCCTTGCGCTTTTCGGGGCGCTGGGCATGGCGGGACTGGCTCTGGGCTTGGCGTGGCTCTGGGGCGCGTCGATGCGAGCCCCCATACCCTTCTCTCTGCGCCTCGACCCCCTCTCCTATCTCCCACTCCTCCCATTGGCGCTGATGGCGCCTCCTGTCGAGATCCAGCGCAGCGCGGAGCGGGGGGAGCTCGCCATGAGGCTCATCCCGCACGGCGTGCTCACTGTGGCGCTAGCGATCCTCGTGCTCAAGCTGGCCAGGGCCGGATTCGACCCTCGATGGCAACGAGCGTTTCGATTCCATCTCGAGGGGGCCCGCGGGCGTTCAGGAGCATCGAGG
Source organism: Gemmatimonadota bacterium (assembly GCA_002686955.1). Classification (GTDB taxonomy): domain Bacteria. The sequence goes on from NYZA01000261.1 coordinate 3,348, forward strand.
AGCTGGGTCTCGATCGCATCGATCGTGGGGATGGGCGCCGCCATCTATCTGGTGATTCTCATCCCTCAGCTCTCCACGCACCCTCGATTCTGGGGATCGATCGGCGCGACTTGGGTGATCTGGTCCTTGTCCTTTGCTCTCGGCACCGGCTGCCGATTGCTCTGGATCCTCGGCTCCGATCTTCTCGCCCTCTTCCCCGTGGCGCTGGCGGCCCTTCTCGGTTCGACATGGGAGGGAGGCGCCCCACATCTGGTCACGCGCACCCTCCCCCTCGTCCTCGGGATTCGTTGGCTCTGGGTCGCGGTCAACGAAGAGCGGCTCTCCTGGGCGCCCGTGATCCACCTGGTTCTGGCCATCTCGAGCGTCGGAGCCGTGGAGGTCGGCCTGCGCACGACGGAGATGTGGCGCCCCCTCCCGAGGAGCTACTCGAACGACAGCCTGCTCTTCTGGCGCTACGCGAGCGATTCGTACTTCAGGGCGCGCCCCAATCCATCGACCAAAGGCGGGGAGATCCGGCGGGTGATCTGCATAGGCGGATCGACTACCTTCGGCGGTGCAATCGCGGAGCCCGAAGAGGTCTATCCCTATGTTGCGGAACGGCTTCTGGTCGAAGCCGGAGCACCCTTCGAAGTGCTGAACGCGGCGGTGCCGGGCTTCTCTTCCTTGCAGGGGCGGCTTCTGCTCGAACATCGGCTCCTCGAGTTCGATCCCGACTGGGTGACGATCAGCTTCGGGGTGAACGACAGTCAGCAGGGGCAAGGGTCGGACATGGAACGATGGCTTGCGCTGTCCCGCCGCTCCCCGTGGCTGGTGACCCTTCAGGATGGGCTGGAGCAGTTTCACCTGTACGTGGGGCTCTCCCGCTTCCTTCGCTGGGGAACCCGAAACCTCGGCCGCTACTTCGGCGCGCAGGCCGACGCGCCCCCCCGCATCTCGCCCGAGGAGATGGCCATCACTCTGCACGCGTTGGCCGAGCTGGGGCTGGAAGAGGGTTTCCGGATTGTACTCCTGCTCGAGTCCACGACCGATCTCCTCTCAGGTGACCCCGCGGGCGTCCATCCACTCCGTGGCTACTACCAAGCGATGGCCGCCGTCGCCGCCACCTGGGAGCATGTGGAGCTCTTGGACCCTTCCGGAGAATTGCTCCGGGCCCATCGCGACGGGATTCCGCTCTTCGTGGACGACTGCCACCTGAGCTATGAAGGCCACGGCATTTTGGGCGAAGCGCTGGCACGCCTGCTGCTGCGAGGCGAGGAGGGGAGCGGGGCGGAGCGCAACAGGCTCCTAGCTCCTTGATCCCGAAACGAACTCGAACACTGGGCTCGAAAGCCTATGCGCAACAGGCTCCTAGGGTCGGCGCGCCGGTTCTCAGCGACTCCGGTTTCGCCCCTTCGCGCTGCTCGCGGAAGGCATCGAAGGCGCGATTGGGCGAAACCGTGCCGTCACGATCCGCCTCACCGTCCACAGGCTGGTCTCGAGCGGGTTCATGACGCTCTCCCCGAGCCGAAAACGGTAGGCGATGTCGACGAAGCCGACCTTCATGCCACTCTTGTGCGGCAGAAGCAGCAGGTGCACCGGCTGGGCCGCGCCATTGAGGTTGTACTTCAGCCGCTCCGGCACCCCTCTCTTGTAGGCGCGCATGCCGCTGTGCAGGTCGCGGAACCGCTTGAAGAAGAGGATCGAGGCGAACATGGCGAAGATCCAGTTGCCCAGGTAGTTGATCGTTCGCATCGCTGCGGGCTTGCTCCGCAGCCGATTGCCGTCGACCACGTCGTAGCCCTCCTCGAGCACCAATCGGGCCAAGGTCTCGATCTGATCGACCGGGTAAGTGTCGTCACAGTCCATGGTCACGACGACCTCGCGTTCGTTGGAACGCAGCGCCAAATCCATGGCTCGACCGTAGCCCCTGGGCGGATGCTGGCGAATCACCCGGGCACCGAGGGCTCGAGCGATCTCGGGCGTCCGATCGTCGCTGGAATCAACCAGCACCACTTCGGCGGCGGGCAGGGCGGCTCTGATGTTGCCAATGACCTTGCCCACCGCCTCCTCCTCATTCATGGAGATCATGGCGACTGTGATACGTTCGTCGATCGAGGGCAAGCTTCTACTCCGGACTCGCCGGTTCACAGAGCAGCTCCTGCAAGCCACTCACGGCTTGGTCCGACTCCAAGAGTTCCCAAAGAGGGGCGAGTGTCGCGATTTCACAACGTTCGCAGAGCTTACCCGAGCGCCCGGGCATGAACTGCTCTCGCGGCGAGTCCCAAGGCATGCCAAGAGCGTCCAGCGTGAGCGCAACCCCGGCGTAGTAGAGTGGATCGGTGTACCTCCACCCGCGTCCGCCGGCGCGCTCCACATCGTTATGCCCGAGAAGGAAGCTATGGAGGAACTCCCGGTAGCGGTCGACGCCACTGTCGAGCCAGACAATCTGCTTGCGAGCCAACGGGCTGAGTGGAACCACTTCCTCTCCGAGGTTCAACGGGATCGCATTGTAAGGGTCGAGGCCGCTGCTCCCTTCGAGCGGTGTGCCCAGGCCGTGGAGAAGGACTTCACGCTCCAACTGGGTCATCGGCAGGGAATCCAGAGCCGCCACCACTGGCTCGAGCGCTCGCTGATGGGGTCGGGCCATGCCGTGGAGGAAGATTCTGCGAGTGAGCTCACCAGAGTATTGCATGCCCTCAGACAGTGAATGGACTCCACCCATTCGTGACACCATCTCGAAGCGAGGAACGAGCATCGCGCCCAGTACCACGATCAGGATCCTCATCCCCTTGGAAGCGGGCGCCTTCGAGGAAGTGTCGGTCTTCCGGTATGAGAGCGCATGCGCGAGCTCCGGCAAACCCTGTCCGATCGTCCACCCTTGCACGATCGCCAGCGGCGTGAAGAGTGGTATCAGATAACGCACCATGGTGAGCTCGGCGACGACCGCGATCAGAAGATACGATCCGACGAATACAAGCGATAAAAATGTCACGAACCGTAGGTCTCGTGACGAGCTGTGCCACGCCAAGGCCGCGGCCAAGGGGAACCAGAGAAGGGATGTGCCGAACTCGTCCAATGCAAAGAGCGCTCCAGTCTCCATTGCGGGAGGAAGCGAATGGGCGCCTCGTTGCCACAGCATCGCTGCCTCGACAATTCGCCGCCCGATCGTCGCGGTCGGTTCCCCGGCCCAGAAAGGGCGCGGCTCCGAGGCGTAGGGAATGAAGATGGAGAGGATGTTCTCGGGAACGTAGGCAAACCAGAGCAACAACAATCCCGGGACCGATCCCAGCAACAACGGGCCGACCAGTCTCTTCCAAAATCGCACTCCGCGGCCCCTCGACACGAAGACGAAGCCGGCCGGAGCGAATACAGCGAGCCAAGCGTGGAACGACTGGCAGTAGTAGACGCCGATTCCCGCTACCAGGCCCAGAGCTCCAACACGCAGGCGGGCCGCCTCGAAGTCGCCCGAGAGCAACGCGCGCCTCAGACGCAGCGACAGACCCAAGCTTGCCATTATGAAGAACGGGATCTCGGCATGATTGCCGCCGCATACGAGCGACAGCACAATGCTTGCCCTTGGTGGCACCGCCAGCAGGAGCCCGATACACATCGCTGCCCATCTCGAAACGCTTTCTCGCAGAGCCCAGTGCACGGTAATCAGGATGGCGATTCCCCACGCCAAGCTGACGGTCTTGAGCAACAGGTAGCTGGGGCCGGTGATCCGGGCGATGCTCGAGAAGATGAGGCCGTTGATGCGGCAGCCGCCATAGAAGGTGGCCCAGTCCCAGTCGGCGACCGCGCGGAGGAACCCCCAGGGACTCAGCGTTCGCAGGTGCTCGTCGAAGCCGAAGAACCAGTACTCGTCCTGGTGCGCGAAGCTACCGTTGGCGCTGAGCGCCAGCCAGATCCTCAAGGCGAGGTAGAGACCGACCGTCACCACGAGCCCCCCGATCTCCGCGCCGTCTACGCTGGAAACGCGCCCCTTCGTCGTGGCCGAGTCGGAGGTCATGTGGGCGTTGCTGTGGGACCATGGTTCCCGGCAAAGGCTGCACCGGCGGCTCGAGCTGTGGCGATGGCCGCATCGGAATTGATGTACTCGAAGCGGCCGAATCTGCCGAGGCTGAGGATCCCGATGGAATCGAGCCAGGTCAGCACCCGATCGGTGTTGCGACGGTGGTGGAGATCGTAGACGACGTATGCGTAAGGGAAGGTGCGTGTCTCGCAGAAATTCACACTGTCGGCAGGCACCAGTCCCAAATGTTCGAGGCTCTGGATCACCTGAGACGATACCTCCTTCGGGATCGAAACAGTTGTTTCATCAGGGCGAAAGGTGGTTTCGGCGAGAAGAGTGGATGTGCCCGCGATGCTATAGGCCGGACCCAGGAAATCGAGCTTGCTCACGCGATGAAACGACACATTCGGAGACGGAATCATGATGGCAAAATGGGGTCCGAGCCCATCCTCGTCGACGTTGAGCACCGTCACATGGATGGAATTGTAGCGAAGGCGGTGAAGCGCTTCGATCACGTCAGGTGGCGCCTGCGGCCGGATTCGGGGGACGAGCTCGTGCAAAGGGATCGTATTCACCAGGCTTGGAAAGTGTGCACGCGATCCTCCAGAGATCACTGTGAACTCACCAGAGCTCCCGATCTCAACGCGTTCCACCGGCGCCTGTGTTCGCACATCGACGTATTCCTTGCCGCGGGCAGCGAGGCCCCGGACCATCGATTCGATCCCCCCATCCGTCGGATACCAAAAGTGTAGCTGGTGAGTGTACCCTTCGATGTCCTCACCGGCGGCCGATCGTACGATGTGTTCGTCCGGCGGACGTGGGATGCGCTCGACCATCTGTATGTCCATTTGGACCGGGTCGAGCTTCCAGATTTTGCGATTGTACGGTTCGAGGTAGGTGCGGGTGATCCCTTCGCCGAAGACTCCTAGGAAGAACGAGAGCATGTTCTCGGCGGGAAGCTCGCGATGGGGATTGTTCAGAAAGGTGTCGAGACACCAATCTCGTTCGGAGTCCGGCAAAGCTGAAAGCTGATTCTCGAAGGGGTAGCGAACGAAGCGATTCCGATGCAGGATCTGATTCGAACGCTTGTGGCGCGTCATCGGAGTCAGGGCGCGCATGAAATCGGTGCGCTCCTGCGCTCCGGAAAAGACGATATGAGGCCCGATGTCGTGGTACAGCCCGTGGGACTCGAAACTGCGACACAGCCCGCCGACGCGATCTTCCTTCTCGAAGATCACCGCGGGAACTCCGGCGGCATCGGCGAACGCCAGCCCCGAGACACCCCCGCCGAGAATCGCCACCGGCGCCGACGATTGGTGGTTTCTACGAGCAGTCAATGGCGTTGCAGGTGAGATGGGCGATGACCACGAACGCATCTTCAGCCTGCCGAAGATCGCGAGTCGGAACATGGATCGCATGATGAGCGGCGGTCCGCAAACGCCCGCCGGTCAGACCGCACACTCCGAAGGTGGTGGCCCCCGCCGCTTTCGCCAGCGCAACGGCCCGAATGACACTCTCCGAGTCACCACTGCCCGAGAAGGCGATGACCAGATCCGCCTCCCCGACGAAATTGCGCAGCTGTTCGGCCATGGCGTCGCCGTAGTCCACGTCGTTGGCATAGGCCGTCAGAGTTGGCGTGGATTCGTTCAGGCAGAGGGCACGGAAAGGGATCGAGTGACGGTTGCTCAAGGTCTTGTTCAGATCGCAGGCAAGGTGCGACGCCACCGCCGCCGAGCCGCCGTTGCCCATCACGAACACCGTTCGACCCCTCTGTCGGGCCTCGAGCAAGGCGTCGACCAGCGCCTCGATCGGTGGCAAGTCGAGCCGTGCGATGAGCTCGCTTACACCGTCTCGATAGGCCTGCATCGTCTCTCGCATCGTCATGGGGACCTCTTGGGGGCGTAGCGCGGCTCCATTCCTCTGCATGAAGGACTATAGCGCCTCATCCGCCACCCGATACGCGATTCGCCATGCGCCCCTTTTGGTTCGATCCTGCCTCACTCGGGCCGACTCGACCTTCGATCTGGCCCCTTTGCGCCCGCTCTCGAATCGCTGCGCCTCCCCGGAGATGAGATTCGCACCCTTCGGTCATCCATTGGCGGGGCCGATGGGGGAGCCCACCGGTTCACACCCGCCTCGAGGCATCGCTCGACCCGACGATCAGATCGGCTCCGGTCCGCTGCTTCCGCACCGCCGGCCACTCCTCGGATCGTCGCCGTCGCAGGGTCGCGGCAATCTCGCCGGCGGGACACCCCTTCCAGCGATAGAAGGCGCGGGTTCGTGCCTCGACGATTTCGTCGGCGGCCTCCACGTAGACCAAGGCATCGATCAGATGCTGTAGCCCACTCGAACCGGCCAGCACGCCGTCGAGGATCACTACTCCGCGCGAGGGGGCGGTGTATCGCACGATCCGTCCACCTCGGCGATCGTGGGGATCGTAGCCCGGCGCTTCGACAGTCTCTCCCCCCAGTAGGCGGCGCGCGATCTCCGGCATCGACGCCGACTGCGTTCGTTCCGCCACGGTCGATTCAGGAGCACGTTCCTTTCTCGGCACGATCCAGTCGTCGAGCCGAACGTGCAGGGTCTCGATGCCCTTTCGTCCGAGGGCCGTGCGCAACGCATGGGCGACCGTGGATTTGCCCGTCCTGGAGATCCCTGACACCGCCACCAGCTTCGGTCGCTGGGATGGGGCATCCTGGGCCAGGCGCGTGGCCAGGATCTCCACCTCGGGCACTCCGTGCACCACGAAGGCCGTCGCCTCGTTGACATCGTCGAAGATCAGATCGGGGGGCTCGATTCCCGGTGGCAGCAGCCGACTTCCCTCGCCGGTGCGCACTCCGTACACCGCCACTCCCATGCTCCGACCAGCTCCGAAGTCGCGCCAGCTATCGCCGATGATGCAGCTCCGGCCCAGGTCGACATTCAGATCGGTCGCCGCCCGCACCAAGAGGCCGGGTGTTGGCTTCCTGCACTCGCACGCCCCCTTGAGCTCGGTCACCTCGTCCTCGTGGCCCGCCTCTGGGTGATGGGGACACCAGTAGATTCGATCGAGCTTTGCCCCCGCGCGCCCGAGATCGGTCTCGAGACGCGCATGAATGCTCTCGATCACTTCCCGCGAGGCGAACCCCTTCGCCACCTGCGGCTGATTGGTGACCAAGACCGCCAGGAAACCCGCGTCGTTCGTGCGCCGCACCGCCTCGGCGGCCCCATCGATCAGGCAGAG
>NYZA01000262.1 GCA_002686955.1 Gemmatimonadota bacterium
CTAGGAGCCTGTTGCACATAGCCTTCGCTTCGCCCGGCATCCGCCTTCGTTCCGATCTCTGCGTCGCCAAGTCCTTGAAAGGCAACCAGCCTTCCCGCGGACTCGGCTCCTTGATCTCGAAACGAGCTCGAATACCGGGCTCGAAAGTCTACGCGCAACAGGCTCCTCTAGCCCCGGGCTAGACTTCCACGAAAACCAGCCCGCTGCGCGAGCGGCCGTTGACCTGAATGCGAACAGGTGTCTTCGGCTGCAGCAGCCGCACTCCCGCGTGGCCACCGATTCGTCGTGCGTGCTCGAACCACTCTCGGTTGAGCACGCCGCCCTGTTCTTCGTCGAGGCCCATATACAGAATGTGCCCGGCGGCGATGTTGTGGAAGAAGTGGCTGCCCTGGGACGATGCGACCCGATGCTCATGGGTCGAGAGCTCGACGATGAGCCTGGCTTCCGATATTTGGTGGTAGGTAACTGCGATGCCGAGCGAGAGGTTGATCGAGCCCCATCGACCGGGTCCGATCAGTAGGTAGCTCTGTTCCCTATCCCTCAGCACTCGGTTGATTCGGGCCACTTCGTCGCCAAATGCACGCGACACACTTGGAGTGAGCGCCGTAGGTGGAATGTAGACGATCGGACCGGAGTGTACGAGGTCGGCGCTGCCCATGGCCGAAGAGGACCGAACGAGTACGCGCTCCGCGGCGACTTCCGAGAGTCGCACCGAGCCGGAATGCCAGGTTTGCGGCAGGCGCCTGAGCTGCACGAAGTCGACGACATGGCGGCTGCGGTTGGGGGAACGAGAGATATCGCCGGCGAATTCGATCTCGACCGCCCCGCCCATTCCCTCTTCGGCGCGCTCCATCACGTGGCAGAGAAGCTGGGCGAGGCGCGTGTTCTGTAGCAACCCTTGGAAGGTCAGCAGTGGTATCCCTTTCGCGAGGGGGCTTTCGCTGATTGTTCGCTCGGCCGGTAGCCAGGTGGACTCGAGCAGGGACATGCCTCCATCTTCGCGGGCCACCTCCAGGGGAATGCTGGCGATCGTGGCCCTCGGATCGTCGGCGAGTCGCAAGCGACCGGAGGCCATGTCGATCGCATCGAAGCTGCGCTGGCTGTTCAATCTCACCTCTTCGGGCCGATAGAGCTCCGGTCGCAGAGAGGGGCGATGGGGCGCGAAGCGCGTGACTTGCCCGCCGCCTACCGCGCGCGTGCCGAGACCGACGGCAGCCGCGACCATTCCGTCCTCCGGGCGCAGGCTGCCGATCGGGAAGTAGTTCACCGAACCGGCGACTCCCCCGATGGTGGGGTAGAAATAGCCCCGGTGGCGGCGGCCCGCCATCGGCTGGATGATGACCGCCATGCGCTCTTGGGAGAGCAGCATGCCCTGTCGCCGTAGTGCGCCCTTCGGGGCTTGGTGATAGGTGCTGGACCAGACCACGCGGATCGCGTCGATGAGCTGTTGCAGGCGGTCCGCCTCCTCAGGACCGTTGTTAGGAAGCAGCACGGTTTGGTAGAGCCCGGCCAAAGGGGATACAGATCCATCTTCATGGATCGAAGATGAACGGACCGCGAGGGGGATTCGGTGTTTGGCCAAATAGAGCACCAGCGACATGACGAGCTCTCGCCGCAGGGGGATCGCGCAAAAGGCCCGTGTGATCTCGGCATCGTCGGTCCAATCGATACATTTCACGAGCTCGTTGCGCTCGACGAAGCGGTCGAACTCTCGCGTGCAGACCACCGTCGCCGGCGGGATCTCGACCCGGAATCTCGGGAACATGCGGACCAGTTCGGTCCGTCGCAGCAACACGTTCAGAAAACCGAGCCCCCGTGCTTTTCCGCCGATGCTGCCGTCACCGATCCGCGCCAGTCCGTCGCGATGACCGGGGCGGCTCGACACCAGGAGACGATGCTTGGTCATGATGAGCTATGATAGCGATGGGTAGCCAAGGTCAGTCGCGAGCCTCGGATCGGTCGCCGCAACAGCCGAGATGCCGGCAGACCGGGTGAGGCCGTTTTGGAAAAGGGGGGTTGATTCTCTGCGGCGGGGTCGGCCGGCGTTTGGCGAGGGCCGGCGGAGGAAACCCGGCCAGCAAGATGTGGCAGAAGCGGCTGCGTGCCGGCTCCGTCAGCTCGCCACAAAGGCGGTGCAGTTCGGCGAGGTAGGCCTCGTTGCGCTCCGGCGCCGGTTGATCCGGCTGGGCGAGAAGGTCGGTCAGGTAGTGGGCGACCATCATCTCTGCTTCCCTCCCCCCCCGCCGCTCGGTCCAGGCGTCGAGGCGCTGGAAGCTGACCCAGGCGCCGGGGTCGAGCCTTTCTCCCGCGGAGAACCTTGCAACACTCTCGGCCCGCTCGCGCTCCGCGTTCCGCGCGAGCTTGATTCCAAGGGGCGCGTAGTTCGTCCCCTTTTGTCTTGCCGTTCGCGATGGGTCCCAGGGGAAGAGAGGATCGTCCAGATAGGCAAGGAACGAAACGGTACCCAGGAAGGCCGCCGAAACCAGCGCGGCAACCCCGAACGACCGGAGCGCGCGGCTTCTCGCGTCCAGCGCCATTCCTAGGGCGACCGCGGCGCCGAGCAGGAGCATCCACACGGCGGAGACCAAATATCGGTACGGAATGTATTCGTCGCCGGGGTAGAGCATCAGAGACTTCTCGGGGACACTTTGGGGACTGATCGCGTATCCAAGGGCGATGATCGTGAGGAAGAGAAGGGGCACGCCTCCGGCGGTGGCCAGCACTCCCGCCTTTCTTGCTGTCTCTTGGTTGGGCTTGTGGGTGCGGGAAGGGCGCGCGAGGATCTCCGCCACGACGAGACCCAGAATCCCAAGAACGCAAATCAGATACCAGGTGAGGCCCGCCGGTGTGCGGGATCGAAGCCGCTCAGCAGGTGGTTTCCTACCGGTCTCGGGCGAGCGTGCCGAAATGTGCGAGCGTTCCAAGCTTACCGCTCTGGAGAGAGTCTTTCCGAACGGACTCGAAGCGGGCCATCGTGCCGTAAACGCCTCCGGTAGGTCCCGGCCCAGAACTCCCACCAGATCGCGCCCCGCATCTTTCAGCGCCTCCGTCCAAGGCGTGGTCCGTGCCGAGCCGGCCGAAGGCGCCAATCCAAGTGCGGCCCTACTTGCCGAGATCGGCCGATCCAGGCTCGCTTGTCCCACGGCGACGGCCGAGTAGCCCCAAGGGGCCGCGCCAAGCGCGAATCCCGCTACGAGCAGCAAAGCCTTGCGACCGAGGAGAGGAGATGGGCGAGTCCCCAGCAACAACACAAGAACCGCGGCGGCCGCCAACAGAAATCCGTAGTAGTAGGTGACTCCCGCGCCCAGAACCAAACCGATCAGGGCAAGCCTCATGCCGATCGAGTGTCGCGATCGTCCAGTGGTTTGATCAGAACTGTCGTGGCTGAGCACGCCAAGTGTTGCAAGCAAGGCCACCGCCGAGAATGCGATCGCTTCCCCGTGATTGCCCTGGGCGCTCAAAGATGCGCGCACGAGGATGGGTGGGGGGAGAAGCAGAAAAAGTGCTGCGATCCTCTCTGCGCTCTTCCCACCGATATGAGTCGCGATCCGCATCGATGCGAAGAAAGCCACCAGCGCGAAACCGAGCGCCAGAATTTGCAGCGTCAGGGCGCTCGAGCCGAACACCGAGAAGAGACCGACGGCGAGCACACCGTTCACCAAGGAGCCGAAATCGTGGTCTCCATACTGCAGCTCGAAGAAGGCGCAGGGATAGTCGCCCAGGAGGATTTCGCGGGCGATCGTGCCGACATAGAGCTCCTCAGGCTCCACGATACGTGGGCTCGAGAGGGCCACCGGCAAGCGCACCGACAGGAAGAGCAGCGCGAGCAGAAGCGCCTTGCCTGCTCGGCGGACCGCGCTCTTGGAGACCGGAATACGAGTCTTGGCCATGATGGAGTATGGTAGCTCTGAAGGACATCCGCCGGAGGACCCCTCTTGTCGAAGCGCATGCGAGAGACGCGCGCCGCGAGCGCGGGCGTGCCCCATCCGGAACGAGAGGCGGTGCTGGCCGGCGGCGGCGAGGTGGAACGACAGCGACGTTTCGATCGTGTGTATTTCGTCGGCAGCCTGTTCCGGGGCTACGCCCTCGTAGAGGCCGCGCGTGCGGTAGACGATGCCGAGCCGCGCGCGGACGGGCTGCCCGGCGGACTGCGATTCCCCGAAATCGTGGCCGGCACGGAAGCGACATCGCTGATCGAGCTGGCCGAGACCGATCGCCGCCGGCGTGGATCGAGGGGGGTGAGCGAGCAGCTCTTCGTTCTCGATCGAGAGTTCCTGGGAGCGGACGCCGCCGGCATCGCCGCCGAGGTTCGCGAGCGCCTGCCGGGAGCCGCGGTCCTGCTCATGGTGGCCGAGACCGAAGGTCGGATCTCGACCGTTCAGGTCGAAGAGCGGGATCGCGTCGATCTGGTCGGTGTCTGGGGCGGATCGCTCGAGTCGCTGGCTTCCCTGATCTGGCTCGTGCAGGATGAGCGATCAGCTGTGCATGATCTTGGCCGCGGAATCCCGGCCCTGGTGCTCGTCGAAGATGAGCCGGCGCTCTACAGCATGTTCCTGCCGATGATCTACAACGAGCTCTTGATCCGCACGCGAGAGCTCGTTCCGGCGGGTGTGCCGGAGGAGTCGTTTTGGCGATTCCTCGATCACCGCCCGAGAATCCTCCTGGCGGAGACCTATGAGCAGGGACTGCTGATTCTGGGGCGCTACTCCCCCTATCTCATCGGCGTGATCGCCGATTTGCAGTTCCCGGTGGGCTCGGAGGTGCAGCCGGACGCGGGGTTGTGGCTTGGCGGGGTCGTTCGCGTGCTCCGCCCGACCCTTCCACTGATCATCCACTCCAATGCGAAGCAGCCTCCCGCTGGAATCGACGATCTTGCCGCTTTCTACCTGTCGAAGTCTTCTGAGGACTGGCTGCTGGAGCTGCGCCGCGTCATGCTCGACTTCTACGGCTTCGGCGATTTCGTTTTCCGCGATTCGCACGGTGTGGAGATCCGTCGGGCGCACGATGTGCGCTCGCTGCGAGACCAGCTCGCGCTCATTCCGCTCGAGAGCTTCGTCTTCCACGGGCGGCGGAATCATCTCTCCACATGGCTCTATATCCACGGGGCTCACGAGCTCGCCCGTCGCCTTCGCCCGCTGCAAGGGGACGACGAGGGCACGCGGGCGAAGGCGGTGACGATGATGGACGAATACCTGCGGGCCACGGCCCACACACCGCCGACACTTCAGGGAGAGGTGAGCTGGTAGACCGACGCTGGAGCTCCGACGAGCTGATCGTCCTTCCCGACGCCGATCGGGTGGAGGCGGCGCTCGACGCCGAGCTGGCGAGAGGGGGACGATCTCCGGGTGAGGTCGCGGCGCTCGACGCGTCGAGCTGGATGACGGTCGCGGAGCTCGAAGCCGGCATCGCCGCGCGGACTCTTCACGGATGCGGCACGGTGAGCGAGCCGACGCTTCGCTTTCTCGTGGCGAGACTGATGGAGAAGCGGGCGGCGCCCCGGGCCGATCTGGCATCCTCCCGTACCAGTGGGTACAAGAGGGCAGCGTCGGCGGCCTTGCGGGAACTTGGCTTGCTGGATCGGGAGGAGCTGGTCCGTGCGATCTCCGGGTTGCGGCCGGGAGCAGGCAGGGAACGGTTGCTCTTCCTAGCCGATCTGCGGGTCGATCTCGAAGATCTTCTGCGGGCGAGATCGTTGATGGACGCGGGAATGCGCTACCGCGCGGCGCTCCGGGCGCTTGCTCTCGATGCGCCGCTGCCGACCTGCCTGCGCGACCGGACGCGCGTCGTCTTTCGCTACGTGCTCGACCTGGGTCCCCGTCGCCTGGCGCTGATCGAGGCATTGGCGAAAAGAGTGGGGGAGAGCGCCACGAAGGTGTCGATCGAGCTGCCGAGAGTGCCGCTCGATCGCTTTCTCGACGCGGCGCTCGAGCGACTGCATGCAATGGAGAGTGAAGGCTTGCCGGTGTCGGTGGTCCGGCGGGAGGCGGCTCCGGCCACCGCCGCGGCGCTCGTAGCTGCCGGCGCCCGGGGCGCCGAGGCGAGGGCGGTGATCGAAGAGGCGCGGGTGAGCATGACGCGCGGACCGGTGACGATCGCCCTCGCCGAAACGGCAGGAGAAGGGGGCACCGGCGCGATTCGGGCCCTCGAGCGAGAAGCCCGCGTGCGAGGCCTGGCGATCCATACCCGCCGGGGGGAAGCGCTGGCGGCCACCGAAATCGGTCGCCTTTTGCTGCTGGTCCACGAGCTCTTGAGCGATGACATCCCCAGAGAGGGTCTGATTCGGGCCATGGCCTCGGGGGCGGCCTCGCGGATCGATCGACGTGTGCCGTGGGAGAGAGTCGCCAGGATGCTGCGGCACACCGGCGTGACGAAGGACCGGCCCGCCGGAGCGCTGGCCCTCGCGCTCGACGAAATGGCCAGGCGGATGGAGCGGTCGCAGGAGCGCAGTCGTTTCAAGCCCGACGACGTGCGCGAGGCGGCGAGGCAGGTGGCGGAGCTCGTTGCGGTTCTGCGGACCCTCGATGGTGAGCACAGCGCGGTCGAATGGGCTCGCCTGCATGGCGATCTGCTCGATTCGGTCGGCGCCGTGCGGACCGTCGCCGCTCCCCTTCCCGCGGTCCTCGGGACTTCCCGCGACGGGAGCGGCGGCGCATCGCCGCGGATCCGGATGATGGACGATCACGCGGTCGGACGTGAAGCCAGAGCTCTTCGCGAGATCGTAGCCATTCTGGAATCGTTGCCGGAGCTCGTTGCGGGCGACCTCTCCGCGCTCCCGCGCAAGAACATCGCCGAACTTCTCCGGGACGTTCTCGAAGAGCGGCACCTTCGCACTCTGGGGGCGCGCCAGCCGAGGATCCGGATCGTGTCGCTACGAGAGCTGCCTGGGCTTCACGCCGGACGCCTGCTCATCCCAGGCGCGGTGGAGGGCGGGCTCCCTCGATCGCTCACGCCCGATCCCCTGATCTCCGATCCGATTCGCAACCGCATCAACGAGCTTCTCGATCGTCCCCTGCTCCAGATCCGAGAGGATCCGGAGGACGAAGCTCCGCCCGGTCACGTCGCGCCCCTGGCCTGGGAGCAGGAGCTACTGCTCTCGGTAGTGATCTCGGAGTCGCGGGACGGAGCCCTTCTCTTCCGCCACAAGAGCGGCGAGGACGGGCGGATCGTCCCCGAATCCCCTCTGTTGGAAGATTTGCGATCGGTGGGGCTGCTGGCCGGAGTGGAGCGGGAGCTCCCGAACGAACCACTCGGTTCGGCCTCTACGGAGCAGCGAGAGCTCGCGCGGGCGGTGTCGTCGGGAAGGGGCGAAGGAAGCGACACCCGGACGGACGACCTCCGCTTCCGCTTGGCCATGGAGGCCGCGCGATTCCGATTCTTCTCGGAGCGGAGCCTGCAGGCGGATCGCTTCTCCGGAGAGGCGCCGGTCTCGCGGGCACTGGGTCTTCATCCCACCGACCGGGTTCTCGGCGTTGCATCGGTCGAGAGCTATGTCCGTTGTCCATTTCGGTATTTCGGGACAAGGGTTCTGCGAATCGAAGAGGCCGAGGAAGGCGAGCCGGAGCTCGACGCGGCCTCCACCGGAACCTACCTGCACCGGCTGGCCGAAGAGGTGTACCGCCGCCTTCGTTCCGATCGACTTCTGCCCCTCGATCCGAGCGATCTCGACGCGGTGCGCACACTCGTCGACGCGGTCGAGAAGCAGCTCGATGCGTCATGGCGAGAGTGCCGGGATGTCGGGCATCCGCGGGTTTGGAGCTGCACGCGCGCCGACGCGCGCCGCAGAATGAAGAGCGTGCTGGAGCGAGACGCCGAGGAGCTGGGATCGGAAGGCTACGAGCCGGTCGAGATCGAAGCGGAGTTCGGATTCGAGGGGTCCGATTGGGCGCCGCTGGTCATCGAGCACCCCGAGGGAGATGTTCTGTTGCGGGGCCGCATAGATCGCGTCGATCGCAGGCGGGACGGCGAGGGCGTATCGCTGCTAGTTGTGGACTACAAATCCGGCAAGGCGGATTCCCACAACAAGAAGCTCACGCCGAAGTACCTTCTCCACCCGCACCTTCAGCTTCCTGCCTACGCGGCCGCCGCCGCCGCCAACTCACCGCCCGGCAGCTCGATCGACGGCCTCTTTCGTGCGTTCGGCGGCGGCAAGACGGTTCGTCTTTCGCGCCACCTCGACCCGGAAGCCCCGATCGATCTCGGAAGCGTCGTTCGACCCGTCGCCGGGGGCATGAGGCGAGGCTCGTTTCCGATCCGCTCGCTCGACTGCGATCATTGCTCCTTGCGTGCTGTCTGTCGTGTTGTGGAGCTCTCTTTGGAGGACGCGCCGTGAGCAGGATGGCGATGTTGCCCGGCGATGTGGTCGTTCGCGCGGGGGCGGGAACCGGCAAGACCCATTCGCTGACGACCGTCGTGCTGCATGCGCTGGCCGGCACGACCGAGCTGAGGGAGCCGATTCCGCCTCGCGAGATCACCGCGGTGACCTTTGCCGACGCTGCGGCAGCGGAGATGCGCGAGCGGATTCGCGCCCGGGTGCTCGCCTTGTCCTCGGGGGCGGGCGAGACCGATAGGGCTCTGATCGCCGGTGCCGCTCGGGAGCTCGACCTGCCGAATCCGACTCGGGAGGACTGGTCGCGGATTCTCGCGCGTCTCGGGCGAATGAGGGTTTCGACCTTCCACGGGTGGGCGCTTCGGATTCTGCGCTCGCACCCGACCACGGCCGGCATCGATCCAGGCGTGAGGGCGCTCGACGAGGATGGGGCGCGGGATCTGTGGCGCCAAGCGGCGGAAGATGTGATTCTCGCCGACTTGGAGGAGGAGCGCCTCGGTGCCCGCGAGCTCGTGATGCGAATTGGATTCGGCCGGCGGGAGGGACGGCAAGGTGATCTGGTGGACCTGATTCTCGGGTTGATCGCGAAACTGCGCGAAGAGGGGGAGAGCCCGGAACGTCTGACGCAAGGCGGTCGCTACGACGAGGGGAAGGCGAGGGAGGGGTCGAGGGGGGCTGTCGAGGATCTGCGCGCGGCGCTCGGAGAGATCGACCGGCGGATCGATGACGCGACCGCCAAGAAGCGGGACCGCGTCGAGCTCATGGGGCGTCTGGCCGCGGACGATGCGGCTTGGGTCGATGACGCGGCCATCGACGGCTCGATCGACGAAGTGACGCGGGCGACCGGGGGGAATTGGGGGGGGGCGAAGAACCGGCTTTACGAGCCTCTGCAGAGGATCAAGAGTTGCACGGAGGCGTTGGGGGACGCGCAAGCCGAACTGCTGGCTCTTCCGGTGGTGCGGGCTCTGCGGCGTTCGTGCGAGCGGATCATCGAGGAGGCAACCGGTCGAAAGGGAGCGGCGGGAGCGCTCGATTTCACCGACATGCTCCTGCTCGCCAGAGACTTGCTGAGGACCAACGATTCGGTGCGTCGTACAGAGATGAGCGCATCGCGAGTTCTGCTGATCGATGAGTTCCAAGACACCAACAAGGTGCAGGCCGACCTGGTGGATGCGGTCACCGACCGATCCGACCCGAAGCGGCGGACCTTCCTGGTCGGCGACCCGAAACAGTCGATCTACGCATTTCGCGGTGCCGACGTTGCGGTCTACGAACGAACGGTACGTCGCGAGATCGCGGCGGGCGCCGAAGAGCATCCACTCACCGATTCCTGGCGCTCCCGCCCCTCGGTGCTCAGGCTGGTCAACCGGATCTCCGCCGAGATCTTCGCGGGGACGGGCGAGTCCGGTCTGCCCGACCACGTGACCCGATACGATCCGGGGCGAGACGATCTTCGGCCGGTACGGCTGGCGCCGGGGCGAGGGGATCGTGCTCCGGTCGATCTGGTGACGATCCCCGCGGATGACGTTCCCGCGGCGCTGACCCGCGCCCGCTCCTTTCGCGCGCTCTCCCACTATCTCCGCTCGCTGCTCGAGGGCGAAGAGGGAGTCGAAGTGCGCGCCTCGGGCGATCCGGGGCTACCCGAGAGCAGCCGGCCGCCGCGTCCCGGCGATGTGGCGATTCTGCTGCGCACACTCAGCCACTTGGAGCTCCTGCTGCGGGAGCTTCATCTTGCGGGAGTGCCGGCCGGCGCTACGAGCGGTCGCGGCTTCGACACCTCGCCCGAGATCCGCGATCTGGTGCATTACTTGCGTTTCGTCGCCGATCCGGACGATGCGATCGCATTCGCCGCGGCGCTCCGTTCCCCCCTCGTCGGCGTCGAGGACGACACTCTCCTGCACCTTGCGATCCAGAACGGCGATCCCACCCGCGCCAGCCTCGAAGGTTGGCGATGGCTGCACCGCACCGAAGAGCTTCCGGCGGAGATCGCGCGCGATGACGCACGCAGAGTGCGTCATTTCTTGGCTGCGTGCCGGTGGCTCCGCCCGCGAATCGCTCGCCTGGGACCGGAAGCGACGATCGAGTCAATCCTGGAATGGACCGATTTCGAGGCATTCCACGCGGCGCGCCCGGGAGGGGATCAGGCCCTCGCGAACATCCGCAAGCTGGTCGAGATGGCCCGTGGCGAGGAGATGCGTGGTGGCGACACCGAGTCGTTCCTGCGCTCCGTCTCCCAGCGGCTCGATCGTCCGACCCGCACCCCCCCGGCCGAGGTGGAGATCTCCGCCGAGGATCGCGTGCGGGTGATGACGGTCCATGCGTCCAAGGGCCTGCAGTTTCCGATCGTGGTCCTCGCCGATCTAGGCCACCCCGAGGCGTTCCGCCCGCCCCCCTTCTCGCTCGATCATGACGCGGGCTTCGGCATGAAGGTGAAGCGCCATCGCGACGATTCGCCGCGGCACACTCCCTGGTCGCGGTCGGTCGAAGCGGCGTTGAAATCTCGAGAAGAGGAGGAATCGAAGAGGCTCCTCTATGTGGCGCTGACGCGTGCCCGCGACCATCTGGTCCTCTCGGGCGAGGGGAAGAAGAAGAGCTGGCGGGGACGGATCGAATCGGTGCGCGACGATCTCGAAGCTTCGGGTCTGATTCGCGTCGTGCACCGAGAGCTCGACGCCGTCCGAAGGGCGGCTAGCGTTTCTCTCCCCCGCGGATCCGGGACATCGGATGAGATATCGACGGCTGAGCCGCGGGCATCTCTGACGGAGCGGGCCCCCGGCCGAGCTCCGACGCCGGTCGAGATCACGACGACGGGGCTCGAGCTGCTCCTGGAGTGCCCGCGTCGATACCATCTCGAAGGGGTCCTAGGGTTGACCGATCGTCCTCCCGGCGGCGTATCCGAACCGCCGTCATCGGAACGCGTTGATCCGAGAGTGGAAGGGGAGCTCACCCATGAGCTCCTGGAGAAGGTCGATCTCATCGAGGCGAAGCGCGACCCGGCGACGGCGCTGCGGAGTGCCGCCGCCGAATCGACAAGCACGGGGCTCTCGCTCGAGAGCGCGCACTCCGCCGCTCTGCGCTTCCTACGTAGCGACGCCGGGCGCCAGGTCCTTGCATCGGAGACCGTCGAGCGCGAAGTCGATTTCCGACTGCTCCTACCAGCCGGCGAAAACGGTCCGGCGGTACGAGTGCGGGGCCGCATCGATCTTGTCTTCCGAGACCCAGGCGGACGATGGATCGTGGTGGACTACAAGCGCGCCCGGGCGCGTCCGGGCGGCGTCGAGCGTCATCGAACCCAGCTCACCCTGTACGCCCTCGCGGTCGAGGCGCTGGAATCGAGTCGGGGGCGTGCAACTCGCGTCGATGCCGCAGTCTGCTATCTCGGCGACGATCCGCCAACGCTGCATCGGCTCGAACCGGAGTCCGATTTCACCGCCCGCGCCCAAGCCGCGGTCTCCGATCTGCTGCGCTGGAACGAGCGCCGCCATTGGCCATCCGTGGCCCCCGAGCGCTGCGACCAGCTAGGCTGCGGATTCCGAAAGTGGTGCCACGCATGAACTCAGAGCTCTCGCCACCCCTCTTCCGCGTTCACCGCGCCCCCGAACGCCATCCGATCTCCGAAATCGCGCTGCGTGACGCAATTGGTCGCACGGTCGCCTTGCTCGCCCCCGCCGCGAAGGATCGAGTCGCCATCGCCGTGCCGAGCCGCGGCATCGACCGACTCCCGGAGCTCGTGGCCGCTCTCGCGACGGCCCTCCATGACGCGGGAGCCTCGCCCTTCATCGTGCCGGCGATGGGCAGCCACGGTGGTGGAGCCCCCGCGGGGCAAGTGGAGCAGCTCGCGCGCCTCGGTGTGGAGGCGGCGCGGGTCGGTGCCCCGATCCTGGTGCCGGAAGATCAACGGAAGGTCGCGCGTCATGACTCCGGCCCTCCGCTTCTGCTCCCCGCTCCGGTGCTCGATGCCCAAGGGCTCGTTCTCATCAACCGCGTCAAGCTGCACACCCTCTTCGTGGGACCGGTGCAGAGCGGGCTCTCGAAGATGCTCCTTTTCGGACTGGGGGGGGCGCTCGGCGCAGAGGCCGCTCACGCCCACGCCGCGTCGATCGGAGGCTCCACTCAACGGCTCCTGCCCGTGCTCGAGAAGGCTGTTCCGCGCCTGCTCGACGCGGCTCCGCCCACCGTTGGGTTGGCGCTGGTCGAAGACGAGACCCACGCCCTTTCCCACGCCGAGGCATCGGCCGGCGCCGATCTGCTCGACACCGACCGCCGCTTGCTCACGCTCGCCGCGCAGAGGCACCCCAGGCTCCCGATCGCCCGCGGCGCTCTTCTGATTGTCGAAGAGATCGGCAAGGAGATCAGCGGCACCGGACTCGATCCCCATGTGATCGGGCGTTCGGTCGGCCGCCGCCCCGGCGGCCCACAATTCGACGCGATCCTGGCCTGTGCCTTGAGCCGCGGAACCCACGGCAACGCCCACGGGATCGCCCTCGCTGACCACACTCTCGAGTCCTTGGTCGGCCAGATCGATCGGGAGGTCACGGCGCTCAACGGCCGCACGAGCGGCGCACCCGAACGGGGCAAGATCCCGCGCACACACGAGACCGAAGAGCTCGCCGTGCTGGCGGCACTCGACCGATGCGCACCCGGACCCGTCCTTCAGATCCGCAACACGCTCGCCTTGAGCGACGCGATTATCGGGGGGGTTTCCGCCTCGGTACTGGCGGCCATTGGGCTGGACATCATCGAGAAGCTCCCCGAGCCCTACTTCGACCAGGCCGGTTCTCTCATCCACCGCTTCGAGTAAGATGCCGCGACGATTTCAAGGAGAGCGCTCATGACTCCCGCCATGGCGGCCATTCTCGCCTTCGTTCTGTACGGACTTGGCTACCGGTACTATTCGAGGTACCTCTCGACACGGCTTTTCGAGCTGAGTGACTCGAATATTACACCCGCACGCTCGATGGCCGACGGAGTGGATTATGTGCCGACCCGCCCCGGTGTTCTCTTCGGCCACCATTTTGCGTCGATTACAGGTCTTGCTCCGATGCTGGGACCCGCGGTGGCCGTGATCTGGGGATGGGTCCCCGCCTTCCTCTGGGTTGTCGGCGGTTCTCTCTTCGTCGGGTGCGTACACGATTTCTCGGCGATGGTGATCTCGGTCCGGAACCGGGGGCTTTCGGTCGGCGAAGTGGCCGCCAACGTAATCGGTCCACGGGCGCGCACCCTCTTCCACCTGATCATCTTTTTCGGCATCGCGCTGGCGATGGGCGTATTCGTCTTCGTCATCGCGCAGCTCTTCTCGGTCGAGCTTGCGCCCGGTCACCCCGGCTATCCGCAGGCGGTCCTCCCCTCCGGCATTCTCATGATCGTGGCGATGATCGCCGGTGTGCTGCTCTATCGAAAAGGCTTTCCGCTGGCTCCGGTCGCGGCCGTCGGATTCGCCGTCGAGCTTTTCGCGATCTGGCTTGGCATGAAGTTCCCGACGATCGGGCTGCCGGCCCGCGCCTGGCCCGCCGCCGACACATGGATCGTCGTGCTCCTCGTCTACGCCTTCGCCGCCTCTGTGATGCCGGTCTGGGCACTCCTGCAGTCGCGCGACTTCCTCAACTCGCTCCTGCTCTATCTGGGCGTCGGCCTCGCCTACATCGGGCTCCTGGTTGGGAATCCCCCATTCGTCGCGCCGGCGATTGTTCCCCATCCCGAAGGCGCGCCGAGCATCTTCCCCTTCGTGTTCATAGTGATCGCGTGCGGGGCCGCCAGCGGATTTCACGGACTGGTCAGCTCCGGGACGACCGCGAAACAGCTCGATCGCGAGACCCACGCACGACCGATCGGCTACGGCGCGATGATCGGCGAGAGCCTGCTTGGATTGTTGGCGACACTTGCGTGCACCGCCGGTTTCGCCAGCAGCGACATTTGGCACGAACACTACGGTAGCTGGGCGGCGGTCCAGGGACTGGCGTCGAAGATCGACGCATTCATCCAAGGAACGACACTTTTCCTGTCCGGGCTCGGGCTCCCGGCCGATCTTTCGGCGGCACTGATTGCGATGGTCGTCGTATCGTTTGCTCTTACGACACTCGATTCAGCGACCCGTCTGCTCCGCTTCAACATCGAAGAGATCGGCAACACACTGCACATCTCGGTTACCTCGAATCGATACCTGTCGTCGGCCCTTGCCTGCGGCGCGATCGCCTTCTTCGCCTTCTACGACGTGGGCGGCAAGCCGGCGGCTCTCGCGCTCTGGGCGCTCTTCGGCACGACCAATCAGCTTCTGGCCGGATTGACGCTCACCCTGGCGACACTCTATCTGAAGCACCGCCGTCTGCCGATCTGGCCCACCGGACTTCCCGCCCTCTTCATGATGGTGAGCACCCTCTCGGCGATGTGGGGCAATCTCGCCCGCTTCAGCTCCGGGCCGGCCGCCGATCCGCTGCTTCTCATCGTTGGTGCGATTCTGATGGGCCTGGGCGTCTGGCTCCTCATCGAATCGGTGCTGGTGTTCCGGGCGCGGAAAGCGAACACAGCGCTCGAGGTCGGTTGAGGACCCCGGGTCCCGAAGGCTATTTGCCCTCGTTCTTCAGCACCGTTTCCAGCGGAGCAATCACCGCGAGCGCGTAGAGGAAGCTCCAGATCAGATTGACGATGCTCTCGACCGCGCCCCCGACCGGCGCGGCGCCAGCCGGCGCCCCCTGCCGCTGGAACTGCTCGAGAAGCTCCGCGAGCTGTTGCGCGTCCCCTTCCGTCTCCTCTTCGAGGGTCTCTCGCAGATCGCTCGCCATCTGTTTCAGATTGGTGAAGAAAGATTCCGCCTGAACCTTTCCGGTCTGCCGCAACGAGAGCTCCGAGAGCACGCGGTGGCCGTGATCCATGACATTCGCCCACTCCGGGCTCAGGCGCGACCGCCGGATGAACGAATCGATGACCCCCTTGAATTGGCCCAGCGATTCCTCGAACTCCCTGAGGTGACGATCGTCACGAGAGAGGGGATCGGCGGTTACATAGGCGGTGGCTGCCTGCACTGCTCGCTTGAGGTGCACATTTTGGAGCAGCTCGTCTCCGAGCATCGTGAAATCCACGGGGCCTCCGGGCACTGGCCAGTTGCGTCGTCCCCGATTCTACCACGCTAGGGTCGGCGCGGCCCCTCAGTTGAACGAGCCGTCGCCGCTCACATAGGTATAGGTTCCACCCGCGGGCCCCGTGTAGGTGTCGTTCTCCTTCTCCCAATGACGGACTACGCCATAGACGAGCACGCTGTCGAAGAGCGCATTCGTGAGGGCCGCTTCCCCATCGGCGGCGCCGTCCAGATCGAGCGGAAAGTGCTCGTGCTTGGCGTGGAAGGTCGTAATTCCAGCGCGCACGGCGCCCACGATGCCCTTTTCGGCCGCGGCCTGGGTGTCGTCCTCCAGCCCCGTGTAGCGCGGTAAGGCAATCACAGCCAGAATACCGATCACCGCGATGACGACGATCAGCTCGATCAGCGTAAAGCCGTGGTGGGTGTGGACCTCTGTTTTCACTGCTCGATCGATTTGGGGCGGTGCGATGGAAGAGGGCGGAGCGTCTCATATGGCGATCGGCCGGGCGACGGTTCCCTGAAGGACGGAGCGTTCTCTGCCCGAGCGAGCGAGTATAGCGAGCGGCGGAGCGCCGATTGGCGCTCCGCCTGACCTCCTGTACCGCTCTTTTGCACCAAGGCGCCGGCCCGGGAGCCCGAGCTCAGATCAACGAGCCCACCATGTCCCAGTCGGCCCATTGGTTCGAGCCGTCGCTCTGGTAGAGCCGCCCGTCGGGCGTGAGGGTGAGAAGGGTGTCGTCCCATGTGTCCGCACAAAGGGCGACAACCCTCAATGGACCATCGAAGGTGCGCACTGCGACATCACCGACATGGCGCGGGTCCATTTCGTAAACCCCACCCATGTCGTCGACGAAGACGAAATCGGCCGTGGGCCAGCCGGCACTCTGGACACCGTCCACGGCGACCGCCCCCAGCTGGAGGGGAATCGAGGCGACCAGGCTCCAGACTGTCCAGTCTTGCTCTCCACTGCTTTCGTAGAGGTCACCATCGGAGGTCAGGGCGAACATCGTAGTCGCGTAGCCGTTGAGGAATAGGCTCACGATACCGATGGGGTCCTCCGTAGTTCGCAGGACGATGCTGGAGAGATGGCGCGGGTCGACTTCATAGATTCCGCCGATATCGTCCGAGATTACGAAGTCCCCGGTTTCACCCGCCGACTGCTGAATGTCGGCGCATCGCCCGCCCGGCTGAAGTGGAACCGTTCCAACAAGCACCCATATCGTCCAGTCGGCTTGACCGTCACTCTGGTAGAGGTCACCGTTTCTCGTGAGCGCAAGAATGCTGTCGTCATAGTGGTCTTGAGCCAGAGCCACAATATTTCGGGGCGCGTCATCCGTGCGGAAGACGTACTCACCCAAGTGCCGTGGGTCCATCTCGAAGATGGCGCCGCGGGCAGTGGCGAACACGAAGTCCGACGATGGCCCCCCCGGGCTCTGGACGAAGTCATTGAAGGCGTGCTCGGGCGCGTCATCGAGATGGGTCGCGTGTTCGATGCCGCTTCGTGCCGAAGCGGCACCTTCATGGACAGACCAATCTCCCATAGCGTCGCCGACGCCTTCGATCTCTGTAGGGCCGGGACCCGAGTCGCAGCCCGAGGAGTTGAGAATGGCGAAGAGCATGGCCGGAGCCAGGATGAACGAGCGCATGGATTCCTCCCGCGTGTGTTGCAGTTCCGAGGTCGCCCCGTTGCGGCCTCGGTGGGTTGCCCGGCCTACAGCAACGAGCGTGCCCAGTCTCCGACCGCTCGCTATCGCGCGAGTAGTCAAGGGTTTCCGGAATGCGTTCCTCCACCAGACGCTTGTCGGGACTCTGAGATTCTGGAGATTCCTCTAGAATCTTGGAGCTTCTGGAGTTGCGAGAAGCGACGGTACCGCTCGCCAGCAGCCGATCCTCAGGGTTGTCGGCGCAAGCCGTACAGGTTCATTTTGGAGTAGAGGGTTGCCACACACACACCGAGGACTCTTGCGGCCTCCTCTCGGCTTTGCTGCGCCTCCAGCACTGTGCGGATGTGCTCCCGCTCAGCGTCCGCCCGCACTTCCGGCAGAGTGGCTCCGGAATTACACGTCAACGGAGTCCGCACCAGTGAGTCGGAATGGGCCGCGAGGAGCTCGCTGGTGAAGGCAATGAGATCCGGCATGATCTGAGCTCCCTTGGAAAGGGCAACCGCTCGCCGCACCGCCTGCTCGAGCTCTCGCACGTTTCCGTCCCGATAATCGTGGGAAAGCAGTTTGCTAGCCGCCCCGTCGGTCAATTCCGGCGCCGACTCCAAGCTCAGCTCATGCGCCGTCTTCTGAGCAAATCGGCGAGCCAGGGGCACGATCTCCTCTGGCCGTTCCCGGAGCGGCGGAAGCGCCAGGATCCACCCGGTCAGTCGCCCGAATAGATCAGGCAGGAAGGTGTTCTCTTGCGCCATCGCCCTGAGGTCACGGCTCGTCGTGGCGACAACTCGAAAGTCTACCGACAAAGGTCGGTCCATTCCCACGGGGCGGACTTCGTTGAACTGGATCGCGCGGAGCATGGCCGCCTGAATGTCTCGATCGAGCTTGTCTACGTCGTCCAGAAAGAGTGTTCCTCCATGCGCCTCCCTGGCCAGTCCTTTCCTCGCACGGACCGCGCCCGTGAAAGCGCCTTTTTCGTGCCCGAAAAGCTCCGCACGACCGAGCTCGGAGCTCAGGCCGCCGCACTCCACTTTCACGAATGGCTCTTGTCGGCGTTCGCCATTCTCGTGGATCGCGCGCGCGACGAGCTCTTTTCCCGTTCCGCTCTCACCGGCGATCAGCACGGGCCAGGCATTGGCCGATGAGGCGATCCTGAGGGCCAGCTCCACGACATGGCCCATCGCCGGGGAAACAACCACGAAATCGGGCAGATCCAGCTCACCCGCGAAGAGCCGGTCATGATAACGGGACAGGTCTTTTGCTCTTTCGCTCTCCTGAACGCGGGCGAGGAGCGGTGCGCCCGCGCGAGTCAGGGTGAGGAGTCGCTCCTTTCGATCATCCGCCAGGAGAATCTCGCTGTTGCGCGCCTCCAGGTAAAGCACTCCGCGAAGCGTGTCTTCCGCGGCGAATCCGACGAGAACCACGCTGCGATCTGGATTTCGGCGCACGCTCTCCAGCTCCAGGAAGCGGCGATCCGCGTGAAGGCCGTTCGACAGGACGACATCGCGGTCGAGGGCCTCCGCCAATAGGTGTCGGCTCACCTCCCCGGCGAGGGGGATCTCGCTCCCGTCCACTCCTCGCCCAACCCGGAAATCGGGGAAGCCGTGGCCCTTCTCATCGAGAGTGACAAGCCCTCGCTCCGCCTGGGGGACGATGCCCATGGCGAGATCCAGCAAGCGCATCAGCAGACCGTCGGACGAGGTCTCTCTTGCGAGCTGGACCAACGCGGTGGCGAGCAGCCTCCACTGTCTCTCCCGCGCTGCGGTCTCGGATCGGTTCCGGTCCCTATTCGACACGTGTTTCACTCCTTCGGGCTCACCCGCAGCTCGATCTTCTCGATTCGGACCCGTACCCGCTCCTCGCTCCGTCCACGAGGTCGGATTCCGAGCAGCCCCAGTTCGACCCGCTCCGACACGCCTCCGTGCCACACATCGAATAGCCGAACCGCGACGATCTGTTCGTCAGAGTAGGCGCTTCGAAGGGTGGCCCAGTAGCCTCGCATTCTCGGCACATGCTCGAGCTGAGCCACAAGCACTTGGTCTCTTCCAATGCCGAGTTCATCTTGGTGGAGCAGCGGCGACATGGCGAACTCCCGCCCGTGGGGACCGACGAGCAGTGTGAGCTGCACCGCGTCGCCCCCTTCCCCGCTTCTCTTGTGAATCTGAAGCGCTACGACGGGACGATCGGACCGGGGGCGGTTGGTGTCGCCCCACGCCAAACCCATCACAACTGGGGTGTCGAACCCCAGCTCGGCCAGTCGAAACTCGAACCGGACGCGAAACGCGGCAGGTGCTTCCAGCAGCACAGGCACGGTCCAAACTGTCGGCTCATCTCCCTCCCAAGCCAAATCGACGCCGTCGCGC
This sequence comes from Gemmatimonadota bacterium, assembly GCA_002686955.1. Taxonomy (GTDB): domain Bacteria. The sequence goes on from NYZA01000262.1 coordinate 19,420, forward strand.
CACGACAGAACCGTCCGGTAGTCATTCAGCGGACGGAGTTCCTTCAGGAGAATCTCGGCGTCTAGGAGGGCGACGGGCCCGAGGTCGCCCCACTGCATCGCCGTCACCACGTGACCGCTCGCGGTAGCCCAATGCGCGAGCCCGCGCTCGGCCATGGCGGAGAGAAGGTGTGCGGTCCCATCGTGTCGAAGTTGGTGCAGGGGCCACCGGTCTAGGGCCGCCAAGGCCTCCTCGAATCGTCGTTGATCGAGGAGCGCGGCGCTCCAGTCCCTCACGTGGACGGCCCGAATGGAGTCGCTGGCCGCGCGCTCGGCGAGCTGTCGAGCAATACCGCCTCGAACATCCGCGCCCACGGCGGCGACGAGTCGGCGGACTGGGGAGGCGGTGCCCGATGAGTCGGCGAACGCGTCGATGAGCGGCTGGATTTGCTCGCGCTCAGAGCGGGACGGCCCATCCGCCCGCCCGTGGACCGAGAGCTTCCAAAGCTGCGCGCGAGGGATGTTTCGCGTCGACGATGAGGAGCTCTGGCGTCGGATCACCGTCGAGCTCCACGATCGGAAGGTCCAACATCGGGGCCGGAATCAGTTGATACGGTTGGATGTGCACCGGCGTTGCTCCGTCAAGCTCGATTCGGTATGTCGCGGGCGGGCTCTGCGCCCTCGCCCAGAGCACTGTTGCTGGATCAGATCCAACGGCACCGGCCATTGTCGATAGGGTCGCAATTCCGAACCCCGCGGGAGATTCCTGGGAGGGGTGCCGATGCCACGGCGGAAGATAAGCGGAGAGAGCGCGACGGAGCCGACTGTTTTCGACTTCGTAGAGATGCACCCCTGGGGGAAGGTGCGTCTGGCGCAATGCCGCGCCACCACGACCTCGAGCCAGCAACACCCCGTCCGTGGAAGGCAATGCAACGAAGGGAATCGTCGCCCTATGGTTCGTCACGAGTTGCAGAGCGCCGATCCGAAGTGTTTGGATGGACTCCAGCATTCCCGAGCATACGCTCGCACCCTGAAGGCTGAGTACTTCAGTGACGTTGGTGTGCCACCCGCCTCGTCCGACGAGCAGTTCGTCACGTCCGTCATCGTCGAGATCAAGTGCCGCGACGCAGTCGATGTCGTCTCCACGCCGAGACATGTTCTCCATCGGTGTGTAGAAGGGGAGTTCGCTCGCACAGCCGCGCGCCAGCACGAGGAACTCGTACGCGGGGTAGTTCGTGCCCACGACGATCTCAGGCTCGCCGTCTCCTTCGAGGTCGGCACAGACCGCCCGCGCCCGCGTTGTATTGAGCTCGATTCGCCCGAGTTGAACAAGTTCGACGGCAGGCCCGCGATCTTCCAATTCCAACAGAATGAACCGACTGTTTCCACCACCACGCGGAGCCACGTGAATGGCATAGGTTGTCGATCGAGGGGCGGTCTGGTCCTCTGTGTCGAACGCCCAGAAACCGAGCACCTGTCCCCTGATCGTCGCGGGAAGAGCGACACCTTCGTCGACCGCGAGCGACTGGCCCGCCTCTGCCCGGATGCGGTGGAGTCGCCCGTCCGCTATTGCGAGAAGGGTGTCGATACCTCCCAGCCCACGGATCGTCGCCAGCCGCTCGACCGGTATTCCCAAGGGCTCGGCGCGCGCGAGGTTCCCGACTCTACGCAGACCGGCCTCGACGTCCCTTCCCAGATCTTCCATACCCGGCCGAATGTTGTCGCCAGCCATGCGATAGCGGTCTTCAGCCTCGTACCAACGGAGTCGCGCTTCGCTGCCCTGGCCCGCCAAGTACAGAAGTTCGGCTCGCGGAGCGCATGGCAACGCGAGGGCGGCGCGCACCCAGGCATCCAGGCGATCGAAGCGAAGCTCGGTGAGCTGGATTCGCGCAACATCCACGAGGATTCGGGGGACGTTTTCCCCCTTGGGGTCCGCAAGAAGCGCTACGACCAGGTCCTCCTGAGCGGCGCGGGGCGGATTCTGATCGACGCACGCGAGACGGGCCGCCTCGAATCGGGCGCGGGCACCGATCCGCGGAGCGGGATGCCCCGCGATGGCCGCTCCGATCGGGTCCGCCGAATCGAGAGCCGTAATTCCCGACGCGCGCTCGGCGCCCATCCAAAGGGAGTGCTCCGATGTCCTCAGCTCCAAATCGAGCAGAGCCGTGCGGAGGGCCGCTCCCCGCTCTCGCAGCGCTCGGCCACGCGCCTCCTGGAGCTCGCGCAACACGCCCGCCTGGGGATCGCAACCCGAAGAAGCGCCCTCCGTAGCTCGGTCCACGAGGGTGTCCAGCAGTGCGGTCGGTTCGAGCCAGAGCAATCCGAGATTGGGAGTTGCC
>NYZA01000263.1 GCA_002686955.1 Gemmatimonadota bacterium
GAAAAGCTCGAAGCCCTCCTTCTTGTACTCGACCAGCGGATCGCGCTGACCGTAGCCGCGGAGGCCGATGCCGCCCTTGAGCTGGTCCATCTCGTAAAGGTGGTCCTTCCAGAGGCGATCCACGGTTTGTAGATAGACCATGCGCTCGACCTGGCGCATCAGCTCGGGTGTAAAGAGGGTTTCGCGCGCCCCGTAGGCCTTCACCGCGAACTCTCGCACCTGCTCGAGCACATCTTCACGCTTCGCTCGCGGATCGTTCGCCATCGGGAACTCGATCGTCCCCATGAAGACCCGGGCCAATTCGGCCTGCATCGCGTCCCACCCCCACTGTTCAGGATGCAGGTCCGGATCGACGTGCTGGTCTACGACCGCCTCGGCCTCTTCGTCGACCATATGCAACATCTCGCCGCGGAGATCGTCGCCTCTGAGGGCCTGTGCTCTTCGGTCGTAGACGACCTCGCGCTGCCGGTTCATCACATCGTCGTACTCGAGCAGCCGTTTGCGCATCTCGAAGTTCCGCTCTTCGACCTTGCGCTGGGCTCGCTCGATCGAGCGGGTCACCATCGGGTGCTCGATGACCTCGCCCTCTTCGACTCCCATTCGGTCCATGATGTTCGCGATCCTGTCGGAGCCGAAGAGGCGCATCAGATCGTCTTCGAGGGAGAGATAGAAACGCGATGCTCCCGGATCGCCTTGGCGGCCGGAGCGTCCGCGCAGCTGGCGATCGATTCGGCGGGCTTCGTGCCGCTCCGTGCCGATGATCTGCAGCCCGCCGAGATCCACGACGCCCTCGCCCAGCTTGATGTCGGTACCGCGTCCGGCCATGTTCGTGGCGATGGTAACGGCACCCTTTTGGCCCGCGCCCCGCACGATCTCCGCCTCCTGCTCGTGGTACTTCGCGTTGAGCACGTTGTGGGGGATCTTCTTGCGCCGGAGCATACGCGAGAGGGTCTCGGAGACGTCGACCGACACCGTTCCAACCAGCATCGGCCTGCCTTTTGCGTGCCAGTCGGCGATCTCTTCGACCACGGCATTGTATTTCTCCCGCCGTGTGCGATAGATCAGATCGTCGACGTCGTCCCGGATCACCGGCTCGTTGGTGGGGATGACCGACACATCGAGCTCGTAGATCTCGTAGAACTCACCGGCCTCGGTTTCGGCCGTTCCAGTCATGCCGGCCAGCTTGTCGTACATGCGGAAGTAGTTCTGGAGAGTGATCGTGGCCAGGGTCTGATTCTCACCTTCGACCTTCACCCCCTCTTTCGCCTCTACCGCCTGGTGCAATCCGTCGCTCCAGCGCCGCCCCGGCATGAGCCGGCCTGTGAAGCTGTCGACAATCATCACCTTGCCGCCCTGGACCACATACTCAACGTCTCGTTCGTAGAGGGAGAAGCCGCGCAGCAACTGGTTGATGCAATGGACTTTGGCGGCATTCAGCGCGGCCTGCTGCTGCACCCGGTCTTTCTCTTCGAGCTTCTCGGATGCATCGAGATCGTCGCGCTCGTCGATCTCGCCGACCAGCTCGGCCACATCGGGAAGGAGAAAGAGCTCTTTGTCCTTCTCGCTGAGAGCGGCGATCCCTCTGTCGGTAAGACCGACCGAGTGTTGCTTCTCATCGATGGAAAAGAGCAGCTCTTCATCGAGTACGTGGAGCTGCTTCTCGCGCATATAGTCGGCCTCGACACGCCCGATCACTTTCTGAACGCCCGGCTCCTTGTAGAGGCGAATGAGCCGCTTGTTCTTCGGCATGCCTCGCTGAACGAGCAGGAGCTTGCGCGCGGCTTCGTACTTTTCGTCTTCGTCCTCCCCCAGAATCCCGCTCGCCGCCTCGGTGGCCAGCTTGTTGCAAAGCTCGCGTTGGCGCCTGACCAGGTGCTCCACGGTCGGTTTGAGCTCGACGAAGTACCGGTCGCGGTCGGAAGCGGTGACCGGCCCCGAGATGATCAGCGGTGTGCGAGCCTCATCGACCAGCACCGAGTCGACCTCGTCGACGATAGCGAAGTGAAAGCCGCGTTGGACCTGGTCTTCCGCCCTGACCGCCATATTGTCGCGCAAGTAGTCGAATCCGAATTCGTTGTTGGTGCCGTAGGTGACGTCGCAGGCGTACATCTGCCGGCGCGTCTCGGGGTCCATGTCGTTCTGGATGCAGCCGACCGTGAGCCCCAACTTCCGATAGATCGGTCCCATCCATTCCGCATCGCGTCGCGCCAGGTAGTCGTTGACCGTGACGAGGTGGACACCCTTGCCGGTCACTGCGTTGAGATAGACCGGGGCGATCGCCACGAGCGTCTTCCCTTCCCCGGTTGCCATCTCCGCGATCAGTCCCCTATGGATCATCACGCCGCCGAACACCTGCACATCGTAGGGGACCATATTCCAGGTTTCGGCCTGATCGCACACTTCGTATTCGAGGCCCACTGCCCGCCGGCAGGCGTTCTTGGCCACGGCGAAAGCCTCGGTCATCAGATCGTCGGTGCTCTCTCCCTTTTCGAGACGCCCGCGGAACTCATCGGTCTTCGCGGCCAGCTCGTCGTCCGACAGCTCGTCGAGCTCCTCGCAGAGCTGATTCACCCGCGCGATCGTCGGCTGCGCCTTCTTCCACTCGCGCGCGTGCTTGGTGCCGATGAACTTCTTGAAGAGCTTACGCAGCATGGGATCCAGCTACCGTGGAGGATGTCGTTGAGTCCGGGTATTCGCCCAGAGGGAATCGTTGAACGTACCAGAGGGCTCCGAGGGGTTCAAGAAACGCATGAAGATCCGGTTCTCTCAATCGCTCCTGCGCTCGTATAGCCGCACTTCAGCTCTGTAGAAGAGCTTGTGCTCCACCTCGTGCATATCGGCCGCCATCGCTTCCAGAAACTCCGGCGCTAGACGGGCGTGGGCGGCGATATGCCATACATAGCGTGGCGCTCGCTCCTCGATCTTACCCCTGATCCTTTCGATATCTCCCTTGTGACCTCCCATCGCTTCCACGCGCAAGGGCGAATCCGCGCGTTCGAAGTAGTAGTCGAATAGAGCACGATAAGCCGTCAGGCCGATCACGAACGAGTCGGGGTACTCTTCCTCCCTATCGGTGATGTACCAGACCGCTTCTCGAAACTGTTGTTTGAAGGCGCCCGCGCGTTCACCTTCAACGGGCCGTGGAGGGGGACCATAGAAATCGATTCCAAAGATCAGATGCCATAGAAGAACGCAAACCAGGCCACCCGCCACCACCGCTTGCCCGATCCCTCGCAAGGGCAGCCTCGTAATCGATCGCGCAAGGAGGATGTAGAGGGCGGGGAGAGAGATCACCATGTTTCGAAAGCTGAGGACCGGAACGGAGAGGATCGATTTCAAATAGGCACCGCCGAAAGGAATGACCAGCCAGAGCACGAGAAGCAGCCCGGGAGCGATTCCTCCGATCCGCCTGACTCCCACCCCTGCTCTTCCCCTCCGGCGGTCGATCAGCGTCGTCGCGAAGAGAGAGACATAGAGAAGTATCGCGACCCAACCCAGCTTGGGTGCACTATTGAAGCCGTAGTAGATGAACGACAGGAATGCATCCGTGGCGAGAGGACGAATCCACGGGGAGTGTTTCCCCACGTGTCCCAACATGCCTGGGATCCATGGAGAGTACAGCGCCAGAACGGCTGCGTACGTACATCCGATCTTCCATATCGCTGTTCTGAATCTACACGCAACGAGAAGCGCCGATGCTGCCTGCAGTAGAACGAGATAGGTTCCAAAATAATGTGTGTAGCTACATATTACGGCCAGGGGGATATAGCCGATCAACACCTTCCTGGGTGGCGGTCGACCGATACCCATATGTCGTAGCATCATCGTCCACAACAAGGTCGCTGCCAAGGAAGACGCCATCAACATCGAATAGGAGCGAGCGGTCTGGCTAAAGAGCAGGGGATAGAACAGAACCGAGACGAAGGCAGCGGAAATCAGCCCTTCCCGATCGGAGTACAAGTAGCGGGCTAAGAAAAACACCAGAGCGATCGAAGCGATTCCGAAGAGTGCGGAAGGCAGACGCAGATCGAACTCCGTCGTCCCCAGTCCACGTTCCACGCCGAAGAGGAGCACCTGATATCCGGGGGGATGGAAGTCGGTCCCCACGCCCTTCGTGATGACTTCGGCGACCGTGGAGTAGCTGCTCTGCTGCCAACTCGCCAACTCGTCCAACCAGAGCGATTGCTTGCCAAGCCCGTACAGGCGCAAGGCGGCTCCCAGGAGCAGAATGAGGGCTAGAAGTGTGCGACTTGTACGGTCCGTCATGAGCCTGCAGGTAGCGAATCGACGCTTTGAAAACGGACCGCGAAGCTACCACAGCGTCAGGGTGGAGGAGCCGAAGATCAGAGCAACAGATCGCCGAGCAGAGCTGTCGCTACCGCGCCCGAATCACGGCTGAGAGCTCCACGTGCCGCCAGGCGCCCCAAGCGCAGCATCGTTTTCCGTCGTTCAGGCTGAAGAGCATTTCGGATCCCCTCGGCCAACTCCATCTCATCGGGCCGAGCCACCAATTCCAGGCTTCCGCCGGGCAGATTGTCGGCGAAACCAGGCAGCTCAGTGCTGACCACCGGCACGCCGGATGCCAGAGCCTCGTAGATGACACGTGGAAAGCCCTCGGATGCGCTCGCCAGCACGAGCAGATCGGCCCTAGAGTAGAATCGGAGCTTCTGAATCGGGTCGCCCACGTACCCTTCGAATCGACAATCTTCATTCTCCCCCAGTCTCGATTTCGCCAAGGCTCTCAACCGCTCCAGCTCGGGACCGGCACCCACGACGATGAGCCGTGCCCGCGGATGGGTCGCGCGCAGGCGGGCGACCGCCCCGATGATCAGGTCCACATTCTTGCCGGGCATCAGGGCTCCCAGATAGAGCAGAGTAGGAGCGCCTGATTCCCCTGCCCTCCTCTCGCCGGATTCCGCCAACACGGCATCGAGCTGCGCCAGATCGAAGTCGACGACGGGGGGCGTTTCCACGGTCGGACCGGGGAGATGGGCGTAGGCGGAGCGCAGAGCCGGTCCCGTCACCAGGCGCGCCCCCGCCGCCGCCATCGTCCACCCCTCCAGCGCGCCGGCGATCCAACTGTAGAGAGGCAGGAGGCGAGCACGCCACCCGGTCAGCCGGGCGCGAACGCGCGAAGTGTCACGCCACCGGGTTCCGAGATAGACGGCGAAAGGGATCCCGGCGGCACGACAGAGCAGAGCGGCGGCAACGGCTCGAAAAGAGGGCATGAACACAAAGGCCGCGTCGGCACCCCTCAGCGCACGCCGAATCGTTCGAATCTGGTCGGCGAGCCGCTTCAACGAGGAAACGACCCGTATCGCGGATCCGAAATCCTCGTCCAGCTCGACGATCTCGACGCGATCGGAGAGAGCGTATGCAACCCCTCGGAGGCGCTCGAAGACCGCGGTCTCCTCCGGCCGGACAACGGGTGCCAAGAACGACACCTCTTGGAATCGCTCCGAGATTCGGTCTACCAGGCGCCCGTCCGCGCCCTGTACGCGGCGAAACCCCTCCCGGTCTTCGACGACCGCGGCCCGGGACAATACCACCAGGCGCCCCAAAGGCTCCTCGGCCACCGAGTTGCGACCTCCTCTGTCCGTCCTCGTCCTCATCCTGACTCCGTGTTGCGGCCCCGTCGTCGCTCCCTCGCCGGATCCGGGCGCGGCGACGGGACCACTCTTCCTCGAAGATCGACCGATCGGCGTCCGCCTCAAGCAGCGCTGGGGATATCCTTGGTGGCCATGAATCGAGCTCTCGCCCCCTCCCTCTTCTTTCTGCTCTTGCCGGCACTGTCATTCCCATCGGCCAATGCCCAGCGGGGAGCAGCCGAAGTTCTTCGCTTCGGCAGCGTCTCGGAGGCCGAGAAGGCGCTTCCGATGATCGCCACCGCGCTCTCGGGCCCGTCCCAGGAGTCGGTGATCGCACGCCGCACCCGTCCACGAATCATGCTCACCGGCTACTGGCCGCCCACCAACGAGATGATCCGGCGATTCAGCCCCGATCCCGATCTCAATCCCCAGGGCTGGATCGGCGGGAACTGGGAGGGACGAGGATTCGACGTCTTCGCCTACTTCCCGGAATTCGATCCTCCGGACTGTCGCAACTGCGGCAAGGGGGAGGGCGACCTCGAGGTGGATTATCAAGATTCCTCCCGCGACGGCCGCGCCATCTCCGACACCCTCCGGCCGATCGCACTGATCACCTTCAGCCGGGGGTTCGACGACCTGAGCTGGGA
>NYZA01000264.1 GCA_002686955.1 Gemmatimonadota bacterium
CTCCGCGAAGCTCATCTCGGGGAAGGCGTTGCGGCCCACGCTGCAGTGGCGGCAACGCAGGTTGCAGGTGTCGGTGAGGGCCAGACCCCCGACCAGCGGCGGCCGTCGTCGCCGCAGGCCCGCGCGCAGAAAGTACGAGGAGCCCCACCGCAGCCCGCCGAGCGCGAGGCCGAGCTTCACGGATCGTACCTGTGCATCTCGCTAGACTGGCCGGCGACCTTGCAGCGGAACACCGTCGACCACCACCGCTGCTCGATCAGCACCTCGACCGGGATCCTGGTGCCGTCACTGTCGATGACGCCGTGCAGGATGAAGAGCCCGTAAGTCCCCAGCAGCTGGTCCTGCTTGGCTCCGTCGATGATGAGCGAGTACTCCATGGTGAAGAACAGCGATCGTTTCTCCACACGGATCTCATGTCCGTCGTAGCTGCAGGCCCTGTGGACGGAGAATCGAGTCTCTTTCATGGCCACACCTCCCGGTGAGTCTACCACCCCGTACGGCCCCGCGCAGGCCGGATTGTGCAGGATTGCCGCACCTCGACTGAACCACGGGGGGTCCCACTCCAGAGAGCCGAGCCGCGTGCCGCCCTTCCACGAAAGGCGAGGGAACAACAGCCCACGCTCCGCGTGGTGCCGGGCCACTGCGCAGGCGCTACTCAGCCCACATTGTTCACCGAAGCGGCTATCCGCTTGACGCAAGTGCCGCCGCGGCCTGGCATGGCGCCCTCATGAGCACCGAGCCCCGACCTGAGGCGGGCGTCGACTACCCCCGCACGTTCCACGAGCTCGACACCTGGTCCAGCACCGAGGATTCCTTTCGCGCCTACCTGCGCCGCCTTCGGTGGCCCGGAGGATTCCATTGCCCGCGGTGCGGAGCTCGCACGGACCCGTGGACGACCGCGCGTGGGTGCTTGCACTGCCGGTCTTGCGGAGGGGAGGCATCCATCACCGCTGGCACGATTTTCGAGGGAACAACGAGGAGCAAGTCGATCGTGGTCGTGGCCGCTCAGTGCCGGCCTCGCGGAGCCTTAAGCTCGCGAACGTTGCCGGGCCAGTGGTAGCTCTGGCAGGCGTGCAGGGCCTCCGCGCTGGGGGACGTTTCGGGGGGACGCGGGGAGCATTTGACGATAACGCAATCAGCGCTGTGCCGTACTTGGGTCCGCGAGGGAGCATTTTGGGGGAGGACGGAGTATTGGTCTTCAATCGCCGTCAGCTCGTAACCAGGCACGCCCCGTGGCTCCGCATCGCCCGAACTTCCCGCCCTGTGTGCGCGCAAGGCGGACTGCTCCGCGCGCCCCAGGGGATAGGCATCGTGGCTGATTCGTAGGTTGCGCTGATCGTCGCCGCGGAAGAGCTGAGGGCCTCTGTGACAATCTTATCAACGCGATACTTGCAAAAAGTCCAGTTCGACTGCAAGATCTGCAACCATGTGGTTCAAGAGAGAGTTACGAGAGACATTGGCGCGCTTGGTCGACACCAGACCGGTCGTCGTGGTCACGGGGCCGCGACAGGCCGGCAAGACCTCGTTGGTACGCCGCGCCTTCCCGGGCTACCGCTACGTCAGCCTGGATCTGCCTACGCTCGCCGCCCAAGCCGAGGATGCGCCCGCGGAGTTTTTGCACCGCCATCCCCCGCCTTTGATCGTCGATGAGGTGCAATATGCGCCGGGGCTGTTCCGGCACCTCAAGCGCGAGGTCGACGCGAGGCGCTCTCGGAATGGCCAGTTCGTGCTCACTGGATCGCAGAAGTTCAACCTTCTGCAAGGAGTATCCGACTCTCTCGCCGGACGCACCGCGATCTTGGAGCTCGAGCCGCTCTCCTGCCGCGAAATCCTGCGTGGCAAGCCGCGGGTGGGGCTGGACGATCTTCTGCTGCGGGGAGGGTTCCCCGAGCTTCAAGCGGTCGATGGTCTGCGGGCGGACGAGTACTTCGCGGCCTACGTGGCGACATATTTGGAGCGCGATCTTCGGTCGCAGCTCAATGTGGGCAACCTGCGCGACTTCGATCGTTTCCTGCGCGCTTGCGCCTTGCGCTCGGGGCAGCTGCTGAACAAGTCGGAACTGGCGCGTGATATCGGCATCAGCCCGACAACAGCCAACACCTGGCTCTCGGTTCTCGAGGCGTCCAACCAGGTCGTGTTGCTGGAGCCGTGGTTCAACAACGCCACGCGCTCCATGACGAAGGGCCCCAAGCTCTACTTGGCCGATACCGGCTTGCTCTGTTTCCTCATCGATATCCTGTCGGTGGATGAGCTGCACCGCTCGCCACTGCGCGGGGCAATCTGGGAGACTTTCGTTCTGATCGAGCTGCGCAAGCGATGGCGCAGAGCGCGACCGGCTGGGCGCGTGCACTTCTGGCGTGACCGCCAGGGCGAGGTCGATTTCCTGCTCCATCAGGGAGGCAGGTTCCAGGCCCTGGAGGCGAAGTGGAGCGAGCACCCGAGCCCTCGCGACGGCAAGGGCTTCGAGCGGCTCGAGCGCTTTCTGGGGGCGGCCGCGCTGATCTCGCGCAATATCGTCTGTCGGACGACGGAGCCCTTCCCGATCGTAGCGGGGCTCGGGGCGATGGGGATCCACGACGCCTGGTTCGAGGGAGATCAGGGCGCGGATGAAAGAAGGCGGGACTGAAGCTGTGAGGGACCTTCCCCCGATCCACAACTTTTGACAGTATCTCAGGCTGTCAGCTCTTGCTCTTTTTCCGGTTCTTCTTCGCCTTTCGCGCCATCCAGGGTACGCGGGCCTTCACGATTCGCGCCGGTCCGAGAAGTTGGGGATGCTGGGAGTAACCCATCGCCTGAATTGTGTCGGCGGCTTTCAGTACCAAGTTCTCAAAGTTGACATTTTCCCGGCGCCGGAGCGCCGAGACGAGCGAGTAGGTGAACGCACCGTACGAAATCGCCCCGTGACGGTACTCGTAGGCGAGCTCCTCCTCGGCGCAGGCTTCCAAGATGACGGGCAGGTACGGGCCGATGGGCTCCGCTGACTCCTTGAGCGCCCGCTCGTATGTCTGATGGTCCGTTCTTCGGAGCGCCGCCGCGCGCCCCAGGCGAGCGGTTCTCCGGTCCTTGCCGAAGAAGCCGCGCGACACGTCGTCCTCTGTGGAGAAGCCTGGGTCCAGCGGTTCGAGCTTCCGCTGCTCCCAGGTCTCTGTGGCCACGTCCCAGCGAAGCCCGCGGTGCCGGATGTCGTCGGGGGGGTTGAGGCCTCTTGCCTTGGGAGCCCCGGCCCGGTGGATCCCTCCTGAGTGGCAGCAGTCGAATACCATCACGAAGCCGGTTTCATACGGCAATTGCGCATAGAGATCGAAAATCTGATCGTCGGTCACGCAGGTTTCGGGGGACCAATCGAAGTCCCACGGGACCAGTGTCTCGTCCATCCGATCGATCGAATCCCCCATCCCGTAGGTGGGGAGCTGCGCTCCGTGCCCGCTGTAGAAGAAGAACAACACATCGTTCGGCCGCGGGTCGTCCACGAGCCAGTCGAGTCGCTCGATGATTCCCTGCGCGGTCGCGCGTCTGTTCAAGCAGACGCGGATCTCCTGGGCTGCGAATCCACACTCTTGCAGCGCTTCGCTCATCAGAAATACGTCGTTCACACAGCCCGCGAGGCGGTCGGACTCGGCCGGGTACTCATCGATCCCGACGAGCAGTGCGCGACGGTGCAGCTTTCGTTTGGGAGCACGAGTGGGTGAGCCGAAGAGTGCTCGGTAAGCGGGCTTCCCCGCTGCCCTCGACCTGCCGGCGGCGATCTGAGCGAGCGGCTCCCAGAGCAAGGCCCGAGTCGCTCGATGCTCGAGATAGTGCGTCGCCGAGTGATCCAATACTCCCTTGATGTCGAAGGATGTCTCGATTTGGCAGAAGTCGGATCGGCCGGGGAATCGAATCGGGGAGGTGAAGACATCGTCCTCCTCGTTGTACAGATGGCGCCACTGCGCGACCGGAGGCATCTCGAGCCTGCCGGGCGTGAGGTTTGCGCGGACGAAGGCGTTGCCGAGCTGAGACCCCAGCGTGACATAGTGGAGCCGTCGCAACGCCGGCTCGTGTTTGGCCGCGTCTCCATGAGTGATCGCGTTGTACGTCACGAGCGATCCCAAACTGTGGGCCAGAACGACATCGGGCCGTTGCTCCTCCAGCGCGGCGAGCACCATTGCCCGCGTGTCTTTCCGGAACCCCTCGTCCTCCAGCCAGGCGACGACGCAGCCCGCGTGCCTGCGAAGGAACTCACTGATGCCGCGCGGATCGCGGGCACCACGGGCGCGCGCACGGCTCCCGAAGATCGACGTGGCTCCGCTTCGCAGGAGCTTGTAGACGGCGACCGTCGCTTCCCACGCAGAGATGTCCACTTTCTCGAAAATATGATCGTAACTCAGGAACCGGAATTCGAGTTCGATCCCCGGGACATCGGGGAATGCGCGACGAACCGTCGCCTCCCATTCTTCCTTCCAAGGCAGATGACGGTGATCACCAAGACCATGAACCCCGAGCATGCGGAGCTTGCCCATGCGACGCCTCCAGATGAATTGATGGATCGAGTCTAGTCAAAATAGACCGTCCCGCGGAATTGTGTCGCGCGAGATTCCGGCCTAGAATGTGAATGTACGCCTCGATGCCTGGAAGGCCCCGGCATTTCGCAGGCGTAGACATGGGTCGTCGATGTGAGGCCGGAAGCGACCACTCCATCGATCAGACGAAGGGAGCCTCAGCATGGCCAACGCACCGAAGATGTGTTTCGATAGGATTTTGCCGCGGGATCTCGCTCGGCCCGCGAGGCTCGTTCGAGGGTATCGGCCCGGCCGGGACCGCGCGATATCGCTGATCGGCAAGCAGTGGGTCAACGGGAGCACGATCTCCATCAGCTTTCTGGACGGCACGCAGGAGCAGAAAGAGATGGTGCGCAGTCACGCGCCGGAGTGGACCGAGTACGCGAATCTGCACTTTCAGTTCACCGAGAACCCGGTCGCCCAGATCCGAGTGACGTTCGACGCGTCCGACGGCGCGTGGTCGTATGTCGGAACCGACAATCTCGATATCCCGCTCCACGCCGCCACCCTCAACCTGGGTTGGCAAGACGAAGGTGTGATCCTGCACGAGTTCGGCCACATGATCGGACTCAGCCACGAGCACCAAAATCCCGGCGGCGGCATGCAGTGGAACGAGGCCAGAGTCATCGCGGACCTCCAGGGGCCTCCGAACTACTGGACAGAGGCACAGATCCGCCACAACGTGCTCGACAAGTACAGTGCCGACCAGCTTCACGGTACCGAGTTCGACCCCGAATCGATCATGCTGTACGCGTTCCCGGCGGACTGGACGACCAACGGCTTCGGCACCGAGGAGAACGAAGAGCTCTCCGAGATGGACAAAGAGTTCGTGCGAGCCGCCACGATGTATCCACGCACCGCTGGGCCGGCCGATGACGACATCGTGGAGCTGCGGGTAAGTGCGGCGACATCGGCCTCGATTGGGCAGGCGGGCGAGGTAGACGAGTTCAAGTTCGAGGTGACATCACGGGGTGCCCACGTCATCCAGACGACCGGCACGACCGACGTGTTCATGACCCTCTTCGGGCCGAACAGCAAGACCGTGAAGCTGGCCGAGAACGATGACAGCGGGGCAGGCAGGAACGCTCTGATCCGCGCCGACCTCACGCCGGGCACCTACTACGTTCAGGTGCGGCACTACAGCCCGATCGGAATGGGGGACTACAGCATCGCAATCCAGCGATAGGCGCCTGCAACGAAACAGCCGTGCCGGTTCGTGCCCGGAACCGGAGCGCGGAACGGCATGGCTGTTTCCGTCCATTTTGTCGGAGTGAGGGGACATGAGAGTCAGAAAGAGCAAGAGCGGCGTCGCCGTGCGCGCCATCGCCGGAACCCATGTCGTGATCCTCGGCATGAACGCATCGAAGACGGCCCGCAAGGAGCTTCTGGGCTTCGCGATCCACCGGGAGGACAAGACCGAAAACGAGCACTTCTGGCTGCGGGGGATGAAGACTTTTCTAGAGGTCGTTCCGATCCAGCTCCCGGGCGAACACCACTCTCTGCTCGAGCACCCCGCGCAGACCTTTCGCTGGGCGGACTACACGGCCAAACCGGGGCACCAGTATGTCTACACTGTCGTGCCGATGCGCGGAACACCGAAGGCCCTGGTTCAAGGCACGGGCGTCCCCGTCGAGGTAGCGACGGAGACCGAAGGCGACACGAGCCAGACCCACGATGTGTACTTCAATCGCGCAGTGGCGGGTTCGCAGGCCTACGCGCGGCGCTTCGGCAACGTGAAACCGAACAAACTGCCCACCAGCGAGCAGGCCGATGCGTATGCCTGCCTTTCACGCGGTCTCGAAGAAGCGATGACCGCATTCATCGGTCGCGCGAAGAGTTCCAACTTCGCACTGCGCGCAGCGGTCTACGAGTTCAATCATGAGGCCGCGTTGATGGAGTTCAAGAAAGCCAAGCAGGCCGGGGCCGACGTGCAGATCGTCTACGACGCCAAGAAGAAGGGCCCGAAGGCGAAGACCGTGGCGACACTCGAGTGGCGGACATCTATCTGGGGGAGTTCATGCGGCTGTTCAGCCACCACTATTTCAGGCAGGTGATCGAGTCCCAGGCCGGAGAGTCGGATGCGCCCGTCGCGCTCTATCTGACCCCGAACGATTCCTGGACGAGCCGCTACTACAAGCCGTACTCCGTGAAGCTGAAAGAACGGCTTCTCTATTCAGGCTCGACGAGCTGACCCTCATCCATACCGTTCCTCCAGCTCCAGTATTGCCGTTGGATCTCCGATGATCGTCAGGCGATCACCGGTTCGCAGAACTGTGTCGCTTCGTGGAATGATAAGGGTACGCGCAAGAATAACTTGTCATTTGGCATCCCATCTGCACCACAATCGGCCGATCGGCGAGCTCCGAAATTCTCGACATAGCCGGACCATTCCTACGGTTTCGGTACTCACCAATCGACCAGATCTGCGGCACATCTGGGCGCCAAGATGACAAGTTATTCTTGCGCGAACCCTTATCCGGTTCTGATCAACTGCACTATCGTCAACAACTTTGCGGGAGGTGGCGGCGGGGGGTTCGCACTTTTTCACGATTGCTCACCCAGTTTTCAAAACTGCATTATCACTGCCAACTCGGCAAACCTCGGCGGCGGTGTTTCATGTTGGTCGTCTTCGACCGATTTCAGAAACTGTACGATCGCCGGGAACAGCGCCGAAGATGGCGGCGGGATCAGCTGCTGGAGCGACTGGATGAGCACCCCCGCCGAACCGGTCCTCACCAACGGCGTTCTATGGGGCAACACTCCCGGCGCTGTCTACTACGACCCCGACGACCCCGGCTAGCCCGTGTTCACCTTCTGCGATATCGAGGGCGGCGGCTGGTACGGCACCGGCACAATCGACGCCTATCCGATCTTCCGCTCTCGCGCCGGCTTCGACTAACTGCTCGCCCCGGGTTCCCCTGCATCGACGCAGGCGACCCCACCATCGAAGACGGCATCTCCGATTGGCACTCTCGGTGGCCACGCTGGTATCCAAACAGTGCTCCGTCCGACATGGGCGCCTACGGCGGGCCCGGCAACACCGGTTGGCGCCGGGCAACGCTACCGCGCCGATCAGAGCGTGAGGTGAAGCCCGTCGACCAGAATCCCCGGTAGCAGCCAGCTCTGGGTCGTTCGTCCCTCGTAGGTATCCGTATCGAAGAGGCGCTCTCGCTCTCGGGTCAGCTCGAGCATGTTGGCGCCGAAGATATTGTAGAGGGTCTCGTCGAAGCGCATGGCCGGCAGCGGGGCGACCAGCTCTCCGTCTTCCACCCAGAACGAGGCGAATCGGGTCATGCCGGTGACACGGGCGGCGGCTCGGTCGGACCAGTTCAAGTACCAGAGCCTTTGCAGATAGAGACCCCGGTCGAGCTCGGCCAGAATCGTCTTGGCTGATCGCTCTCCGGCACCGATCTCCAGCGATTCCGGGAACTCGCCTTCGTTGGCGCCGTTGGTCGTTGCTCCGTACTCGAGTGCGCTGCGAGGCGACACGAGTGGTTCGCCGGGGAGCCCTCCATCGATCAAAGCGACCCGGGACGGTCGAATGAAACCCTGGCCGTCGAATCCTGGCGCGGTTCCTTGCGAGGTGCTCTCGTACAGGTTCACTCGGGAGTCGAGTGGGGCCTCGCCGTCCCAGAAGTGCAGCAGGGGAGAGGTCTTGGTTCGGATCCCTTCGAGCCCGAAGCCGCCCCAACAGGTGAGCATCATCAATTCCGCCACCGCGGCTGGCTCGAGGAAGGCGCGATAGGCGCCCGGTTTCACGTCGCGTGGTGGACGCGCCAGCAGATCCAGCCGTTTCGCACCCTTCTCCATCTCGCGCCGAAGTGCGTCCGGATCCCAATCGAATCCCGCGTAGGAGTCCTTGATCCCTTTGTCGGCGTGGTGGTAGAGGGTCCATTCGAAGTTGAAAGAGTCGCTTGAAAACCAGTTGCGCTGCCCGAAGGAGTTGGCGAAGCCGCGGTGGACCGCGCCCGCCGCGTAGATGCCGACGAGGTCGTAGCTTTCGGCGGTGTCGAGAACGATCGCCAACGCGTCTTCGCCCGCGGGTAGATCGCGGCGATCCACCCGCTCGGTCGACCGCACTTCAGTGGAGTAGAGAAGGTGGGGGTCCTCGGGCAGGTGGGGCAGGCGTTCGCGCAGACGGTCGAGCTCTTCGTCGAGCAGGCGCCGGTCCTCCTCCGAATTGCCGCTGAGTGTAAGAGCGCTCCCCGCGTGACGTTTGCCGTCGATCAGCTCCACATAGAAAGAATGATCCTGGACCGACCCCGCCTGTCGCACTTTCCCCTCGGTCAAGCGCGCGAAATCCGACTCTTCCCCGCGGTATTGCGCGAGAAAGACCTCTTCTCCGCGAATTCTCCTTTGCAGATGGTCGGCGAGGGTATCAAAACTGCTTCGGTGCTGATCCATCATGCTCCTCCGAAAACCTGGACATCGCTGAAGAGACAGGGGGGTGTGGAATGGCCGACATGGATCGACTGGTTCGGCTCCCCCTTACCACAGTAGGGGGTCCCGAGCATCTCGACCGTGTCGGCGCACCCCACCATTTCGAGGTGTCGCCAGAAAGTGGCGCTGATGCCGCGATAGTTCGGCTTCTTCACGACCTGAGTTAAACGACCATTCTCGATGAGCCGGCCCCACTCGCAACCGAACTGGAACTTGCGCCGAGAGTCATCGATCGACCAGGAACAGTTCGAGCGCATGTAGATGCCTCGCTCAACGGCTGCGATCATCTCCTCGAGTGTGGAGTCGCCCGGCTCCAAGTTGAGGTTCGCCATCCGGTCGATCGGCGGGCGCGCCCAGCTGCTGGCCCGACAGGAGGCGACACCGGGGAGTCCGGAGCGCGCCTGGGACGTGACGCCACCGAGGAGTCGCACGAGAACGCCGTCTTCAATAATGTGTTGCCGCTGCGCGCGCATCCCCTCGTCGTCGTAGCTGTAGCTCGCGGCTTCGCCGACGACCCCGGGATCGAAAGTGATGTTGAGCAGTTCGCCGCCGTAGCGGTAGCTGCCCACCATCTCGGGAGTGACGAAGGTGGTCCCCGCGTAGTTCCGCTCGTCGCCCAGCACACGATCGAGCTCCAAGGGGTGGCCGATCGACTCGTGGATCTGCAAGTAGGCCTGATCCGGCGCGATCAGCAAGCTCATGACTTCGCTCGGGCAATCCGGGGCCTCGACGAGCTCGAGCACCTCTTCGCGCATTTCCCGGGCGCTCGACTCGAAGCGGAGTTGGCGCAGCACTTCCATCCCTCCCTGGCGCAAGCTCCCGAATCCGGAAGATCGCGTCACCGTGTCGCCGCGGGCATGGGCGGCCACCCACACTCCCGGTGTCGTCAGGACGTTTCGCTGAGCCACGCGGCCGCCGTCGGAGGTGAGATAGAGGCTGTCGTTGGTGGTGTGCTGAAACGACGTGTATTGGTCCACCAGGCGCTCATCAC
>NYZA01000265.1 GCA_002686955.1 Gemmatimonadota bacterium
CACGCCTCCGCGCGAAACGGTGCGAAGCACCGCCAGGGCACGAATCTGCGCCGCCTCGCGACGAAGGTTGGTGAGAAATGCGGGCTAGCCGGACACGCGGCACGTGTCCGGCAAGACACGTTTCCGCGTCCACTAGATTCGCTCATCCCACGCGACTCACTGCTCTACAGACACTTGCGCCGGCACTGCCAACATGGCCGGCCCCTTGCGAAGTGGACCCGCACCGGACCTCTCGCGAAAGAGGTCGCGACCAGCCCCGCTTCGGAGATCTTCTCCCTTCCGCGGATGCTGTTCCCAACCGGAGAGCACCATGTCTCATCTCGGCAACCCGCAACAAGCCGGCCTCACCCTCCTGATATCGGCCACCACCGCCGTGGCCCAGATCGGAAGCTTCGAGTCGGGCACCAGAGCATTTCGATCGGGCGACTTCGAAGAGGCGGTCGAGCAATTCGACGCCTACCGCAACGAGCACCCCTCCAACCCCTGGGGCCACTACATGTGCGCGCTCGCCGAGCAGCGGAGCGGCGACCTCGAGGCGGCGGCGGCCGACTACCGGCGGGCGATCGAAATCCAGCCGGCTCTGGTCAAGGCCCACCGCAACCTCGCCCGCGTCGAGCTCGATCGCGGCCGGCCCGATTCCGCGCTCGCGCCTGCTCAGCAGGCAACGGAGATCGATCCCGAGAGCGCCCAATCCTGGCGGGTCCTCGGGAGGGTCCACCACAGCCTCGGCGCCACCGAGGAAGCGACACTCGACTACGAACGCTCCCTCGAAATCGAACCCGCCGACGGCTGGACCCTGAACAACCTCGGTTACCTCAAGCTCCAGAACAACGACGCCGCGGGCGCCCGTCCCCTCCTGGAGCGAGCCGCGGAGCTGCTCCCCGATGAGGCGGTGGTGCAGAACAACCTCGGTGTCGCTTTCGAACGCTGCGGAGACCGGGCCGCCTCGGCCGAAGCTTATGCCCGCGGCGCCGAGCTCGGATCCGTGAAAGCGCGGGCCAGTCTCACCAGGGTCTGGATCGGTGTCGATCGCCCGCGGGGAGAGCAGGGTGACGATGCCGTGCTGCGGATCAGCCAAAAAGGCGTCCGATCGTTCTGATCGCCCGCCTCCAAATCCGATCTCGACCATCGGCGGACGGTGGTGTCTCACTTGCTCGCGCCTCGCGGCAAGGTGGGGGCACCACCGCGAGCCTCACGACCTCAGCCCTGCACCCCCAATGTTCCGAGGTCCTCCCCCAACCACCCCCGAAGCAGCTCCATCGCTTCAATCGACGGCGAATCGACCTTCTCCACGCGGTATTGATCCGCCGGCCACGGTGCCAGAACAAGCTCCACCTCGCGCAACATTCCATGTCGCGCCAAAGTGATGCTGATCTTCTGTCCCGATCGACGCTCCATGAACCGCTCCCGCGGTCCCTCCTCCGTCCAGGCTCGATGCCCGTTGATGGCGATGATCTCGTCACCCACATAGACCCCTGCCCGCGCCGCCGGCGTATCGACCCGTACTCGGCTCACGATGGCTCGGCCCGGCTTGTCTCGCACATCGATCCCGATCTGGCCTCCCGGCGGAAGCCCATCGCCCTGCGCCCGCTTCCACCCCGGAACGACCCGTAGACCGAAGGGCGTCAAGTGGCGCTCGAAATCGATCTGATCGGGAGCTCCGTCGATCTTGATTCGCCACACATTCTTGGAGATCTTGTAGACCGGAATCGCCCCCTCCGGTCCACGAGCCTCGACCTCGTGCACGTGGCGAGAGTACTCGCGTACGAGAGTAGGAACCCGGAGTCCAGATCGGCATGATCAGATCGAGGACGGGACCTGCCGGCGCAGGAACCATCATTTCGACCGAGATCAAGTTGCGATGCACATCGGGAGAAGACACACGGTATCGCGTAGCATGGGCGACCGGGGCGTCGCTCGAATCTCGTTTCACCAGAATCTCCTCCGGGGTTGTGCGTTCATGGCCGTCGCCGCTTCTGCGCAAGGCGCCGCTCGGTCTCGTCGAGGATGGTCTTGCGCAGGCGAATGTGGTTCGGCGTCACCTCCACGCATTCGTCATGGTTCAGGTGTTCGATCGCCTCTTCCAGGCTCATCCGAATCGCCGGCGCGAGCTGCATCTTCCGGTCCGCCGAGGCCGCGCGAATATTGGTCAGCTGCTTGGCCTTCTGCGCATTGACGACGAGGTCGTCCCCTCGGTTTCGCTCACCGATCACTTGGCCTGAATAGAGCTCCTCTCCGGGCTCCACGAAGAAAACGCCGCGATCCTGCAATCCGTCCAGGGCGAAAGCCACGGCCGGTCCGGTGCCCATGCTCACGATGCTGCCGGTCTGTCGTTCGGGAATGCTCCCTTTGAAGTACTCATACTCGAAGAATCGGTGGTGCATCACGATCTCGCCCCCGGTCGCCTGCAGCATCTGGCTGCGAAAACCGATCAGCCCCCGACTCGGAATCCGGAATTCCATCCTCGTTCGCGCTTCGCTCTGCTCCATAGCGACCAGAACGCCGCGACGAGAGCCCGCGTATTCGATGACGGTCCCCGCCTGATCGCCAGGAATGTCGACCGTCAGCACTTCGACCGGCTCGGCTTTGTGCCCATCGATCTCCCGATAGATCACGCGCGGCTGCCCTACCACGAACTCATACCCTTCGCGGCGCATCGTCTCCATGAGTATCGCCAAATGCAGAATGCCGCGCCCGCTGACCTTGAAAGTGTCGCTGCTCGCCGTGTCTTCTACTCGCAATGCCACATCACGCTCGGTCTCGCGCAACAGCCGCTCGCGCAGATGTCGGGTGCTGACGTACTTTCCGTCCCGCCCATAGAACGGGCTGTCGTTGCTCATGAAGTTGAGCGTCAGCGTCGGCTCGTCAACGGCGATGATCGCCAGAGGCTCCGGCTGCTCCGGATCGGCGAGAGTGTCGCCGATATCGACATCTTCGAGCCCGACGACGGCGCAGATATCGCCACAGTCGACCCCCTCGACTTCGGCGCGACCGAGATTGTCGAAGACGAAAAGTTGTTTGAGCACCGTGGTCGCCTGGCTCCCATCCCTTTTCAACAATGTGACGCGGTCTTTCGCGCGAAGCCGCCCCCTCTCCACTCGGCCGATGGCGATGCGCCCCACGTACTCGTTGTGATCCATCGCGGCGACCAGCATCTGCAGCGGTCCCTTCACGACGCGCGGAGCCGGAAGATACTCCACGATGAGATCGAGCAAGGGTGTTAGATCACGACGTTGATCCTCGAGCTCTCGCGCGGCCCAACCCTCGCGACCGGCCGCGTAGACCGAGCGGAAGTCGAGCTGCTCATCGTTCGCCTCGAGCTCGCAGAAGAGGCTGAACACCTCGTCCAGGACCTCGTCCGGCCGGGAATGTGCCCGATCGACCTTGTTGATGATTACCAGAGGCCGCAGTCCGAGCTGCAGCGCCTTCTGCAGCACGAAGCGGGTCTGGGGCATCGGCCCTTCGAATGCGTCCACCAATAGCAAGACGCCATCGGCCATCTTCAGCACCCGCTCGACCTCGCCGCCGAAATCGGCGTGGCCCGGGGTATCGATCAGGTTGACGCGCGTGTCTCTGTAGGTAACGGAGAAGTTCTTGGCGGTTATTGTGATGCCTCGTTCCCGTTCCAGATCGTTAGAATCCATGATCCGTTCGCGCACCTGCTGCCCCTCTCGAAAGACATTGCACTGGCGGAGGATCTGATCGACCAAGGTGGTCTTGCCGTGGTCGACGTGGGCGATGATCGCGACATTGCGGATCTGCACGGGGGCGTCTTTCGATGGAGATGCGGCGTGTACGAGCGAAAACGAAGCGAACGGCACAGCATGACAGATACCACGCTTATCCTTCACTGCAATCCTCACCGAAGGCCCACCATGCTCACCACCCGCCAGCAAACCGCCACCGCTCTCGTCGTCCTGGGCCACATCCTCCACACCCCGGCCGCTCCCGCGCCCGTCTCACGAACATCCAAGAGCGCGCATAATGACCGGCTTCGCCGAACCCGCGTGGGACGAAGCGGCCCGCCAACGGGTCGAGGAGCTCTTCCCCGATCGCGACGGTCATATCGTCGACACGCGGGAGCTCTGGTACTGGGGCGGCGGCATCCACTGCGTGACGAACGACCAGCCCGCGGGAAGCTGACCCGGATCGAGATCAGATCTCCAAGAGCTCCGTCTCTTTCGCCGTCGTGAGCTCATCGATCTGCTTCACGAAGCGATCGGTCAGCTTCTGAATCTGATCCAGACCGTCGTGCATCAAGTCCTCCGAGAGATCTCCCGCCTTCACTCCCGCCTTGAGCTTCTCGTTCGCCTCACGACGCACCGAACGGATCGAAACCCGACCGTCCTCGGCCATCTTCTTGACCATCTTCACCAGATCGCGCCGCCGCTCCTCGGTGAGCTGAGGGATCGCCAGCCGGATCACCGACCCGTCGTTCGATGGGTTCAGACCGAGGTCGGCCACCATGATCGCTTTCTCGATGTCCTTGATCGTCGACTTGTCCCAGGGCTGAATCACGATCAAGCGCGGCTCCGGCACCGTAATCGTCGCCACCTGATTGAGCGGCATGGAGGAGCCGTACGCCTCCACGCGAACTCCGTCGACGAGCGCGGTCGTCGCCTTGCCTGAGCGCAAGCGCGCGAACTCGTTTTGAGCGTGCTCGATGGCGTTGGTCATGCTCTCTTCGGCTTCGAAGCAAACCTCGTCGATCATTGCGAGTCCTCCTTCACGAGCGTTCCGATCTCTTCGCCGAGAACGATCTTTCTGATATTCCCTCGCTCACCGATCTTGAACACCACCATTTTCAGCCGGTTGTCCATGGAGAGGGAAAAAGCGGTCGAATCCATCACGCGCAGCCGGTTCTTGATCGCATCCATGTAGGTGAGGGTGCGCAGGCGTTTCGCGTTCGGATCGAGGACGGGGTCGGCGGTGTACACGCCGTCGACATTGGTGCCTTTCAAGATCGCGTCGGCGTCGATCTCCGCCGCCCGCAGCACGGCCGCTGTATCGGTCGTGAAGAAGGGGTTCCCCGTGCCGGCCGCGAAGATCAGCACACGCCCCTTCTCGAGATGGCGCATCGCGCGGCGACGAATATAAGGCTCGGCGACCTCCTTGATATGGAGCGCCGACTGCAAACGGGTCTCGCAGCCTCGCCTTTCGAGCGCCGCCTGGAGCGCGATGGCGTTGATCACGGTCGCCAGCATGCCCATATAGTCGCCGTAGACTCGCTCCATCCCCTCGGCGGTTCCCGCGAGACCGCGGAAGATGTTCCCCCCACCGAGCACGATCGCGATCTCTACTCCGAGCTTACGCACGTCGTCGATCTCGGCGGCCATCAGATCAAGGGTGCCCTGGTCGATGCCGTGGCCGCTCTCGCCGCCCATGACCTCGCCGCTCAGCTTGAGTAGTATGCGTCGGTAGATCGGCGCGGGTTCGGGCATCTATTCTCTTTCCTGTTGGGCCCGGGAGCTCGACCGCCCGCGGACCGAGCTACTCCCCGAGCGCGAACCTGCTGAAACGCCGAACCGAGAGGTTCTCGCCGAGCTTCGCGGCCGCATCGGTCACCAGGGCCTCGACCGTTACTCCGCCTGACGGATCGCGAACATCGATCTGCTCGAGCAGACAGATCTCTCGATACCATTTATCCATCTTGCCGTCGATGATCTTCTCGATCACCGCTTCCGGCTTTCCAGTCTCTCGGGCCTGCTGGGCGTAGATCTCGCGCTCCCGATCGACCGCATCCTGGGCGAGCTCCTCGCGCCGCACCACCAGCGGATTGCAAGCCGCGACCTGCATCGCCAACGACTTGGCCAGGCGCTGAAAATCATCGGTTCGAGCCACAAAGTCGGTCTCGCAGTTCAGCTCGATCAACACGCCGAGTCGCGATCCGGGGTGGATATAGGAGATCACCGCACCTTCGTTGGTCTCTCTCCCCGCGCGCTTCGCCGCCGACGCGGCACCCTTTTGGCGAAGCAGGTCGACCGCCTGCTCCATGTCACCGCTCGTCTCGGTTAGTGCTCGCTTGCAATCCATCATGCCGGCCCCGGTGCGGTCCCGCAGCTCTTTGACGGTCGATGCCGTGATCGTCATGTCCAGTCTCCGAAGACGCCGCCCACGGAATCGATCCCACGATCGGGGCGGCGCGATTTCTGTTGAAATGAAGGTCGGGGTTAGCTCGTCCGCTCTTCCGGCTCTTCGGCGCTCGCCTCTTCGGCCGGGCTCTCCTCGGGAGCGGCCTCTTCGCCGGCGCTCGCCTCGGCCGGCGCTTCCTCGGTCTCGGTGGGCTCGTCGGTCGAGACCTGCTCGGCGGCAGGCGAGTCCAGATCGACCACCGGCTCCGACTCCTGGGCCACCTCGATCGGAGCCTCGACCGCAGCCTCCACCATCTCGGCCGAAGGCGCCGTCTCCTCGACCACCGGCGCCGCGGCGGTCTCTTCGGCGCCGGCTTCCGCTTGCGCCCCCTCCTCGGCGGTGGCCGATTCGGTCAGTGCGGCTTCCAGCTCACCGTCCTCGCTCTTCGCATCGAAATCGAAATCGCCGGCGTCGTGCCGCCCCGCGATCACCGCATCGGCGATCGCCTTGGTCACGACACTAATCGAGCGGACGGCGTCGTCGTTCGCGGGAATCGGAAAGTCGATCTCGGTCGGATCGCAGTTCGTATCGACGATCGCGATGACCGGGATCCCCAGCTTGCGGCTCTCCTTGACGGCAATCGTTTCCTTTCGGGTGTCGACAACGAAAACCACCGTGGGCAGATCGACCATCGCTTTCACGCCCCGCAGAACCCTCGAGAGCTTCTCATGCTCGCGCTTGAGCATCAGCCGCTCCTTCTTCGTGAGGCTGTGGAAGCTCCGATCCTCTTCCATATGCTCGAGCCGCTTCATCTTGTCGACGGAGACTTTGATCGTCGCGTAGTTGGTCAAGAAGCCGCCGAGCCAGCGCTCGGTGACGAAGAACATCCCGCAACGTTCCGCCTCGGCTACGACCGTCTCCTGCGCCTGGCGCTTCGTCCCCACGAAGAGCACCTTGCCACCCTTGCGAGCATGCTCTCGCACGAAGGCGGTCGCTTGCCGCAATCGCACCTGCGTCTTGCGCAGATCGATGATGTGGATCCCGTTCCGCTTTCCGAAGATGTAGCGGCGCATCTTCGGATTCCAGCGCTTGGTCTGGTGGCCGAAATGGGCGCCGGCTTCCAGCAGATCTCTTGCGGTGACCTCGGTGGCGGTCTCAGTGGCGGCCTCAGTGGCGGTCTCAGTGACGGTCTCAGTGACGGTCTCGGTGACGGTCTCAGTGGCGGTCTCGGACATAGTCGGCTCCTGGGGTTGTTCCTGGAAGGCCCGCTCGGCCGCCGAGGATGGCTCGGCGACACCCCAATGCACTCATGGACCTTCGCGGTTTGCGCGGCCCCGATCGGGCCGCATCGATCGCGGTCGAGAAGTGGAACTCAGCGTTTCGAGAACTGGAACCTGGCGCGCGCGCCCTTCTGACCGTACTTCTTCCGTTCGACCTGGCGGGCATCGCGGGTGAGGAAGCCCTCGCGCCGCAGAGCCGCGCGATTCCCCTCATCCATCTGGACCAGGGCGCGGGCGATCCCGAGACGAAGAGCACCGGCTTGCCCGGTCTTCCCTCCGCCGACCACCTTCGCCACGACATCGACGCCGGTCCGCGTCTCCGTCGCCAGAAGGGGCCGCTCGATATCTTGAACCAGCACTTCGCGATTCAGATAGTCGAGCACCGCGCTGCCGTTGATCGTGATTTCGCCGGTTCCACCGGGGTGAACCCAGACCTTGGCGATCGCCCGTTTGCGGCGACCCGTCGCTGAGAAAGTAGTCTTCGACATTCCCTAGCTTGGCTCCTCGATCTCGAATGTTCAGGCCCGGTGCGGAAGCTCGTACGGCTCCGGCTTCTGGGCCTGATGGGGATGGGTGGCTCCGGCGTAGACGTGCAGCTTCTTGAACATCTTCCGCCCCAGCCGATTCTTCGGCAGCATGCCTTTCACCGCTCGCTCGACGATCAGCTCGGGGCTCTTCGCCCGAACCGAATCGTAGGTCTGAAAACGCCCCCCGCCCGGCCAGCCGGTATAACGGAAGTACTTCTTCAGCTCCGCCTTTCGCCCCGTGAGCTTCACCTGATCGGCGTTGAGCACGATGACGTTGTCGCCGTTGTCGACGTGCGGAGTAAAGTTCGGCTTGTGCTTGCCGCGCAAGAGGCTCGCAACCTGAGTAGAGAGGCGACCGAGGACCATATCGCGGGCATCGATTACCACCCACTTCCGGTCGACGTCCTCCTTGCGCAGGCTCTGCGTGATCATCTCAGACTCCGGTGGATCGCCGCGCCGCCGATCGGCCGACGCGCGGATGATAGCTTCGCGCCAAGCGAACAACATGAGTCCGCCTATGGCATAGAAGGAGGAGGCTAGCGTCGATGCTCTTCGCCTGTCAACGGTTGGCTCGCCGATTCGTCGACGATTCCGGAGGACCGCGCACTTCGGGGCGGGTCACCGTCGAAACGAGTGCCAGGCACGCCCCGTCGCCCCGCGCGCCTCGAACCGGCGGACCTGCAAGGACCGCGGCCAGACCGAGCCTGGCGCGCACCCGCTTTGCTCAACGCGGCTCACTCGGACCTTCCGTACTGCGCGAGCCATTCCCCATTCGACGGCCCACCGTACGCACCCATATCGGAACGTGGTCCATCGGGCAGTCGCGCCAGTCCAGTCGTTGACGGCCGCGGGGGAGCTCGCCGTGGCCACGGAGCGAAATCGGTTGAAGGAGACGGAAATTGCATCGCCGGCTTGCCGAATCCGCCAGTCACGCGCACCTTCCCCCTCCAGATTCTCCAAGTAGGTCTCGACCGCGGCCGCCACGGAGTGCGCGGCATCCTCGCCTGCAAATCCGAGAGCCGATCCAGCCAGCGATCGAAGCAGGGGACTCGGCGGTCCGGTGCCAGACGACGTCCCCGGATCCAAGCTGCGAACTCCCGCGGCCGCGGATTGCTCATCCCCGATCCGTCCCGCGTCGCCTCCTGAGCTGTGAGCAGAGGCCCGGTCCGGGTCGCTCGCTGACCGCTCGGGGGAAGACAGTTGACCCGCGGGATCGCGGTTTCCCGCAACGCCGCGCGAATCTCGGCGCGGTTGCGCCCACGTCGCGATCCCCCTGCCACGTCGGCCGGTCCCTTGTGCCGGCCAGGTGTCGGCGAACTCCGCTGTCTCCGGGAGCTCCAGCCCTTGCCGTCATCTGTTGATCTCATGACCGGCCCGCGAGCGCAAGATAGTGGACCACCTGAGGGCGTGTGCAATCCGCCGCGCGCTCGCCACCCGCAGCCCCCTGATTCCCGGTCTCGACGGCCTCGAATACCCGATATCCACGATTGCCGCACTTCCGGATATCCACGGATCTTCGGGGACATACCTGTCGTCGCTTCGGCGGACTCCTCCCGCCGAAGACCGCCGCGGATTCTGCTAAGATCGAGCCACGCCGGTCGTTTCCGCATCGGCCACCACTGCCCTGAGGATTCTGAGTGCTGAACCACTGGGCGACCGGAGCGTGCGGGGTGGCCGGGGTTGTGGGGGGCTTGGTAATGAGTTGTTCGAGGACTAGATTTCCGCCGGAACGGAGCAGGATGCGGCCATCCGTTTGGTCGCTGAGTCTCAATCGGCTGCGCTACGAAACTCGTTACTACTGGACCCCCACTTCTGGCGTTCAACTACGCTCGTCACGACTCGTGATGTTGGCTGCCGTGGGAAACAAGATGAATCACCAGCCATACGAGGTCCTCTTGGCGGTCATGGGAGTCCTCTGGTTCGTAACGTTGGTCCGGCAGTGGCGCCTGAGATCGGCCCATTCGCGGCTTGTTGAAGCTCATAAACAACTAAGGAAGAGGCATGCAACACTCGAGAACGACCAAGCAAATATGCATGCAGCGCACACCACAGCCAAGGCGGAGCTCGCAGATATTTCAGAATCGAACCGCCGCGTTGCGGCCGCGCAAAGCCGCCTGATTGCAGCTCAAACTCAGATCGAGGCTGAACTCCGCGCGCTGCAAGATGAATATGCGCTTCTGCAGGGGGAGCATGCTCGCGTTACGTCCGAACGAGATGAACTGCGAACCGCACACGATCAACTTGAGCCCAAGTACAAAGCAAGCGAGGCCAAGCAAACCGCTCTCTTGGAACGTTTCAGACCGATCGAAGACTTAGGCAAGGAAGCCAAGCGACTTGAAGATTCAGTGACGAAGCTGAAGGAATCATATCGACAGAAGAAGGCCAAGTACGACAAATTGGTACACACGGTAGCGGCGTTCGATGACGGAATCGAGCTCGCTGAGTTGGGATTCTACGAACCCCATTTCGACTTTGATACGTCGGAGAGATACAAGCATGCCATACGCGAGATCAAAGAAGAGCAAAAGGAAATGGTCCGCAACAGAGAGGCAATAGTCTGCAACATCCAGTGGACAGTTGACAATAGCCTAGCAAAGGGGCAGACGATGATCAATAGAGGCGTACGTTTGACCGCGCGGGCGTTCAACAACGAGTGCGATGCGGCTGTTGCGAAGGTGCGGTGGAACAACGTACGCCGGATGGAACTACGAATCGAGAAGGCCTTCGACGCCGTCAACAAGGCCAACCGTTCTCAACATATCGTCGTCACAAGCGAGTATCTTGCTCTCAAACTACAGGAACTTCGTCTTGCTCACGAATACAAGGAGAAGAAGCACCAAGAGCGGGAAGAAAAGGCAGAACTTCGAAGGCAGGAACGAGAAGAGGCGAAGCTTCGCAAAGACGCTGCCCAAGCTGCTGAGGAGGAGGCCAAGTACGCCAGACTATTGGCTAAAGCTCGACAGGAAGCTAGGTCAGCTAGCCCGGAGCGCCTCCAGGCTCTGAGGGAGGACATCGCGACACTAACGAAGCGGCTTGAGGATGCACATTCGAGGGGGGAGAGAGCGTTGTCAATGGCCCAGCAAACGCGATCGGGCTATGTGTATGTGATTTCCAATGTTGGCTCGTTTGGGGACGCAGTCTACAAGATCGGGATGACTCGGC
Organism: Gemmatimonadota bacterium; assembly: GCA_002686955.1. Lineage (GTDB taxonomy): Bacteria. The sequence continues at coordinate 11,042 of NYZA01000265.1, forward strand.
GATTGGATCCAATGGATCGAGTCCGGGAACTGAGCGCCGCCAGCGTGCCGTTTGTTTACGACACACATGCCATGGTATACTCACGAGATGCTCCGGCCATGGAAGCTGCGCTGCACCATGCCTTTGATGGTCGGCGCGTGAACAAGGTCAATTCCCGCAAGGAGTTCTTCAGGGTCAGGCTTGAGGAAGTCAAGCGCGAAATTGAACGCCTATTTCCAAACGCCGATTTCGTTGAGACCATCGAGGCACGTGACTTCAGGGAGACGAAATCCATCGAAGAGAGCCGGAACGACGCTAGGTCCAAGACAGATGCCCGGAAAAAGTTCCCTGACGCATTGTAGATAGATCCATGTCGCCGAACGACCATGTCTATACCTATGAGACCTCGAATCGGGTAGCCGGGGGTTTCTCTCCCCCAGCCCCCACACCACCCCGCATGCGGGTCCGCACGGGGCGGTTCACCGTAGTTGAGCAGATTGGATCCAGATGTCTCGAATGGAGACCAGGCCTCGTCGAGCGAGATAAGCATCGGAAAGAGCTACGTGAATCGCGTAATTGCGAGACATGTGCCACGGTCCTTTCGAGCTGAGGCCCGTCAGGATCGCCCATTTCCTGCTTACGCCCCGCGCAAGCAGTCGTTGGATCCTGGTGTATCGCTTGCGCCACATATTCCAGTAGCACATGCGCACTCGTCGTCGGATCCATCTCTCCAGTTCGGGGATGGGCCTGTAGTAACCCGAGAGCCCGAAGTATGCCATCCATCCGTTGAGGTAGAGAGCAAGCTCCTTCATTCGACGCTTCATGGACACGCCCCAGTTTCTCCCGGTCAACTCCTTGATCCGGGCCTGGAAGCGATGAAGTGTCTTATCCGACCAACTAATCTTGGTTCCCCGGAAGGTGAATCCCAGGAATGTTGCCTTGTTGGTCGGCACGACGTGGCTCTTCTGCGTGTTGACCTCCAAGCGGAGCACGCTTTCGAGCCATCTGGTGACACTTGCCATCACGCGTTCACCGCTGCGCTTACTCCCGACCACGATGATCACATCGTCGGCGTAGCGCGCGAAGCGGTGTCCTCTCCTCTCAAGCTCCTTGTCGAAGTCGTCGAGGATGATGTTGGCGAGCAAGGGCGACAGAGGGCC
>NYZA01000266.1 GCA_002686955.1 Gemmatimonadota bacterium
CCCCGTTTCGCTTTGTGCGAGGTGCAACCAGCACGCCTCCGCGCGAAACGGTGCGAAGCACCGCCAGGGCACGAATCTGCGCCGCCTCGCGACGAAGGTTGGTGAGAAATGCGGGCTAGAGTCGGCGAAGAAATGGCTCCGCAATTTCGATGGGGACTCCTACTCGCCGTCCTGGTGTCCGCCACCGTGGGATCCGTCGCGATTGTGGCCGGGGGCCCGAGTTTGCTGGAGTCCCAGGTTCTGTGCTCCGAAGTGAATGGCGCAGTGACCAGGGGCGCGCAGCCGGTGGTGGGCGCTGGAATTACGCGACGCTCTCATTGGGCCTCGACCGACGGATCCGATGTGGACACCACCGTGACGGACGGCGAAGGTCGTTTTTACTTGCCGCGAGTCACTGGCACATCGTTCATGGCCCGATGGCTCCCCATGAGCCTGTCATTACCCAGGCCATACTGATCGGTTTCGACGGCCGGCAGCATGAGGCGTGGCGGTTCACGAAGCACAATTATTCCGCCGAGGGCGAATTGCAGCGCCCGATCAAGCTGGTTTGTGATCTGGACGCGGAACCTGAATTCCAGGGAGAAGTCTACGGCATATGTGAGGCAGATTGAGGGTCGCTCTCGACCCAGTCACTGGTCCGGCGCTACGAAGTCGACGCGCGAGAAGCGGGGCGATGCGCATGGGGCGGCGTGGGCTGAGTTGGGAGTGGGGATCGCCGATCTGCCGGTCGGGACCGTGGATCGAACTCGAAGAGATGATAGCCCTGTGCGTTCACTCGACACAGGAGCAGAGAGTGAATCACGGCGGGAATGCGGCTGCAAGGACGCTGCTACCACCTGACGTTTCGATATAAGCGTGAGATCCTCGGGAGGACCGCGCACTGGCGGGCGGAGAGCCGTCGTTCCTGGCCAGGCAAGCCCCCAGCGGCTCCTCTCGGGGCGAACTTCCCGCCCTGCGTGCCCGCGAGGCGACACTGACCAGCGCGCCCCTCTCCGCGCCGGGACCCGAATCTCCGCGTCCGCGGCAAGCTCGCGTGAGTGATGGCTGAGCGACTTCGCGGATCGATGCGATGCGCTGGCGACGCCATAAGTCGTTACACCGTAATGAGATAAAGCCTATTGTACTTTTGCCAGCTTTGTGATAGGCGTGGGTGTACCCAAGCGAAGTGCCCGCCAGGAAGAGCTCCCGACCCGATCCGGATGTGATCGGGTTGCGGACTCATTGACGTGGCAGTGCGCGGCTCGCGATGTGCTCGCGGGTGCCGAGCCGGACGCGTGTCGGGAATTCCTGCCCCTGGTGGACGAGCGGGGCTGCGTGTACGACTGGGTGCCGTGGCCGGATGCAGCGGAGTTGGGCTCTTTTGAATAAACACCCCGGGACCGCGGGCGACCCTCTTCGCCGGACCTCCCCAAAAAAAAGCGAAAACTTGACCAAGTTGGTGGACTCGTTACCGGATCGGGCTTAAGCTTCTCATCGAAAGGGCTTCGGAAGGGACCTCCCTCCTGGGCTGCAGGGCAGGATCCAAAGTACCAACATTGGGGAACAGCACGTTCGAATGGAGCCACTCTTGAGTGCTCGGCGAGACGTCGAGCTCCCCCCGCGTGCGCCAAGGCTTCGGTCGTTCTCCGTCTTGGCTTGCACAAGGAGTTTTCGATGAAGACTGTCCTATCGACTCTTTCCGCTCTGCTGCTCGTCTCCACCACCGCTTTTGCCTCCGTCGGGGGTTCCGGCATGGCGGCCGTCACCGATGAGGCGCTGGTCGAGTTCAGCGTCGACGGCCTCACGGCGGCCGGCTTCGATGTAATCGATATGGAGTACTACTACGAGGGCCCGACCCTGAACGCCGCCCTCTGCATGGTGGACCAGTACGGCGGGCAGTGGCATCTGATCGTCGGCGGCGGTAGCATCTCTGGCCACCGCGACATGATCGCCGACTGCGATTGGGCCCTCGACGGCTACCACAACGGCCTCAATTTCCACATCGATCTGAGCCTGATCTCGGGCAGTTCGTGCTGCACCTCGGGCTATACCGACGGGACCGCCGCGCGCAACCCGTGGACAGCCAACGGCAACACCTACTGGACCGGCAACTGCGACAGTGGCCCCTGGCCCTACGACTGGGTGCAATGCCCGTAGTCTCCCAATGACCCGGCCGACCCTCGGCGGCCGGCGGAACAAAGAGAAGGGCGCGTTTCCCGCTGGAGACGCGCCCTTCTGATTGTTGGATCTTGGTGGTCTTTGTCGAAGCCTCCTGCCATGCCTCTTGGGGTCGGCGAAGAAACAACTCCCGTGTTTGCATCCCATCTGCACCGCACCTCCCGCCGATCGGGGCGTTCCGAATCCTCGGAAAACCCGACTATTCCGCGATTGCGTCAGAAGGAAGCGACATAGAAAGCGCCACAGGTGCCGAGCGAACCCCAAAAAAGATCGAAGGGCTCCGGGGCGCTGGCATCGCCGCCGTTGTCGACGCTCTGATCGGTTCGAAACTCGAAGCCCTTGTTAGTGGGCGTCGATCCGCCGATTCTCACTCAGCTCGATCTCCATCGTCCGCGTCAAGCGCCACTCCAGAAGTCGCTCAACCGATCCAGCGCTCCCTTGAGCCCCTCGTGTACCACGGCGACGTCGGCGGGATCCCATTCGCCGCGCTCTTCCCGAATGAAGGTCGTCTTGTCGACACGGTTGTCGAAGCGCCCGACCGGAATCTGATAGGTCATGCCGCCGGCGGCGATATCGATCGCTCCCTCTCGCGTCGCGTTCGCCTCGAGCCACTCCAGATCGTCGCAGCCGTACTCACCGAGCATCACACTCATAGGCACACCGTGGTGCAAGATCGATCCCGGATCGTTCGGGTCGGTCCGCGCGTCGTTCTTGCGCCGCGATTCCTCGGGTGTCACCCAGATGTAGAGGATCGAGGCGTTTTCGAGAATCGCGGGCGAGAGCTGCGCGACCGAGTAGAGGTAGCCGTGTGGTGGAGGCAGCGGCATATCGGATCCGTCGGGCCCGCCGCGCGCGAACTCGATCACGACGGTCTTCCCCTCGAGGCTCTCGGGCAAGGCATTGTTCTGCTCGCTGTAGAGATCGCGCACTTCAGTCTCGAGAGCCGTCGCGATCGCCGCGCGTGTATCTGGGTCGAAGCTCGCGACGCGAGCCTCGATCCCGACCTTCGCCCCGGAAGCATCGAGCCGATCGAAGAAATGCTCCGCCGCGCCTTCGAGCGGAACCGTCCTTCGCGAGACGAGGTTCTCATAGTCTCCATTGATCAGCTCGATCAGAGTCCCCCAGTCCCTCTTGTCGGTAAATGTGTCGTTTCCAGACACGTAGAAACGACGCGCTTTCCCGAGCGACTCGAGCTCTTCGTCGATCCGCCGCATCAGATGCACGTAGGGGAAGTCGTCGAGCTGCACCGTTTCGCCCATATGAAAATCGCGCGCGCACTCTTCGGGCGAAAGCTGGGCGAGGTAGCGACGGACTTCGGACTTGCCCGATGCGGGCAGAGCGAGCAGTAGAACGGTCTTCAGTGTTTCAGGCATGATTCTCTCTCAGTTTCAAGTTGAGGCCGGGGTCTTCTTCGGCTGCGGTTTGGCATGCCAGACCCGGTAAGCGAGCAAAGTGCCGATCAACGCGAGCGGGATCATGGCGATCGGCCAGGGGCGCCAGTTCGCGGGATCCGTGGCGGGTCCGATGATCTCGCCCGAGGCGTCGAGCTGCTCCTTCGGCAGAACGATCGCATAGGTGAACGACATCACGGCGGTGCCGAGATAGACGAATCCGTCGATGATGCCAACGGCGATTCCGACGTTCTTCCGTCCACCGAAGTCCATGCTCGCCGTGCCCGAGAGCATACCGTGGACCCCGATCACCGCCATCGACATCAAGATCACCAGAAACCCAACAGCCGGGGTCTGGTACGTGAATGTCAGAACGACCGCGCCGATCAGCATCACTACATAGAGCAGCATCGCCACCGGGCCGCGCCGCGACTGGAAGACATGATCGGAGATGACCCCGGCGACTACTCCACCCAAGATCCCGGCGCAGCAGAGAAGCAGGCCCCAATTCTCGTAGATGAAGCTCGATTCGAGCCCGAGCATCACATCGGTCTGCTTCGCGAAGGTCCGATACCACTGCATGATCGCCTGTCGCAAGAAGCCGGAGCAGAACTCGACGCCGGCGATCGTCATGATGATCGGGTTGCGAAGCATCAGTTTGAAAACCTGCAGCGCGCTCAGCTGCGGCCCTTCGTCGCCCGACGAGGCGTCGGCCGTGTCGAAGTCGCGCTGCCCCGCTTCACCCGGAGTGTTGCGCACGATGAAGACATCGAGCGTGAAGAAGAGGACCAGAAGCACGGCCGGCACCAGGAACACCCATTCGAGCCCGAAGGTGTTCAGGATCGAGTAGCCCCAGTCGAAGGCGAAGTAGATCCCCAGAGAGATCAGAATCCCGAAGATCGCGCCGAAGACACCCCGCTCCCGCACATGAAACCAGGCCGCGTTCACCTTGACGATCGCGACCGCGCCGAAGCTCTGGAAATACATGTTCACGGCGTAAAGCACCGAGAAGACGACGACGAAATTCGTCGCGATGTAGTGGTATCCCGGTCCCTGACGGAGGAGCGAAAGAGACGCCAACCCCATCAGCAGGTTCATCAACGCCGCCCCCGCCGAGCCGCAGAGGATCGAGAAACGCCCTCCCAGACGATCGGTCAGGGGCCCGTTGATGAGGAAGGAGAAACCGTAGACCACCGTCCCCACGCCGAAGATGAAGCCGAAGGCGTCGTTCCCCATGAGGGCTCCGCCGTCCAACCCCCCCATCTCTTCAAAGGCGAATTTGCTCACCTTCAGGTTGTAGCGGCCCATATAGAGGAAGGCGTAGGTGAGACCGAGCGGCAGCCAGTTCATCACCCGCCGCCGGCGGAACTCGTCGCTATGCCCCACCTCGATCTTCGGCAGGCGAATGATCACGAAGGCCACGACGGCCAGAAGAATCAGAATCGCCACGGTTTGCGACCTTTCGTTACAGGAGACACTTTCGTCGGGCTACCCCGCGGATCGAGCTTCGGTCGGTTTCAACTTTCGCGCCCGACGACGTAGTCGAGCAGGCCGTATCCTTTGGCCTCTTCCGAGGTCATGAAGTTGTCGCGATCGGTGTCCTTCTCGATCTGCTCGACCTTTGCCCCGGTGTGTCGCGACAAGATTTCGTTCAACTCGCCGCGAACCCGTAGCATCTCCTCGGCCTGAATCTCCAGGTCGGAGGTGGGCGCATACATCCGCCCCGAAATCAGCGGCTGATGGATCATGATCCGCGCGTGCTCCCAAGCTCCCCGCAAGCCGGGCGCCCCGCAGGTGAGCAGAACCGCACCCATCGAGGCCGCCTGCCCGGTGCAGATCGTCCGAACCGGCGCCTCGATCATCTGGATCGCATCGTAGACAGCCAGCCCGGCCGAAATCACTCCACCGGGAGAGTTGATGTAGAAGGTGATCTCCTTCTTCGCATCGGCTTCAGTCAGATACATCAGCTCTTTGACGAGCTTTTCGGACGATTCGTCCGTCACGGCGCCCCAGAGGAAGATCTTCCTCGCTTCGAGGAACTGGCGGCGCATCTCGTTGTCCGCGAGGGTTCGGGCGAACTCTTCGATCTCGCTGGCGATTCTGGGCATCTCGGGCCTTTCTAGTCATGGGTCGGGGCGGTCGACTGAATTCGTGGCGGGATGATACACCAAGGCTTCGTGCCGGTTCTTCCGCGGTCTTCCCAGCGTGCCCGTTGCCTCGGATCGGGTGGTGCTGGAGCAGTTCCCTTGGGGACTTCTCATGGGAGTGGCCAACGTGCGAATCCCCCGGCATGGATCGCGCAGGCAATCACCCGATCGCGGATATGCGTGCCGCCGCCGCCCGTGCGCCGGGTTGTGAGCTGCTCTTGCTCTTCGGCTCCCGAGGCAGAGGGAGCTCTCGTGCCGCATCCGACTGGGATTTCGGATATCTATCCTAACGAGGGCTTCGATCCGCTGGCTCTCGCGGCCGATCTGTCAAAGGTGCTCCGAACCGACCGGATCGATCTTGCGGACCTCCGCCGGGCCGGCCCGCTCCTCCGCTTTCACGCCGCCCGCGACGGGATCGAGATCTTCTCTCGATCTTCCGAAGTGACGGCGGAATTCCGGATCGCCGCCGCGACCTTCTGGTGCGATGCCGGTCCGATCATCGACCGAGCCTACGAGGCGGTCCTCGATTCACTGGGAGACCCATGAGCCTCGACCGCCAAGTACTCGCCGAACGGGCCATCGCCGTGGAGCGACACCTGGAGCGCGTGCGGCTCCACCTCCCCGAGGCACCGGAGCGCCTCGCCGCCGGCATGCTCGAGTCCGACGCGGTGATCCTCCATATGTGGCAGGCGACGCAGATCGTGATCGACCTCGCCATGGCGGCTTGCGTGCGTCTCGGCGCCGGAACTCCTTCGAGCTACGGCGAGGCCTTTCGCGGACTGGGCGACGCGGGGCATCTCCGCCCGGAGCTCGCCGACCGTCTCGCCAAGGCGGCCGGGTTTCGCAAACTGATCGTGCACAATTACGAAGATCTCGATTTGGCGCGCGTCGAATATGCCGCGCGTAAGGGCCCCGCCGATCTGCGTGCTTTTCTCGCGGCGATTCGGGATGCGAGTCGGCGGGAGGACCGGGGCTGAGCTATCGGTCGGCGGAGCTCCTCGTACGAACCTCTGCCGTTTCGACATAGGGGATTATCCGGAGGACCGCGCACTGGCGGGCGGGCCGCCGCCATTCGAAGCCAGGCCCGCCCAACGGCTCCGCGTCCCCGAACGCGACGCCCTCTCCGCCGCCGGATCGCCGCGCTTCGACACCCGCCCCACCTTGCTCGAGCAACCAGGATCCGCCACCCAATCCCGTAGCGAGACGGCGTAGGCGGTTGTGATGGTTGGGCTCGAGCCGGGCTCTGGGGCGAGGAACAGTCCCTCTATTTCGCAGCCCGAGGTTCCGGCTCGAGTGCAGCCAGCGCAATCACATACGTCGTCGTAGTAGGGATTGGGTGGCGGATCCTGGGCAAGAGCCCCTCGCTCGCTCATCGCTCGGAGCTCGGGTCCGCGAAGCGGGAGTTGTGGCCAATATCCCCCCGCAAGGCGGATCTCCACATCTGAAGTCGTCAGCCGCGAGTTGCAGGCGATGCTTCTTCGCTCTGCTCGTAGGTCGGGCCGGCAGCGGATCGCTGAGCGCGCGCGGAACCGGCCCGATCACTTGCGGATCGCACCGCCGCGGACGCGCGGGGCGGAAAAGTCGGTCTGAGCGGGTTTGCTCAGCTGCGGCGTCGTGAAGAGCGGAATCCGCCCGTTCCCCCGCGTTACAAGTCGGAGCTCTGCATCGGGAACCGGGAGTTGCGACCCATATATGCGTCGTAACCGCTGGTTTCCATGGTTGAACCGGCAGTTATGACTGCTATTTGCGTCGCAACTCGTAGTCTCAAATCGTGAGTGATGAGTTGTGGCGTGAATCGTTGCCTCGACGAGGTTCCAGTCGATGGGGCGCGGATTGAGAGCGTTCTCTTGCGCCTTTTACACCGCGTGGGGCGCTGGTGACGCGGCCGGCACTGCGGCGGGGGGCGTGCGGGACGCGTCATACGGCGCTTTTCGGGCTCGGGATCCGCGTCACGTCATCAGCGGGACGGGGGCCACCCGTCGCCGAAGTAGCACTCCTCCCGGCGGGGGAGCGGGGGTGGGTCGTAGGTGAGCAGCGCCGTGGCGCCGCCCAGAACCATTGTCAGGTAGCCCGCCTGACCTGAGGTTCCCGTGGAAAACCATGGCACGTGCAGCGATACGCCGGCGGGGACGAAGCGGGCGCCGTCGAACCAGAGGGGGACGAGCTCGCTGCGGAAGTTCTCGGGCCACCCACCGTTGCACAGTCCCACATGCAGGATGCCGTCCATGCTGGTCATGGTCTGGACGTGTCTGTCAGCCGGGCCGGCTTCCACGATCGTCTGCTCATGAATCCTGACCGGCTGATATGGATCGGAGATGTCGTACACGGCGATCGACGGATCACCATCTCCGCGCTCGGAGCGATAGAGGAGATCTCTCGAATCATCGAGTGCAAGACCGCCCGTGCGCGGCTCGCTGTTGATCTTCTCGATGCCCCCCTGCCGCGATATTCGGAAGAACCAGAGGCTGTCGCTGTACCACCAGGTCTGCCCCACGACCAGCAGATCGGTCTCCGAGCCGGGGAAGGGGCGCGTGGCCCCTCGCTGCAGTTCGGCGCGTTGCACATCCGAGAACTCACCCAGCAGCTCGGGGTGTGCCGGATCGGCGAGGTCGAACACGGCGTTCTCGGTGACGAGGAGGCCACGCTCGATGGTCCAGGGCATCGACGCAAATGTCGGAGATACGGACACGGAGTCGACCAGGGCCAAGGAGTCCCCACGTTCGAAGACGAGGAGCGAAGGCCCCTGATCGTTGCTGCGATTGGCGTAGACATGGGTGTCGTTGATGGCGATTCGATTCCCGTTCTCGATCAGTCGCCGCCGGCCCGGGGCGGCGAATCCGGCCCCCGTTCCGGTTCCGTACGCAACGACCATGGGGCGGATCGGCGTGCCACCGATCTCCGCCCAGCCATCGCCACTCGGGGCGACGGAGAGATCCAGGGGGCCGAAGGGTTGATCGAGCGGCATCTCCCGTCGCAGCTCGAGCGAGGGTCCCTCCAGCAGCCATGCGCGATCGAAGCCGTTGGCGTAGTAGAGGCGACCCGATTCGAGGAACAGAGCCTGCGGCCAGCCTCTGCCGATGAAATCCGCCAGTAGCAGCGACGAAGCCCCGGATTCGTCGACCTCGAAGACGAAGAGCGAATCGTAAGGGTAGGCCACGGCCACCCGATCGATTCGCCGATCCGGGTCGAACCAGACCGACATGCGCCAGAGTCCCCTTGTGTCTCTTTCCTGCAGCGATCCGACTCGGGTCAGGGCTCCAGCTTCTTCGACTCGATAGAGGACGATCTGGTCGTCGTGTGCCGCGTAGAGATGATCCAGAGCCGGGCTGGATTCGATGGCGCTGACGAGGCGGGCCTCGTAGGTTTTGCCCAGCTCGACGTGGCCGGCCGAATCGATCCGGGCGGAACGCAGCCCCCCATGCTCGAAGTAGAACCCCCCATAGCGGTCCCCGGCCATATGCCAAGAGCTGGTCGCCGGAAGAGAGTCGACGAGCTCGGCGATCACCAGATCGCCGCTGCGATCGGGGCGAAGCGTGGCGAAGCTGCCCGTGCTTCCGCCGCAGACCAGGAACTCGCCGGCGGTCGCCATCGAATACCACGACCTCAGGTCGCTCTCGGAAAGCCGCACTCGCGTGTCGCCTTCTGGTGTCCAGAGCGTCCCCTCCTGCTCCAGCACGCGCGGCGTTCCGTCGTAGATTTCGACGTCGACCGCGCGACTCATCGCCAGCCCGAACTCGATCAGCCCGAAGGGCGGGGAGTCGTAGGGGTGGATCGCCACCCTCTGGAAGATTTCGCCGCAGCGGACCAGGTGCTCGCCGTCGGCCAGGCTGAGTGTGGCGGCGCTCGAGTAGGATCGGACTCCCTCGAGTCGATACCGCGTCTCGCCGATCGGTGCGGCCAGGGCAATGGCCGAGGCGGCGAGGCATAGGGTCAACGCAAGAATAAGTGGTGAGTTTGGCGCCCAGATGCGCCTCAGATCCGGTCGATCGGTGAGCTCCGAAACCACAGGCGTAGCAGCGCTACGTCGCGGATTTCGGGGCTTGCCGATCGG
>NYZA01000267.1 GCA_002686955.1 Gemmatimonadota bacterium
AAACGGTGCGAAGCACCGCCAGGGCACGAATCTGCGCCGCCTCGCGACGAAAGTTGGTGAGATATCCGGGCTAAGGGTTCGCGCCTGGATAGACGTAGGGTAGAGACCGCGGATCGAGACCGGGGAAGAGCTCTTTCTGGCGGAATCTGATCTCTTCCTCCGTGAATGCGGCGACGATCGTGGGATAGCCCAACATGAAACGCTTCATCTCCTCTCTGTCGTAGCCGGCGGCATCGATGAGCTTGTCGTCGGCCCACAGGTGTCCGTGGCGGATAGACCGGAAGATTGCCCGGCCGGTTTCTTCGCCGGTCTCGCCCGGGTAGCGGCGATTCAGTTCATCGAGAAAGCGCTCCAGGCGAAGTCGCTTCGGGTTGCCGAGCCCGATGAGAGGGCCGGCGCCGTGATCGGATGTCAAGATCAGAAGATAGTTATCGCCGGTCAGCTCGCCGAGGATGCTCATCAGCTCTCCGGTAAACCCGTCGAGCTTCTTCATGGCCTTCTTGTGAATGTCGGAATCCGTCCCGATGAAATGCCCGATCTCGTCCAGAATCTTCATGTTGATCAGAACGAGATCGGTAATCTCGTCGCTACCGGGCGATTCGTTCCGGAGCATATCGAAGATAATCTGCTTGCGGTAGTCGACGCAGAGCGGATGGGCCTTCAGCTCACCGTAGCTTCGCGGACCCCATCCCGAAACCTCCAGACCCGATTGTGGAAGGTGGGAAATGAATCTGCTTGGGCTGTAGCGCTTCAGGTAATCGGGGATCTCTCTCTGAACGGAACCGGACATCAATTCGCCGGTGCTCAGGTTCTGAAAGAGCACGAGATCGCGGTCCCCCGATTCGTGCAGCACCCCGTGCCCCGTGAGGGGAACGATCGCCTTTTTGTGTTCAGAAAACCCGATCACGATCGCTCGGTTGTCGACAGCGGCATCGTGTAGATCGGCGAAAGTCGGCTGCAGCAATCGCGAAGGGTCGCCATCTTCGAAGTAATTATGCCATCTCCACACCTGAGGATCGTGCGAAGCAAGGCGAAAGTTGGTGGAGATGCCGTTCACATTCGGGTAGGTGCCGGTGCCGAGAACCGCATGGGAGATCGACGTATGTGTTGTGAGGTAATCGAGGTCGCAGTTCTCGAAGACGATCCCGTCTTCCTCGAGCCGGCTGAAAGTGGGGTGGGAGGGCAGCCGATCTTGGTACGTCTCGTAGGCGAGCATGTCGAGGATGAGCAGAGCCAAGATCTTCGGCCGTCCGTCGAGCTCGATCGGCAACGCGTCGGCACTGGCCCATTTCGTGCGGGGAACCGACAGAAGATCGAAACAGGTCGCCGAGATATTGATCGGGCTCACGGGCTCGTGCACGAGCCTGGGGCGGCCGGCGATCTCGGTGGGGGAGTAGACGACCAGCGGCACACGCGTGTCGTACCGAAAGGGGGTCGCGTGATAGTGGATCTTTCGTTGTCGGTCGTGCGCGAATGCGGCTCCGTCCTCTTGGACGAGGAAGAACTGGCCGGATTCTCTGGCGTAGTGCGATCTAGCGAGTCGATCCAGGAGCGCATCGGCATCGAACTCCGCAGGCTTTCTCTGATCGGCGCATCCCAGCGCAGAAAGGAGGAAGACCGCAGTGAGCGCGGATATGCGAATGTGGGGGCACATCGCTCGGGGCTTATGAGACATGGGAGTCAAGTTCGGATGTTGGCTTGTGAAGGGATCTCAGTATAGGAAGTGGAGGTGAAATGTCATCCCACTTGGGGTTTGCGCAAGAATAGCTAACGAGTTTCGCATCCCATCTGCACCGCACCTCCGGCCGATCGGGGCGACCCGAATCCTCGAAATAGGCCTGCTATTCCTCCGGTTTCGGGTCGCCCCGATCGACCGGATCTACGGTACATCTGGGCGCAACCCCAGGAAGTTGTTTCTTCGTGGGCCCTCGAGGCAGTTCCGATCGAAGGGGTCAGATCTGCGAGCAATACCGCGGCCCCCACATTGACACCCCCGCGCCCCCCCGATACCGTCGCGCCATGGCCTTCAACCCCCGACTCGTCGTGCTGGCATCCGGGCGAGGATCGAACTTCCGGGCGATCGCCGATGCGATCGATCGCCGAGAGCTCGACGCCGAGATCGGGCTCTTGATCAGCGACAATCCCGGAGCGCCGGCCCTCGAGCAAGCGCGGCGCCGCGGGATCGCGACCCATCTGCTCGATTGCGGCGAACGCCGGGGGCGCATGAAGCGCGATTCGGTCGACGAGTTGCTCCGTCTTATCGATGGCGCCGACGCCGTCATCCTGGCCGGCTTCATGCGCATTGTGCCAAAGCGGGTCGTCGAGGCCCATCGCGGCCGCATATTGAACATCCACCCCTCTCTTCTTCCCGCCTTTCCGGGGCTGAACCCCCAGGCGCAGGCTTTGGAGCACGGGGTGCGCGTCTCGGGCTGTACCGTGCATCTGGTCGACGAGGGCACCGACACCGGTCCGATTCTGCTCCAGGCGGCCGTCGAAGTGCGAGACGACGACACCGCGGCGAGTCTGTCCGCTAGAATCCTCCGCGAGGAGCACCGCATCTATCCCCGGGCGATCGAGCTCTTGTGTCGGAAGAGGGTTTTCGTGGACGGCCGGCGGATTCGAATCCTCCATCCGGAATCAGCGTCATGAAGCGTTTCCCCACGATCTTACTCGCTCTCCCCGCGATTCTCGTCACCAACACATTTGCGGACGAAGCTGGTGAAAAGGTGTTGCGTCAACTGGACGCCGCCGCGCGCCCCTCGGCCACCCGTTCACTCGTGCGTCAGACGATTCGCACTTCAGGCGGCGCTGAACGCGCATTTACTCTCGAGATATGCACGAGCGCCGACGAAGAAGAGCTACTCCTCGTCTACACCGAACCGGCGCGCGTGAAGGGTGTTTCCTTCCTCATGCTCAATGGACGTAGCGACACTTGGACTTTCAATCCCAAGACCCGGCGCGTGCGCAAGCTCACTTCGAGTACGCAAAAGCGAAGGGTGAACGGATCGGACTTCACATACGAAGACTTCGGCGACGCAGGCAAGATGGGAGAGGACTACAGCGCCGATTATGACGGCGAGGAGACGCTCGAAGGTGAGCTCTGCGATCGGATCGTCCTCGTGCCGAAACCGGGGGGCCCGTCCTATTCGAAGGTCATCGCCTGGGTCGGTCGCGAACCGCGTGTCGTTCGCCGAGCCGACTACTACGACGAAGAGGGCGAAGAGCTGAAGCGTTTGATCGCCACCGATGTTCGCTTGGTGGATGGCGCGCCGACTCCGCACGATCTCCTGATGAAGAGCCTGCGTGGCGATCGATCCACGCGGATGCAGCTCGTCGAAGTCGAGCGGAATCTCGAGTTCAACGGCGGCATATTTACGCTCGATCATCTACAGGGTCGCTGAGTAGGTGCGGGGCGCGTTTCGACTGATCCTCCTTCTGAACACGACCTCGGTGTTTTGTGCTGAGCTCAGCGGCGAGCTGGAGTCGACACTCCTCGCCTTCGGCGTGGCCGACACGATCTACTGGCAGCAGGCGGCACGCGCGAGGACCTATCTGCGCCAGGATCTCGGCGGCGGCGCCCGCGTGGAACTGGGGCTCGACGCCACGACCTATTCGGGGAAGACCTCGCTTCGCCTCCTGGACCTCTTGCCCGAATCGTACGAGACGGCCATCGATTCCCTCGCGACGCTGCTCTTCGGCGCCGATCCGAGGGCTCGGGCCGATCCTCCCTTCTTGTGGGCCGCCGCCGATGCCGCGGGCCAGCTCCCCTCTTTCAATTCGATTCGCCTCGATCGGGCCTTGATCGTCTGGCCGGGGCCCGGCTTCACGGCTGAAGTGGGTAGACAACCGCTCACGTGGGGAGCGGGCTATGCCTGGAATCCCACGAATGTCTTCGATCGCAAGAACCTGCTCGAACCCACCCGAATGCCGCGCGGCCTCGACGCCATCCGCGTGCGTGTGGGGAGACGCGTTCGGTTCGAGGGGGTTCTGCGCGTCGATGATAGGCCGGAGGAGTCGGGAGCGGCGCTGCGGGCTAGTACGAGCGCCGGTGGGTGGGATCTCTCAGCGATCGCCGCGCGCCAGAGATGGCGTCGCATGGACTGGGAACGATGGATGGAGCCCGAGAAGGATGATCCGCCGTCGGTGGTCGAGTGGGAGGCGGAGAGGCCGTACCTCGTCCTGTTCAATGAAGAGGTGGAGCGGATCACGCTCGGCGGCGACCTTCGTGGTGAGATCCGGGGGGTAGGCTGCTGGGTCGAGGCCGCCTGGAACCGTCTCGATCTCGGGCGGGACTTCTGGGATCTGACGGCCGGCGTCGACCACCTCTTCGATTGGCAGACCTACCTTCTCGCCGAGTACCACCTCGAGGGGGAGGGGAGGCGCGACCCGAACGACTACTCACTGAACGACTGGATGAAGACCCTGACGGGAGAACGGGCTGGCATGGGAAGGCACTACGGCTTTGTCGCGCTAAACCACCCGATCGGCGAGCTTTCAGAGCTCTCGCTCCTCGCGTTCGCCAATCTCAGCGACCGCAGCACCTGGCTGGAAGCTCAGCTCGAACACTCCCTGGCCGACGACCTGGTCCTGGCGGCCGCGGCCGATCTGCCCTTCGGCGGAGAGGAGGACGAGCTGGGGCGCTTCGGGCCGGGGGGGTTTCTGCGGTTCGAGGCGTTCTTCTGACCGCTCTCGAGGTCGGAATCACCGCGGCGACGAGTATCCGAAGCCTGGCCGGGCCCGGCTATCCGCGACCCAGGGGCCGAGATCGGGGTTCACGTTGGCACTTCCCGCGCTCGGCAGCGCGAATCGCTCCCAGGTGTCGCCGCCGTCGGGGTATCGACCCATGCTGTAATCGGTTTCCTGGTAGCCGAAATCGAGGGCGTCCAAAACATTGGGCGTCGTTCCCGCCTCGACCAGGCCGATGCTCTCGCCGTCCCGGCCGAGCTTGAAATCGGCGTGCAGCTCGCCGCGGTCCGGCCTGCCGTCTAGCCAAAAGACCAATAGCTCGCCCGGCTCCATCGTGAGGTCGGGCAACGGCCAGCGGTACGGCTCGTCCTCCGGATCGTCGCTTAGAAAGAGACCGTCCAGGTCGATCGGAGAGGCGGTTGGATTGAGGAGCTCTGCCCAGTCGGGCGTGTTTCCGTATTCGTCGCGTGGGCCGTTGCGATTGGTCGCCGAAAACTCGTTGATGACGAGATGATCGGGTGGTGTCCCACGAACAAAGAAAGTTGCGGTTGCGGTATCGACCGGAGTGCCGCTCGGCTCGAAGGCGTAGAAGCGCACATCGAATCGGCCGGCCTTCTGTGGCCCTGGGAACCGGAAGAACCGGGTGCGAGAGTTGCCGGCTTCCAGCTCCAGGAAGGTCAGCTCCGCCTCGGGTCCCTCCTTGATCCGAACGCCCCCTTCACCGAAGGAGTACACCGTGATGGAGCACCTCTGCAGGCCTCGCCAGTGTGCGCGCAGCCGGAGCTCCAGATCGACCAGCCCGCCCGGATCCAGGACCTGCGGACTGAAGCTCGCGTCGAGCGTGCCGGCCCGTGGCGCCCAGTTCCGCGCGAGCGGACTGGCTTCGAAAAGGGGGCGGGCCCGTCCGTAGCCGTCGGGCACCCGCCCGAAGGGGTGCTCCGTCGCGGGAAGAGAGAGGGAATCGGCCAACTCGAGAGCGCCCTCCTCGTCGACATAGAGGCCGATCCAGGAGCCCAAGATCACCGGTGCGACGATCTGCTTGAGCTCGTCCGGCTCAAACCCCAGTCCACCGATCGGCCAGCGAGTCGGGTCTACGGGATCGTCGCTGAGGTAGAGCGCTTCGAAATCGAGGGGTGATCGGCCTCGATAATGCAGCTCGAGCGAGGTCGGCGCCCTCCCGCCCATTCGAGCAGCGCGGCTGTTCTCGAAGAGCAGCTCATTGATCGACAGGTCGGAGGCGGCGGGAGCTCTGAGCGAATCGATCGATGCCCGCAGCACGGGATCACGTTCGGCGAGCTTGCTGAAGAGCGAGTTGATGCCGTCGCGGTATCCAGCGTTCTTCTCGCGAGTGGCCTTTGCCACGTCGATCAATCCGTCGTCGACACTGATGCCGGCAAGGGAGTCGACCTGCGTTGCGATTTGGGGCCACCAGGTGCCATCCAGAATCTCCTCGAGACGCGCCAAATAGCGACGCTGGAGTGATGGCACTTCGAGCATCAGAGTAAGCAACACATTCCAGCCGCCACGTGGGTTCCTGTACCTCGCCGTGCCGAGGTTCGCCGGAGCCTCGTCGTCGAACAGAAGAGCGTCTACATCCCAGGGAAGCACCTTCCAAAGCCCGCCGGAGCGGTCGCGATGAAGCATGAAATTATGTCTAGCGAAATCGTCGTTCGCGACCAACACCTGGCTGGCGTAGTAGTCGATCAGCGATTCGACATCGAGATTGCGCAGGAACCACCCCTCGCGATCGCGCGGTAAAGCGCTCTCCATATCCTGGAAGAGTGTGATCAGATCGTCCCTATAAAGATCGTCCGACGTGGTGTTTTCGAAGCAATCGAGATATCGCTGCAGCGTCTCTTGGGTCTGCGCCCCGCAGTTCGCCTTATAGCTGCGCCCCGTTGTATCGAGCGCGATCCGTTCGAGGTACGCCTCGTCGGGTTCCTCGATTCGGGAATAGACTCCCGCGAACTCCCCATTGATTACGAGGCGAGACATATCGATGTCGTAGGTGGGGACGCCGACCATCTCCATGACCGTATGGCCGAGCGGCTCCTTCAGCAACGACTTGTCGGCGAAGTTGGCGACAAGATTGATGTCGTCGGGATCGAGTCCGTCGTCGCTACGGAATTTGTACGATTTCTTGGGATGCTGCAAGCTGCCATGACCACGGAAGCTGAGTGTTCCCGTGCGTTCGACCCCATCGAAGTAGAGAATCGCGGACTTGCGGATCTTCTCAGGAAGCGCATGTTGCATCTCCAGGAGATCGACGGGGTCCAACGCGATTTCGATCTGCGGCAGCTCGCTCAGTTGACGGGCGGAGACACCGCCGATCGACGAGCCGACGCCCTTGCGGCCCAAAGCGTCGATCGGAATGACGTGGTGAGCGAGCTCTTCGCCGGCGGGCACGATCGCCCAAGGCAAATGGCGGCGCTCCTCCTGCAAGACTACGTCGTCCTGGTCGCGAACCTCGACGAGATAGCTATCGTGCAATGTGTCGGCGACATTTCGCCAGGTCAACAGCGCCCCCCCCCAAGTGGGTGTGGCACGAAGCACACCGACGGCTGGGTTCACCGGTGGGATCTCTTCGAGAGAGCGCAAGCCGATCGCGGCGAGAAGAGGCTCCCCGATCACCGGAACGAGATCGATGTCGAGTGTATCGTCGCCGGTGACCACGAGGCGCCGCAGGTCTACCGTTCGAGCCTT
>NYZA01000268.1 GCA_002686955.1 Gemmatimonadota bacterium
AGGGGGAGGAATGCGCTTCCCCGCCGGAATCTGGGAGGGGACCCAAGATCTGCTCCCGGCCGAAGGCGAGAGCGACCCGAAGCGCCTGGTGGTGGTCAAAGGCGGCGGTCGCGCCGACCCCGCTACGAGCCTGGAAGCGTGGATGTCCGACGCGCGACCGGCGACCTTGCGGGTGTCGGATACGGGGTTTCGGGTGGCGCGCTAGGAAACACCGCTGCCGCGGCCGGTCATGGCACCGATCTCTTTGCGCCAGGGGTCAAGCTCACCCTCCTCTCCGTACGAGAACCGTCGCGACCACCTCTGGTCCGCGTGGGATCAGATCGCGCAGCGGGCATGTGAGCCGGGAGCGGAGCCCCTGGGCAGGCCCGCTATTCGAGACAGCTACCCCACAGGACGAAGCACAGTCCGTCCCGGTTCCCGGGGTTGTGCCGAGATGCCGGAAGATCGACAGAGGTTTCGACATAGTCCCAGGTTCCCGAGCGCCCCGACGAGAGATCCCGAGTGAGTCGTGGCCCGGGACGTTCGCCGGAGATGGGGCTGGGCGCGACATCTGTGTTCCGGGCGCCACCGATGCGCCCAGGCCGGCATTCCGTTCGCGCGACGGGCGTGAGACGCCGCGTCGGCTGAGATCAGCCCTCGGTGTCGTCTTGTTTGAGGTGCGCCGTATGGCATCCGCGGACCACGACGGAGAGGCTGCGCGCGAAGTCAGTCCGGATTTGCGTGGTTTGCGGTGATTGGTGACAGGAGAATGGCGAGGGCTACGGCCCCGCGGAGAACGCGCGACGCGGACTCCTGGCTGGGGAGCCGAGCTGAGGTTCCAAGGCCGAAATGCCCAAGAAGCTAGACAGCCACGAAGGGGAGGATCGCCTGAGACCTCGGCGCGCCGGATGAGTGCCATACTGACGGACTCAAGTCGCCCAAGACTGTTTGGAGGTCAGATTAGGGATTGTTGGGGTCACGATAAACGCATTGCGTACGTTAGGATGCCGTTTCGCAGCACGCATCGGAGATAGTCATGGACAGCCCAGATAAATCGAAAGCTCAGCTCCTTGAAGAACTCGCGGCGTCGCGTCGAGAAATAGCGGCTCTCAGGCGCAGGTTTGCGACGGCCAGCCAGGACCGAGAGCGCTTCACCGGCTTCTTTAGCACAATCAGCGAATACTGTTACATGGTTTCGCCGGAAGGTCTCATTATTGACGCCAACCGCGCCGCGCTCGAAGCACTGAATTACGAGCACGATGAGCTGGTCGGCAAGCCGCTCGCCTTGATTTACGCCCCGGAGTCGAAGGAAGAAATGAAGTCCGCCTTTGCCACCTGGAAACGGACCGGCATAGTTCGCGACACTGAGCTGGTCATTCAAACAAGAGAGGGGAAACGTCTGACCGTGATACTAAACGTAACGGCCGTGCATGACCAGGACGGTTCACTCCTCCACTCAATATCAGTGCAGCACGACATCACGGAACGTAGGCGCCGCGAGGACGATCAACGTAGAATGGATACGGTGATTCAGCAGACACAACGACTGGAGGGCCTTGGCGTTCTCGCCGGCGGGATCGCCCACGACTTCAACAACATCCTGATGGGAATCATGGGGCACGCGGAACTTGCCCTCGTAAATCTGTCTCCGCTCTCTCCCGCCAGGGAGGACCTTGCCAAGATCATGGTCGCATCCAAGCGGGCAGCAGAGCTGTGCGGACAAATGCTTGCATACGCGGGCAAGGGCCGGATCGAGCAGCAGGACATATTCCTGGGAGATCTCATCGAAGAAACGCTCCACATGCTGGAGACGTGTATCTCCAAGAAAGCCATTCTGAATTTGAATCTTGCGAAGGAACTCCCCGGCATGCATGGCGACCCCTCGCAGATTCGTCAGATCTTGATGAATCTGGTTGTCAACGCGTCGGAGGCAATTGGCGAGCGAAGCGGCGTAATCACCATTTCCACCGGCGCGATGGAAAGCTCCAATGAGCACCTTCCCGGCGGCCACATCATTGTGCTCGGCGAGCCGGGGACATATGTCTACGTCGAGGTGTCCGACACGGGCTGCGGAATGGACAAGAAGACAGTTGAACGTATCTTCGATCCGTTCTTCACGACGAAGTTCACCGGACGCGGTTTAGGGTTGTCGGCTATCATGGGCATTGTTACCGCTCACAAGGGAGCTTTCAGAGTCTACAGCGAAGTCGGAAAGGGAACGGCATTCAAAGTGCTGTTTCCCATGATCGAGGTGGCGGAAGAGAGACACCCCGATGGTGTCGTGGGTGGTGCCTGGCGTGGCGCCGGAACGGTAATGCTCGTTGACGATGAGGAAACAGTTCGCACGGTCAGTTCAAAGCAGTTGCGGCAATTGGGCCTCGAAGTCCTGACGGCGGACGACGGTCGGCAGGCTGTCGAGATCTATCGGGAGCGGAGGGCTGACATCGCCCTCGTCTTACTGGATTTGACGATGCCGCACATGAATGGCGAGGAAGCCTACCGAGAATTGAGGAGAATCAACCCGGATGTTCGCGTCATCCTTGCAAGCGGCTACTCGGAGAACGACATCGAAGCGCGATTTGCCGGAAAGGGCATGGCGGGCTGCCTGCAGAAACCATACACATTGATCGCATTGCGTTCACTGCTTTCGAGACTGCTGCCGGCGGCCAAGCCATTGGGCGTTTCCGAAGGGGATGCAGACCACAACAAGGCAATCGACAGCGACAAGGAATAGCCGCGCTTCGCACGTCCATTCCTTGCGCGTCATTGCAGTCGTTAGACGTCACAATTACTTCTGCGTGATGCAGAGGCACTTGGTGGTAGCGTGACGAATGGTAGGAAGAGAGCACAAGTCAGTGAACAAAGTCCTGCGGTTGGATCCATTCCTTCGAGGCCACCAGTCTGTGTCATGAACGTCCTGGCGAGTCCTCTTCCGGCCGCCGAGGGCCTTGGGCCCACCGGCGCGTCGCCGTCCTCCGGGACAGCAAGCAGGCAAGGGGCAGACCAGGCTTGGGGCGTTGCGGGATGAGAGCGAGCTGCATGATCGATCTAGATGCCTTGTTGCGCGGCGGTCTCATCAATCGACCTTGCAAGGCGATCATCAGCGTTCGCACGCCATGACTCCCTCGCGTGTGCCGTAATGGTGTTCGTATCAAGCGCTTGTCCTCGTTCAAGGTTTGGGGCAGAAGGACGCACACGGCGGTTGTACAATTGGGCCTCGGACGCGATCACCACCATGCGAGGCCGACAATGCCTGCGAAAGAACTTCTGAAGAAGAACCGCGAAGAGATACTCCGGTTGGCGAACCTGCACGGCGCGCTAAACCTCAGGGTTCTTGGAGCCGCGGCAAGGGGAACTGATCGAGAAGACAGCGACATTGACGTACTCATTGATGTCGGCCAACAGACGACGCCGTGGTTTCCTGGCGGCCTCATTATCGACCTTGAGGATCTTCTTGGGCGTTCCATCGACATAGCAACAGAAGCTTCCCTGCATCCGGCTATCCGGGACCGCGTCTTGAACGAGGCCATTCCGCTGTGAAAGACGAACGTCTCTACCTAGAACACATCCTGGAGTGCGTCGGAAAGATCGATGAGAACATCCAGGGTGGCGAAGACGTCTTCTTCGCTAACGATATGGTCCAGGACATGGAATGGAGCACGCTGCGACGGTTGTGAGACGGATGATCGTCGAGGGAACTCTTGAGCTCCCGCGGCCTCGCTGCTTCGGTCGAGAGGCCCGGTCGGTCGAGTTGCCCGATACGCCTCGGCATCGAACCTGTAGAACTTTGGAGGAACCACCAGTTTCCGCCGCGCCCGACGTGCGCACACCGGTACGCGGAAGGTCAAGAGAAGGTCGACCAGAATCCGAGGGCCTGTCGACTACGATCTCGCCCTGGTCCAAGTCGAGCTCATCTCCGAGCGTATTGTTGGGGCAGATCTGAAGGTATCCGCTCACAATTCCTCAGCGCGGACCAAAAGGGGGTGGATCGGTGGAGATCGCGGCCGGATCGGTCATGAGCCGCGGCTCCTCGCGCGGATCGAGATCCTCGTAGATCGCGCCTCCTCCCTCAGCCATCGCCGAAGCGACGAGAGCTGTTCCCGGGATGAGAACGATCTCGTGAATGTTGCCGGCCGACTCCGCGCCCGCGCCGCGGGTCAGGCCCCCTACTTCGTCGACGAGCACGATATGCAGGCTGTCGGATGTTTCCGTGTAGATCCGCTCGCCGGTGAATGCAATATTGTCGCCGATCAGCGAGAGCTCGCGCCAACCTAGCGACTGGACCGCGTGGGTCTTGGGATCGTAGTCGATGATTTCGATCGCACCGCTGCACGCCACGGCGATGCGCTTCGCCACTCGCTCCACCGCGTCGGCGCAGCGCATCGTAATCGGAGTCGATGAGATCGAGTGCACATAGCTGTCGCCACGTGTGTCCCAGCCGGCCGAGACGATGTGGAGAAGATCTTCACCGTTGATCGCCGCGATCGTGGAGTCGCCCGATGCCCACGCGTGCTGGCCGCGGGATCCGCTCGTGCGGAATTCGCCGATCTCCAGCGGGTGCGTCGGATCGACGGTGTCGATGAAGGTCACGAACACTCCCACGCGCCTTGCGACGAGCATGCGGCCGCCCCAGCTCAGGTCGTCATAGGCATGCCCGTACCCGCTATCGAACACCCCCAGAGGAGACAGGGTTCCGTCCCCTTCCTCGCGAAAGAAGTGGATCTGCTCGTCCCCGCTCGCCGCCACCAGGGGCCGATCCGGCGAGACCGCTACGCTCCACCAGTTATTCTCGTCGATATGGTTGAAGATTTGCCGGTAGCGCCCCTCGGCATTGCGCTGAAGCACGCGCAGGCCGCCATCGTGGTCGGCCACATAGAGCCGATCGCCCTTGGCGGCGATGTCCTTCGCCGAGCCGGGGACGTTGAAGCGACGTTCCAAGACCGGATTCGAGGGATCGCTGAGGTCGTAGAATTCGAAGCCCTCGTCTGCCGCGGCGGCGATCAGGTGGTGGCCGAGGAAATCGGCGCTTGGTGTGTAGGAAGCGCGCGGCTTCTCGATTGTCGCGACGTGCTCCCAGCCCACCGGGCCGCGGCGCTCGAAGAGCTCGATATTCGAGGCGAGATCGCCCCTGATCGCGATGGCCAGGAGCGAATCGTGTATCGCCATCGAGCTGATCGTTCCCGCGACCTCGCGTTGGAACACCAAAGGCGGATCGAGAGGGTCGTGGCTGAGGTCGTGCAGCGTGAACCAGATCTGGTCTGGGTTGGATTTCGACCAAGCGGTGGCCAAGTGCTCGCCGCCGATCGTCAGGTCATAGGCATGGCGCCGGCCGCTTCGCAACTCGCCCAAGATCTGGGGATTGCCGGGTTCGGCCAAGTCCACGATCGAAACGCCGTTGTTCTTTGAACTGGTGGCAACATACGCAAGTCGTTCATGGAACTCCGCATCCGCACAGCTCAGCTGCAGTGTCGAGAGCCAGCGCGGGGAGTCGGTCCTTGCCACCGAGTAAATGTCGGTCTTCCCTATCCCGCCCAACACAGCAACTGTGTCTAGGTTCGCGATGGTGCAAAACTCCCCCGAAACCCCGCCACGGTAGTGAAGTGCATGGTCGCCGATCTCGTAGATCCGGAACTCATCGGGGTATTGCCAGTCGGGCTGGTGGAGAACGTAGACGTGCTTTTCGCTGACCGAGACCTGATGGTCCAGGATACTCCCGCCCAAGAGCGCTCCACCAACAGCACGAAGCGGAATCCCGGCCAGCAGACCAACGCCCCTGGACGTACCCAAGGCGACGTTCGTCGCGGCGGCACACACGACCGTTGCATACGTATTCGGCAACCACTGCCGAACCCGAATGCTCGGCATCGGCTCGACGTCGCCAGTCAAAGGCAACACCGGCATTTCGCCCGCGGCCGCGGCCCCGAGACCGATCGCAAGAGCGATCGATGCCGAGCCGCGGCTCCAGGCAATGAGGGCGCCCGACCGCATTACGGTCTCTTGAAGCGGACCAAGACCGCGTCGTTGGTCCCGATGACTGAGGGACTATCGATTACGATTTCGCCCCAGTCCAAGTCGAGCTCCTCTCCGGGCGAATCGTTGGGGCAGATCTGAAGGTATCCGTTCGCCTGCCGCTCGGGCGCCTGCCTCACGGCGGGCGCCGGGAGAGTGGCGCGAAGTGTACCGTCGAGCTCCAGGATCTCGATGTCGGCATACCCATCGATGCGATTGGTGTAGAGACGGATCTGAGAACAGGCATTGCTGTCGCCCGTCACGAGCAACACCACCGCGTAGCCCTGAGCATCTCGACCGGTCACCAGATCGATCGTCACCAACTGATCGTTCGACTCCTCTACGACGGTGATCGGATCGGAGTGCGGCTTGCCCGATTCGACGTAAGCGATCAGATTGGGCACGGTCGCGAGAGTGAAGCCACGGCCAATGCAGCGTGAGTTCGGACCGATGCAGTCGGAGTCGTAGAGGGCGAGAGCGATCGGATCGCCGACGAAAGTCTCTCCGTTTTGGGGATCGATGCGCCGGTAGCCGGTCAGGTAGAGACCGTGATTCCCGCTTGGATCGGCGAGCCACTGGTCGACGATGCCGGTCACGTCGATCCGCAGGAGCTGGGTATTCATGTCCATGAATGAGCCGCTGCCAGAAGTCCGGAGGACTTCATGGGCGGCGATGGCGTCGCGGAGGAACGTGTAGCTTTCGGGCATGTACCGTTCGAAGTACTTATCGTCCTCTCCGTCGTATGCGGCTTCGAGACCAGCCTTCACAGATCCCCACTCAATCCCCTCAGTCCACGGAACACCCACGCCCCCAACCTCATCCGGCACGGGCGACACGATCAGCCGCATCGGCGCGAAGTCCGTGCGATCCGGGTCCTCGTCGTCAGCAGAGACTACGACAACGCCATAGTCGGGATCGGTAAGGCGCCTCCACGCGGTCTGGCCGACGAGCGTGAGCTGCAGATCGACACGGTGGTACCCGATCCCTTCCAGATCGGAGAGGTCGTCGAAGCGCAGCAACGTTCTGGTGACCACGGGGCCGTCCGGCCAGGGCATCTCGTAGTTGTTGCCGATACTGAGAAGGGTCTCGTTGTTCGGGAATCCATCCTCGTTCGACTCGATGAACGTGTCGACCACGTCGTGCTCATCCACCTCGGTCTTGTTGTCGATCACCACCTCCCACACGGCGTCGGGCCCAGGGTGCATCGTCGCATAGCCTTTGATGACGAAGTCCCAGCCTTGATTCAGCTCATTGAGCCCGTCGTAGAACTCCTGCGCGCTACGCCTACCCAGGCAGCCACCGTCTGAGTTGTCGAGCCAGCAGCGCGCGGTTTCGCTCAGCAGATTCCAGATCGGGCAGAAGGTGGTCAGGCCAAGTGGTAGCTCGATCGGTCCCTGTGGGCAGAGAGGTGGAGGTGTCTGGGGGCAGTCCAGACGGACGGTGTCGTAGTCGTCTTCGTTCGGCAACTCACCGTAAGATCCGGTCGATCGGTAGAGAACCACACCGGTGGCTCCGGCGGCGATCGACGATGCCACCATCGAATTGACCTGCCCGGGACTCGGTGGAGAGGTATTCACCTTGTTGGGATAGATCTGCACCGCGGGCCACACCGCGGTCGGCTGCCAGCAGTACTCCGTGCCATTCCAGTCACAACCGTTGACCGGGTGAGGAGCAACGGTGAAGCCGCCGCAGCCACCACCATGGCAGATGTTGGGATCGAGATCGCAGGCTCGGATCGCGTCGATCGCGATGCGGGTCAGTGTGTTTACGTGCTCCTCGGCGTTAGATCCGCAGTTCTGCAAAGGGAAGTGATTCGGCACGATGACGTCGACCGCTCGGGCGATCTTCTTGAAGCGCTCATGAGGCCCGCACTCGTCGTCGGCGATATCGCACTCGATGGTTTCTTCGGTGCTGCGATCGTCCCACCCCGCCGGCATGCCCGGGCCCGGATCGCCGCTCGTGAAGGCCAGCAGGGGCCGAAATGGCGCGGGCGGGTTGAAGGTCTGTTCCTCCGCGCGGATCCAGTGTCGAATCTTGTGAAGCTCCATCCAGCCCTGGTCCTCCTCTTCGATGCCACCGAAAACGGTGCAGGTCATCTCGTCGCCCGCGATCCAGCCGTCGTCGAGGTACGAGAATAGTAGGTCCAGGCTGCCCGGGCCGTCGGCGGCGGCTGCGGCGAGCTCCGGGAGGATCTCGTTCAGCGCGAGGGAGAAGGCGAGCGGGGCGACGGGATCGCCCTGCTGGCCGCCCGCCTCCGACGAGAGCACCTC
>NYZA01000269.1 GCA_002686955.1 Gemmatimonadota bacterium
CAAAGTGGTCGACCTCAGGCTCGAATCGCTCCCCAAGGGGTTGATCACCCGCCCGACGCTGGTCTGGCATCTCGAATCGGACCGCGCGGGCGGGAGAGAGACCGAGCTCTCGTACCTCACTTCCGGGCTCTCGTGGCACGCGGAGTACGTCGCCGTGACCAACGAAGACGACACCGAAGCCGATCTGGCGGCATGGGTCAGCATCGAGAACCGCTGCGGGGCCGACTTCGCGGACGCCCGCCTGCAGCTCGTGGCGGGCGATGTGCACCGCGTTCTCGAGCAGAAGAGGCCGGTGCGAGCCCGGATGATGATGGAGATGGCGGGTGCCGGCGCGGACGCCGGATTCGAAGAGGAGAGCTTCTTCGAATACCATCTCTACACCCTCCCGCGCGCGGCGACCCTCTACGATCGCGAGACGAAGCAGCTCGCCCTATTCGCCCCGACCAGAACGCCGGTCAGCAAGCTATACGAATACCAACCATGGCGAGACGAGAAGAAAGTTCGAGTGGTGCTCGAACTAGAGAATCGCGAAGATCGCGGCCTCGGAATGCCTCTGCCAAAGGGGAAGGTGCGTACCTACAAGCGGGATTCCCGCGGGGGCGAGCAGTTCGTCGGTGAGGACGCGATCGACCACACGCCGCGGAACGAGAAGCTGCGCCTCGGGCTCGGCAATGCCTTCGACGTCGTCGCTGAACGGCTCTTGATCTCCGATTCGCGCGTGTCGGAGCGGGTGCGCGATCGTTCGTTCCAGGTGGAGCTCAGAAACCGCAAGACCGAGCCGGTCGTCGTCGCCGTTCAGGACCGCTTCTGGGGCGATTGGGAGATCCGATCTTCCTCGCACGAGCACGCGAAAAAGGACGCAAGGACTGCGGAGTGGTCGATCGAGCTTGGCGCCGATTCCGTGATCAAGCTCCTCTACACAGTGCGGAATCGAGGGTAGAGAGCGCTACCAGCCGACCCCGATCCGGATCAGCCGGTCGGCCGCGATGTCGACCCCGAACCCTCCGCTCCCGTCGGGCCACTGAACAAAGAGCGAATCGACCTGCTCGGCGTTCGCGAGGCCGAAATGGAGCACCGCGTCGTCCTGCCCCTGATTCCCGATCCCCGCATCGAAGAAGCGGACCTGCCGCTTGCCGCCGGCGACGATCTCGATCCTGGTGCCGAAGGGGCTTCGGTTGCCGGGGGCACTGCGCAGGGCGACTTCGAGCCATCTACCCGTGACCCCCCGCGCCCGATAGAGATCGTAGGGGCCGGTGAAGGCCCTGTGGCCCGCGCCGTTCACCACGAGCAGATCGAGGTCGCCGTCCCGCTCGAAATCGGCCAGCGCCGCGGCATCGCCTGAGCCCTTCGGTTGCGGAACGATGCCAAGCTCCGCCGTCCTCTCGATGAAGGTCCCCGTCCCCTGGTTCATGAAGATCTGCATCGGCTCGTTGGTGACGAGCGCTCCATTGACCACGACCAGATCGAGGTCGCCGTCGTTGTCGAGATCGCCCAGAGAGAGATCGCGGGTCCTCCGCGGATCGGTTTGCAGTCCCGACGCATCGGAGGTCTCTCTGAACGAGAGCGGCCCATCGGCGAGAAAGGCCCTCAGAGGGATCGCCTCCGTCTGGAGCGGTTCGAGGCCGATCGATCGCAGAGAATCGATCGGTGCGTCGCTCACGATCGCTCCGTCGGCGTGGTCCACCGTGAAGCCCTCGATCGTGCCGCCGCGCCAGCGCAGATGCCAGCGATCGGTCCCTTCGTCGCGCCATACATAGGTGCCGGGGATGCTGTCGGACATCGAGGGCTCGCCGATCATGACCGTATCGTCGGCGGCGATCCGCAGAGGCAGCTCGGCCGGGTTGACGTGGTTGCGCCCGAAGAAGGTGAGCACTCGCCGGTAATTGCGCGCGGTTTCGATCGCCAGATCGATCGAGTCCGCACTGCATCGAAACTCGGTCTCCTTCGTCTCTCCCTCGTCGAGATAGGCTTGGTAGCGGATCTCCAGCGAGTCCGGCATGTCGAGCAGATCACGCTCCGGCCAGGCGCCCCCGACGATCAGATCGGTGGCCAAATCCCCGTCGATATCTCCGAGCACGACCCGCGGTGCGGGGATGTCGACATCGATTCCCGTGGAGGCAGTGACATTTTCGAAGATGCCGCTTCCCAGATTGCGGAAGATCTTGAGCCCGTCCCCCGAAAGGAGCAGATCGGGAAGGCGATCATCGTCGAGATCGGCGGCCCAACCCAGGTACAGATCTTGATCGAGGGGCAGCCCCGAGCCCGGACCGGAGTCCTCGAAAAGCCCTCCGCCTAAACCGCGCAACAGCTTGCTCGGATACCCCTCCAGTCGGGCATTCAAAAGCAACACATCCGGCACACCGTCGACATCGAAATCGAACCAAAGGCCGAGGCGGGAGCGGCCGGACGGATCCTCAATCCGGGATCCCACTGTTATGTCGATCGGCTCGAAGCCGCAACCCATCGAGAAGAGGCGATTGTCCGCGGGAAAGGTGCCTCGAGTGGAGCCGATCGGTTGAAAAAGATCGACGCATCCGTCTGCGTCCACATCCGCCGCGGTCGCGACGTGATGGTCCTTGTCGCGAAATGTGTCCCAGCCCTCGAAGCTCATGACGATCGCTTCGAAAAACCCTGGCTGCTCCGATCTGTTGCGAAAGAACTGCGGCTCCGCCTGGTGGCGACAGAGATAGAGATCGGGCAGGTCGTCCGCATCGACATCGAGCACGGTTATGCCGTACGAATTATGGTTGCCGGCCAATCCGACTTCATCGCTGACGCGATCGAAACGGTGGGAAGACGCGGGGAGGAGCTCGGTGGAACGCGTATCGAGCGCCTCTGCCGATCGGGGGTGGAGCCCGAGAAGAAGAAGCGCGAGCGCGGAGAGTCTCATCGTTCCATCACCAGATCGTCGATCCAAACCTCCCCTCCCATGCCGAGTCGAAACTCGGTGCTGCCGTATATCAACTCCCATCGCGGTTCGAAGGCGCTGAGAACGGGCACCCCACCGAGCTCGACGACGAGATTCCCCTGGGTCGACACGGTGCTCAGATCCCGCCACGACTCGAGAGGCAGGTCCACGTCCGCCTCGACCAGGAGTGTGTCGGCGTGGGAGATACGAGTGTAGAGGGAGAGATGGTTCTCCTGGAGGACTAGGCGATAGCCAGTGCCCGCGAAGCTGGTGAACGACCAGAGGAGCTCGGTGACCCCTTCGCGAAGCTGAACCCGCATGGTTGTGCGATACGAATGCTCCGGCACTTCGATCACGGCGCACGAACCGGTGACCCAGGCCGCGGGAGCGACGGCGGTGGTGTCGACCAGAAAGCCGCGCATCACGGTATTCGCGGTGTCCGGCTCCAAGTAGGGCTCCCAGCCGAAGATGTTCGGATAGGGCTCCCCGACGAAGTAGTTGCCCTCTTCGGCCAAGCTGGAATCCAACGAGGAGAAATCGTCGGAGAAGTAGATGCCGGGCGGAGACGGCAAGTACTGATTCTCGGCGGCGGCCGAATGCTGGAGCAAGGCGCCGGTGAAGGCCGCGGTGATCGAGCTGTCCCGTTTCGCGATATTGATCTCTTCGCCCGGATCGGAGACGAGATCGAAGAGGGCCACACGGGCTTCGGGATCGAGCTCAGTCCCGAAGTGGACCATCTTGTACGCTTTGTGCTTGAGCATGCGTTGATTGGCGTCCGATCCGAGCATCGTGGGTGGCCGGGGCTCGATTGAGAGGCTTGTGCCTTGTGCCTGGGGCGGAGGGTCGACCCCGAGTAGCTCCGCGATTGTGGGTAAGAGGTCGATGTGCGAAGTGCGGCCATCGAGAGAGAATCCCCGCAGAGGACCGTGGGACGCCTGCCACGCTTCGGGCAGCCAGATGACGAGCGGAACGTGCGAGTTCCCCTCGTAGAAGGTCACATGACAGAAGTAGTAGTCGTGCTCGCCCGCCATCAGCTCCCCGTGGTCGGCCGTGAAGAGAACCAGAGTGGAGTCGGCGAGCCCGCGGGCTTCGATCCCTTCGAAAAGACGCTCGATTTCGTGGTCGTCTTCGGCGATCAGCGCGTCGTATTGAGCGACGTAGTAGTCCATGTCGAGAATCGAGTCGACCGCGGCCGCCGCGTCGATTCCTCCCTTGCAGCCGGCGGGGTTGATCCGCGGAGCGTCACCCAGAGTCCCGTAGTGCGCATCGCCTACGAAGAGGCTGTCGAAGGGTTCCGAGGGCGTGTAGGGGGCGTGGCCGCCGTAGTACTGAATATGCGTGTAGAAGGGCGCGGTGCCGGTCGAGTCGAGCCATGCGAAGAACTCGTCGGTGGCGCTCGCATCCGGCCGGTGCAGCATCGAGGTGTGGTCGAAGCCCTGGTCGAAGTGACGATCGCCGGTCAGCAAGATGCGATTGACCGAGAAGAGGCCGGTTCGATACCCGAGCGGCTTCACAAGCTCGGCCAGTGTCGTCCATTCCTCTTTCAGCGCGAGGGCCGGAGTGATCACGCGATGGGTTTGCGGCACCAGCGAGGTCATGATCGCGATCGTGCTCGGAACGGTCCAGGTCGCGTTGGAGGAGTGTTGGTCCCAGACGATCCCCTCGGTGGCCTTGGCGTCGAGGAAGGGGGTGGTATCGCGGGGGTAGCCGTAGATCCCCAGGTGGTCGGCGCGCACGGTGTCGACGACGATTTGTAGAACGTTGTAGCGACCCGCTCCTTCGACGGCGAAGGCCGCCGATGCGGCGAGTGCGAAGGGCAGGATCGAGAGACGACTGTTCATTCGGCTACCTAAGAGTGGATCTTGTTTGATCGGCGCAAACCGGCCCCCCGCTTGATCGTATCCCCCGCTACCATGGTCAGCCTAACCTCTCGCGAGCTCGAACCAGGAGATCAGATGTCCGACGGCCCTCTCGCTGAAGCTCTGCACCCGGTGGAGATCCGTGTCCTGGGGAGTCTGATCGAGAAGCAGCTCTCGACCCCCGAGTACTATCCGCTCACGATGAACGCGCTGATCGCCGCCTGCAATCAGAAGAGCAATCGCGATCCCGTCATGCAGCTCGACCTGGATACGGTCGAGGCCGCCATTCGAGCGCTCCGCGCCTATGAGCTCTTGGCCGTTCGCACGGGGCCGAAGATCCGAAAAGAGAAATACGCGCAGCGGGCGGCCGAGCGGCTCGAGGTCTCGGCGCGTGAGCTGGCGGTGCTTTGCGAGCTGATGCTTCGCGGGCCCCAGGCGCCCGGCGCGCTCAGAACCCGCTGCGCCCGCATGGCCGAGTTCAACGATATCGAGACCGCCCCCCTCGCTCTCGAGGAGCTGGCCGGGCGGGAGCCACCGCTGGTGGTGCAGTTGCCGCGAGCGAGTGGTCGGGCGGAGCGGCGCTGGGCCCATCTCCTGGGCGACGCTCCGGTCGAAGAAGGAGCAGGCCAGGACATCCCGAGCGAGGCCGCGCCGGCTCGAGTGGCCGCGGGCAACGATCCCATAGAAGAGCTTCGTGCCCAGGTGCAGGATCTCGCCGAGGCGTTTCGTGCCCTGGAGCAGCGATTCGATGCGTTTCGCGCGCAGTTCGAGTAGAGGGCCGACGCGTTTCGTCGCCGCCGCTGCGCTCGCCCCTCTATTCGGCTGCTCGGTGCTCGGCTCTCACGATCCGCCCGATCTTCTCCTGATCACGGTCGACACCTTGCGGGCGGATCGGCTCGGCTGCTACGGCGCGCCGGGCGATCCCACCCCGAATATCGACGCTCTCGCGCGTGAGGCCGTGCTCTTCGAGGCGGCGAGCACGACGATCCCCAGAACGACGCAGGCCTTCGCCTCTCTCTTCACCGGGCGCCACCCGATCGAGCACGGTGTGCTGGAGATCGGGGAGTATCTCACGCTCGATGCGCTGACTCTCGCCGAGCAGCTCCGCGCCGCCGGCTACGCCACCGCAGGCATCAGCTCCAATCTCTTGGCGGGATCGTTTCAAGGAATGCATCAAGGATTCGAACGCTTCATCGACGCGACCGATCTGCAACAACACCATGAAGAGGCCGGGGGGGAAGGCCCCTTCCATGCGGAGACCGTCACCGCGTCGGGGCTCGACTGTCTGATGGGGCTCGATTCCGATCGTCCCCGATTCCTCTGGGTGCACTACACCGATCCCCATTTTCCGTACGATCCGCCCCTGAAGTCGGAGGCTAACACCGACGCCGACGTTCTCAGCGGCAGGGCCTTCTACCGCGAGCTCCGGGATTTCGAGCCGAGGAGCGCAACGATCCAATTCGATCTGAACGGGCGATCGAGCGCGCTTAGAGACACATTATCGCGCCTCTACGATCGCGAGATCCGGCACACGGACGAGATGATCGGCCCTCTGCTCGATGCCTGGGTAGAGGCGACGGAGGGCGGATCGTCTCTTGTGGCATTCACCGCGGACCACGGTGAGAGCCTCGGCGAACACGGTTACTTCTATGAGCATGGGGACTTCGTGTATGAGCCGAGCTCGAGGATTCCGCTGCTCCTTCGACTCCCCGATGGGGTCCGGGGAGGGGGACGGGTAGAGACACCGGTCTCGATCGTCGATGTCGCTCCGACTCTGCTTCAGCTCTTGGGACTGGACCCACTGCCCGATGCGTCGGGCGCCGATCTTCGCGGTCTCCTGCGGGGGGACGAAGGGGCGGCCTCTCGCGGCCCGGTCTTCATCGAGAGCGGATCGGCGCTGCACCCGCAGAACCCCCAGCGAAGCTTCGCGGGTAGACGCCGCCCCGAAGGGCCGGGGCAATCCTCCTTCATCTCGGCCCGCGAGGAGAATTGGGTCCTGGTGCGGGAAAGGGAGGGCGAGTCTCCTCGGCTATACGACGCCACGAACGATCCCGCGTTCTCGGTCGATCTGGCGGCCGAGCATCCGGAGCGGGTGCGGCGGCTCGCC
>NYZA01000270.1 GCA_002686955.1 Gemmatimonadota bacterium
CAGGCCTGGTCCGAGAAGCGGTTCTCCCGCATCCACTGGGGGTCGAGGAACTTGGTCATGTAGTTGCGCACGGAGTCCGGAAGGATGGTCAGGGTGCGCTGGCCCTCGCCCAGGCTCTTCGCGACCTGCAGCGTGGCCCACACCGCCGAACCCGAAGAGCCGCCCACCAACAGCCCTTCCTTGCGGATGAGCTGGCGTGACATGAGGAAGGACTCGCGGTCCTCGCTCTTGATCCACTCGTCGACCAGGCCGCGGTCGAGCACGTCGGGGATGAAGTCGTAGCCGATGCCCTCGACCTTGTAGCTCTTGATCTCCCCGGGCCCGGCCAGGATGGAGCCCACCGGGTCGACGCCGACGATCCGGCAGCCGGGGATGTCCTCCTTGAGCCGGCGTGCGATGCCGCTCAGGGTGCCGCCCGTGCCCGCGGTGGCCACGAACACGTCCAGCTCGCCGTCCAGCTGACGCACGATCTCGGCGCCGGTGCCGTGGTAGTGCGCGTCGGGGTTGTCGGCGTTGCCGTACTGGTCGAGGATGTGGGCGCGGGGGATCACCTCCGCGAGTCGCTTCGCCACGCCGATGTGGCTCTCGGGCGCGTCCCAGGCCGCCTCGGTCGGGGTGCGGATGATCTCGGCGCCGAGGGCCTCGAGCACGATCTGCTTCTCGCGGCTCATCTTCTCGGGCATCGTGATGATCATCCGGTACCCCTTGACCGCCCCGACCATCGCGAGCCCGATCCCGGTGTTCCCCGAAGTCGGCTCGATCAAGGTATCGCCCGGACGGATCCGCCCGGACCTCTCCGCCTCTTCGATCATACTCGCGCCGATTCGATCCTTGACCGAGCCGCCCGCGTTCAGAAACTCGCATTTGCCGAGCAGCTCGCAATCGAGCTCCCTCCCGATACGGGAGAGACGGATCATCGGTGTGTCGCCGATGGTTTGAACGATCGAATCTCGAATCTCGGACATGGGGATCGGTCTCCGGAGGATCGCGGGGCTCTGCGGGAGGGGGAGAGTACCACGCCGATCGAGCTCGGATCGGGCGGACTCGCGTTTCGAACCCACGACGGGGGGAGGCGATATGCGAATTCTCTGCTTCGACCGCCGGAACGACGCAATCTCCACCGGCTGAGCATCGTGGCGGGGCTGGGCCGCCGGTGCTTTTGAACGGGTGCGCCGGAGGGCGCTCCCGCTCGGGGCGGGTCAGGGCATGCGACCACCACGCCCGAAAGAACAGGCGCGAACCGGATCGAAAGTGAGCTCTAGCGCTGTGATGCCCACCACAACGATCTCGTCCTCGAAGTGATAGATATCCCAGGGCGTGCCGGCGAAGCCGAAATCGAGCTCCGGGCCGAGCTGCTCGAGCTCTTCGCCGGTCCAGCTCAGGGCGGTCAGCCG
The DNA here is from genome assembly GCA_002686955.1 of Gemmatimonadota bacterium. Lineage (GTDB taxonomy): Bacteria. The sequence goes on from NYZA01000270.1 coordinate 1,395, forward strand.
GTGGTCGTCGCGGTGCCCCGCGTGCGAGTCGAGGCTCGATACATGGAGCACACCGTCGAGCGCGGTGAGGTAGCCCCAGCCTCGATCGTCCGGTGGCCTCGACTTGCGATGGATGATGGTGGGGTTGGCCAGGTCGGAGATATCCCAGACCAGAAGCTCCCCGTCGATCTCGCGCGTGTAGAGGATCTCCCGAGTGTCGTCGAAAGCGTAGTCGCTGTTGCGGCGCGTCTCCACCCCGCCGACTCGCCGCAGACCGGTCTCGCGGTCGACGCGCCAGAGGAAGAAGGAGTCGATTCCGGCCTCGGCGTAGTGGTCTAGGTGGTCGCTGAGCAGCAGAGTCGCGTCGGGATCACCGGGGAAGGAGCGTGCCTCGAGGTCACGGACGTGGTGCTCCCCCAGATCGCCCACCAGCGTCGGATGCCAGGGATCGGCCCGCACATCGAAGATCTCGCCGCTGGTGATCAGGAAGTCGTTTTGAAACCTGAGCGGCGCATCGGTGTACACGTTCGGCATTACCTCCAGCGAATCGACCAGGGTCAGGCCTTCGCGCAGATCGAGCACGTACATCCAACTCGGGTCGGTGTCGGAAAAGCCGAGATAGCCCACCGAGTCTGAACCGGCCAGGTAGCGGGTGGAGTAGCCAAGTCCGGCCGGCTCCAGCACGGCATCGGCTCGATGGGCTCCCGAGGGCAGCCGGCGGGTCTTGTTGATCATCGGCCACTGCCCGGCCAGCGCCATCGATCCCCGCGAGAAGTAGGTGCCCACATACCCCAGAGGCTCGTGTGCGTGACGGTGCAGCGCCAGATCGTGCCCGAAGCGGATGCAGAGAGAGTCTTCGGCCGCGGTGATCAAGCGTCCCGAGCCGAGGAAGGCCAGCCCTCTCAGTGGCGATCCGTACCCACCCTCGTGCATGATGCGGCGCGCCTCGGCTCCGGGGCCGATCTCCCAGACGATGAGGGAGTCCCGAGTCGCCGCGGCGAGACGACCCATTCCGCCACGCTCATCATGCCAGATCGCGAGGAGCGAGACTTTCTCGATCGGGATGGTTCGGATCTGTTGCAGACGACCGGGCTCATAGGCCCGGTAGATCGCGAGGCGTTCGCTGTCCTGTGCCATGCACACCAGGTTTCGAGAGGGGCTCGAGACCATCGCACGTGCCGAGCCACCAAACACCATGTCCGTCGGCTCGACACAGCCGCCGGCACCCACCCGTGCCCCCCAGATCGCCGTTTGGCTCCCGAAGTAGATTCCTCCCATACCGTCCGCGACCATCATGACCGGGGCGAGTGAAAGCTCGGGCAGATCGGTCGCGCACGCCAGCGCGAGCTTCCTGTTCGAGTCGGCGGCAAAGCTGCGGAAAATGGACCAGTAGGGGAAGCCGTAGCCGGCATTGTCGGTGCCGCCGGCGACCAGATACGAACCGGCTTGAACCAGCGACGCGAAGCCCTGTGTGATCCGCTCGGCGAAAGCGATCCGCCGTCCGCTTTCGTACGACCAGATCGCGCCGCCGCTTTCGAGCACACGCAGCTCTCCGCCGAAACGCAGCGCGTCGCCCGCGATGCTGGGCAGCAGATGTTGCTCGATCCGCCCGGGAATGCCGTCCCCGCCGGTGATGTCGAAGCGCCGGAAGGCGCTGTCGAGCTGGAGCAGATGCTCACCGTCACCAACGAGCCAATCGTCGCTGTATGTGTCGCTGCTTTGGTAGCAACCGACCAAGGCATAGCCTGTGCTGTCGATCGGTGCGGCCAGAACAGCACTTGACGTCCCGACGAGCAGAAGGTGGGCGAACCGAGCGCGCATCTCTTCCTCCTAGAGGTGCGGAATACGCACCAGAACGATGCCGTTGTCGGATGTGGCCGGTTGCAGATCCTGCTTCCAGCGGGTGATCGGCTGGTAGTGGTTGTCGCCTTGGGTCGGGTGCCAGAAGTCGGTGTATTCCGGCGAAGATGGACAGAAGGTCTTGCTGCCCGTCATTGCACCGTAGTCGATGAATCGGGCACTCGGTGTGCCGGGCACCGACTCGGCGATCTGGCTTCCCGAGATCGCCGAAAGAACCTCGACGCTGGCTCCGCCCTCATGGCGATTCGTGTAGACCCTCACGCACTGCGACATATCGCCCTCATTGGCGCCATTCACCACCAGGATCCACGATTCGCCAGCGTCCTCAAGATGGCAAAGCTCGTAGACCCTCACCGTTTCGGCATTGGTCTCGTAGAAAAAGCCGAAGGGCGCTCCGACCTTTTGCGGCGCCTCCCCCTGCGCACGTTCATACACCGCGATGAAGGGCCGCAACGAGTTCAGCGTCGGCATGGCGTCGCTCGATACGAACGAGATCTGCGGCTCGTACCCTCTGGTGGGTGCATAGGCCTGAAGGAAGAGCCCGTTGTTCCGTCGCTGACCGGGATCGGTGTCGGCTGCCCAGTATCGTAGTGTGCGGGTCACATCGAATTCCTCCGCCCGGAACGAGTCCCACGAGCCTCCACTGCCCGGGAGGTTGTACGGGTTGAGCACCGACTTCGGGATTCTGTACTCCCTGGCGCCCGAAGCGAGGAACTGCAAGGCCAAATCGTGGCCCCCGTCGGGATGATTGAATACCGGGGTGTGGCCGGCGTTGTCAGCAAGGTTGAATCCCCACCACGTAGGATCATATGCCTCCCACTGCAAGGTATCGCCTGATGTGCCCCTCCCCGGAATGCGCGAAACATGAGTAAAAGGAACCGGGTGACCGCAGTAGGTGATGTCGCAAGCGCCGGTATTTGCGAGCTCCACATTGAACAGAGACAGCAACAAGCGCGCCGACTCGACCTTCTCGGCGTCGAAGCGCTGGGCCACGTCGTTGAACTTCATTATCCCGACTCCGCCGCAACCGTTAGAGTAATTGGCGCAGGGCATCCCCACTCGGAGGTCCTGGAACTGCTGGTGGTCACCGGAGTCTCCATTCCCATTGAACCAATTGTCGAATACCGACCATGTTCCCGAAGGCGGCTTCTCGCCCCCGCGAATCACGATCTTGGGCGGAAGGCTCTCGAACGAGGGGTTGCCCATCAACCGCTTCTCACCTATGCGTCGCACCATCTGGTTGATCTCGGGGTAGGCGAAGAAAATGTCCGTGGCCAGGTTGTCGAAGGCGTTATCCCAGATCAGGCGGTTGTCTTCGTCGAGAATGTCCCATTCGGTGCTGACGCAGCCGGTCCCCTCCAATCGCACCGGCGCGTTGTCGTGAGCGAGATAGCCGATGCTCCGCGAGGCCGCCGCCTGCGCCGTCATCACCCGTTGTTGGTACTCGCGGGGTGCGGGTTTGTCGCAACGGTACGGGCGGAACTGCATCACCGGTAGCACCGCTCGCGGCCGAGCGGACTCGGGATCAGCGAAAACCTCCCCCACATAGTGATGGTAAGCGGCCGACCAGGCCCATTGAGCGAGCAGAGGCACGTACTCGCGCGGCGAGTCGCTCGCTATTCTGATCGGATGGTAGTTCGGCATCAGCACATGGGCCATGTCGAACATCGACCGCAGGCAGCCGTAGGGTCGCGATTCGCGGCATAGTGTGTGGCAATCCCAGTCATTGCCACCTTCCACGAGCGGTGACTGCGGATTCTCGCATTCGGAGCGCACCATGCAGGGGTCGTAGCTCTCCGGCACGCATTGCTCCTCGAAGAGGATTCCGCTGGTGTAGACGAAGAGCGGATGGAAGCTCTCCTGAACCGCCGGAATGCTCTCGTAGTGACCCATCAGATCGTGGTCGAGGGCAGTCGTGACCTTGCCGGGGGATACTTCATCCCCATAGCTCCAGCCGAGCAGAGCGGGATGGCCGTTGAACTCCTCGACCCACTCCCTCGTCAGTCCTTTCACGAAGGGCAACGGTGAGTTGGTGTTGCTCGCCGGATAGAGCGGCAACCACAAAATCACCTTCATCCCGGCGGCCTGGGCCGCGTCGAGATAGAGCTGGGCCATCCGCTTCGTGGCGTAGGTGTTCGAGAGCTTCGGGTTGGCGATGATGGTGTTGAACTCCATGCCGCCGCTGCCGAGCGGCTCGTAACGAGCCTGAATTTCGTCCGGCAGGTAGCCCGGCCCCTTGTCGTCGATCGCACAGACCACGAAAGGCTGACCGTTGATCGCCATCCCTCCCTCCGGGTGCAGCTCGACGTGGGTGTCGAGGCCGTCGTCGGTGATCCACATCAGCTTGTCGGTCACCATTACGTCGTCGAGCCAGGCATCCTCCTCGCCCGCCTCGTCGAGAAGGCCGAATCGTACTTCGATCGACTCCGCCGCCTTGCCGAACGTGGATGTGTCGATCTCCCACTCGTACTCGGTGGGGGTCTCGGAAAGCACGATGCTCAGCCCTTCGGGGCTGAAGTCTTCCGGATCACCGGCGCTGGCGCCGCCAATGGAGTCGTAGAGCAGAGCATCCACCATCAGCTTCGCGCCTACGCTTCCCCATGCGGTAAAGGTAACCACGAAGTTCTTCTGCTCCCACTGGTGGGAGTTGATTAGCCGATCCTGCCCAGTCAGGCAGGACTCCGGATTCCGGCGGTAGGTCAGGTACTCATGGGACATTGGACCGCCGCGGACGAAGTGGATAGCGAGATCGTCGGGGTCCCCGAAGGGGTCGACTTCGTAGACGATCTGATTGCCGGCGCCTTCGTTGGCGTCGAGCACTGCATAGAGCGAGAGCCCGTAATCGATGGTTCCCCACCAGTGGACCACATGGGGCGTCGTGGCGTAGTTGCCTTCACCACACAGATCCTCAAATACGCCGGCTTCCGGCGTATAGACGATATCGAAACCGGGGTTCTCGAGGAGATTGAGCAGATGCGCGGGCTGGTAGATCGGATCCGCTAGCGCGCTACCCCCCCCCTGCGAAAACCATGCCAATCACTACAGTATCGATCACACACGCGATGACGCGTTTCATCTCGTCCCCCATTCAATGGAGTTGCGTTCGTCGGAGTCGCTCCCGTCTCGCGGAGACGCTCCACATTGTGTCTCGGCTGTCTCGAAGTCTATACGAAAAGCTTCACGCGCGCGCAAGAACTCAGATCCGCCGGACCCGCCTCTCGATCCAGCGGCCGGGGGGCTCGTCGACGACGTGGGTGGAGTCCATCGCCAGCTCGAGTCGCGCCGCGCCGGGGCTAGACACCTGTTTGCCGTGGCGATCACCGTGCTCGACGCGGAAGAGGCCGTCATTCGCGCCATCGCCGTGAAGCCGCTCTCGGTGATTGCCGATGAGGTCGAGCTCACGCGCGCCGGAGCGGGCCCCTATTCGGGGCGATCGGGACGCCCGCCGAGTTCCGCCCCCGCTGCAGCGCCCGCCACGTTCCTCGAAATTCCGCAGTTGTCATAAGGATTTTCAAGGAATATCTTACAGCCATGATCGATCGTCCTCATTCGCTGGAGCAGATCAGAGATACCTTTCGTGCCCATCCCGGCGTGGCCCTCTCCGGTCCACGGCAATGCGGAAAGACCACGCTGGCAGGAGTTTATGCAGGTAGCGAGACCCCGCGCACATTCCTCGATCTTGAAAAGCTCGTCGATCGACGACGGCTGCGGACACCGGAACGGACCTTGGGCGCTATGCGGGGGCTCGTCGTCATCGATGAGATCCAACGCATGCCGGCCCTATTCGAGATCTTGCGTGTGCTCTTGGATCGGCCTGGCCCGACCCGCTTCCTCATCTTGGGGAGCGCGTCGCCGGGGCTGGTCCGAGGGGTCTCCGAGACATTGGCCGGGCGCGTGGGGTTGGTCGACCTGAGTGGCTTCGGGCTGCACGAAGTCGGGGGAAAAACGCTGCCCGCGCTCTGGTATCGGGGCGGGTTCCCCCGCTCCTTCCTGGCTTCCGACGACGAGACCTCCTCGATCTGGCGAACCAGCTTCGTGCGCACCTTCCTGGAGCGGGACATCCCCCAGTTGGGCATCACCATCCCAAGCGAAACCTTGCGCCGCTTTTGGATGATGATCGCCCATTACCACGGTCAAATCTGGAACGCCTCCGAGTTCGCGCGCGCAATAGGCGCCAGTGAAGCCACCGCCCGGCGGTATCTCGACATCCTCGGCGGTGCATACATGGTTCGAGTGTTGCCACCCTGGTTCGAGAACATCAAAAAGCGCCAAGTAAAGGCGCCCAAGATCTATGTACGCGACACAGGGCTTCTTCACACCTTGCTCGACGTTCCCTCGCGCGATGGCCTCGACGGACACCCAAAGGTGGGTGCATCGTGGGAAGGATTCGTCATCGAGCAACTCTTGGCGCGGCTGAGGCCGAGCTCCGCGTTCTTCTGGGCCACCCACGCCGGTGCCGAGCTCGATCTGCTCCTCACCGTCAAGGGCAAACGTTACGGCTTCGAATGCAAGTACGCCGATGCCCCGGGAACGACGCGCTCCATGCGGATCGCGCTGCGCGACCTCGCGCTCGATCATCTGTGGGTGGTCTACCCCGGTGAAGACACTTACGAGCTGGATGAGCGACTTTCCGTCCTGCCGGGAAGCGACATTCCGGCGCTTGCCGCGACGCTCGGCTGACCAGAGCGGATGTCACGGACGTCGCCGATGCCGCGCTGGTGATGCCTCTCAATGGTGCCCGGTCTGGTCCTGCTCACGGGGCCGCGGCCGTTCATGCTCGACTCTCGGATCACTGTGTGCCGAAATACAGATGCTCGAAAACGCACTCGACATCGAGACCGCCCGGCGTTACTGTTTTGCGCATCGTCAACCACTATCGAAGGGGGATCCATGGAACTCCGCGTTGCACCGATCGGGCCGTCTGTTGCCGGGTCGCTTCTGGCATACGCCGCGATGCTTCCGAGTGGAACGGCCACGACTCTCCACGTTCCCAGCGAGTTCGCGACGATTCAGTCCGCCATCGACGCTGCGACTCATGGGGATACAGCTCTGGTTCATCCCGGAACCTACGTCGAGACACTCGATTTTCTTGGTAAGGAGATCGTGGTCAGCGGAACCGCACCTTCCGACTCGATCGTGGTCGCGGGCACCGTAGTGGACGCCGGCGGCGCCGGCAGCGTTGTGCGCTTCGATAGCGGAGAAGGACCTGATGCGCTGATCACTGGCCTCACTCTGACCGGAGGCTCGGGGACCGCCCTGGGTGGCGAGGGCTCCTACGCCGGTGGCGGGATCTACTGCTTCGAATCCAGTCCTACGGTGCGCCGGTGTGTCGTATCAGAGAATGAAGCCTGGTGCGGCGGCGGCATCTGCCTGTGGCGTTCGAATGCCACGATCGACTCATGCACGATCATCGGCAACTGGGGAACTGGTCTCGACACGGCGAGCGGCGGTGGGATTGCCTGTGTGGATTCGTGCGCACCGCTCATCGAGGAATCGCTCATCGTCGGCAATAACAACAACAACGGATTCGGCGGTGGTGTGGCCGTGCTTTGGGGTGCCTCTCCACTGTTGCGCGGGTGTGAAATTCGAGACAACCGAACATCAGGCAACAACTTCGTCGGAGGTGGAATCGGCTTTTTCGAAAGCGAGGGTGCCCTGCTGGATCGGTGCAGGATCGAGCAAAACGCGATTTCCCCTCACAGCTACACTCGCGGACTCGGGATCGGGGGCCTTCTCTCTACCGCCCTCATCCGGGACTCGGAGATCGTCAACCATCGAGACTACTGGGCCGCCGCCCTCTACTGGAAGGGTTCCTACTTGGCCATCGAATCGTGCCGGATCGCAGACAACAGGCACGGCATCTGGTGCGACGAATCGATCGTCGAAGTGACCGACACACGGATTGAAGACAACACCTTTACGCATGGCCGTGCCGCCGGCATCGATGCAACCGATTCGATCCTGCATCTGTCGCGTTGTACGATTCGTCGGAACTTCCCATACTACTCGGAATCGAAGGGAGGGGGAATCTCTCTCTCGGGCGGAGAGCTCCATGTGATCGACAGCGACATCCGCGACAATGGATCGTACTACGGCGGTGGTGCGCATGTACAGGGCGCCGAGCTCGTGCGCATGACGCGATGCCAGGTCACCGGTAATGGAGCCGTGGCCGGCGGAGGATTCTCGCTCTCTGAAGTGGCGACGGTCGTGATCGAAGATTGCGCGTTCAGAGACAACCGTGCAATTGGGTACTACGGAGGTGCGGGCGGGGCCATCTGGATCGATTCGAGCCGCACTATCGATCTCGATCGATGCACATTGGAGCACAACGAAGCCGCGCTCCGGGGTGGTGGGGCGTCGCTGCGTGGAACAGATGTTCGCGTCCACGGATGCAGGTTCGTCGACAACAGGACCGTCGGAACCCACTGGAATCCAGGGCAGAGTGGAGGTGGATTGCAGGTTGAAGGTGGTCGCGTCTCACTGGAATCGTGTGTGTTCGCGGGGAATGAGGCTGACTTGGCAGGGGGAGGCGTCTCGGGCTTTGCCGACACACTCGTAGTCGCAAACTGCGAAGTTCGCAACAACACCCTGGTCAACAATGACACGAACGTCATGGGTGGGGGGCTGTATCTAGTCGCCGCGGACTCCCTGTACATTGCGAAGAGCGTGGTTTCCGGCAATAGCTCCGCCAACTATGGGGGTGGAGTCTATGCAAGCGCACCGTTTGTACTAATCAAGCACAGCAGCGTCGTCGACAACGATGTTCGAGGCGTCGGGACCGGCTACTACGGTGGGGGAGGGTTATGCATCACCGGCGAGAGGGTCGTGGCTATCAGAAACAGCACAGTTTTGCGAAATCGCGCGGGCGCGGGTGGCGGAATCACGAGCTTCGCCAACGAGACACGGATCGAAAACAGCGCTATCTCGGGCAACATCTCTTTGGATGACGATACGGCGGCCGTCTACGGTGTCGGCTGGGACAACTCATTCCAGGTGAGGAATACCATCGTCTGGGGCAACACCGGCGCCCAGATCGCCGGTTGGAACCCCGACGGCATCCACATACGTTACAGCAACATCGAAGCAGGCTGGCCAGGTGAGGGGAATATCGACGAAGATCCGCGCTTTCGCGCCCGCGGCGCCTACGAGGCCCTCTTGGCCCCCGGCTCCCGATGCATCGATTCGGGTGATCCCGAGCTCGAGGATGGCGTTTCCGACGATCACCGCCTCTGGCCGGATCGGTATCGCAATGCCGCGAGAAGCGACATGGGGGCATACGGCGGTCCCTGGAACTACGGGTGGCTTCCGCCTCTTGCTCCCGCGGAATCTCGGGTGACTCGATGATGTCGAGACGATTCCGGGGCCATCAGAGGGCCATGTCAGGCGCTGGGGCGCGGATCCTCTCGGGCCGGATCGTAAGGGTTCGCGCAAGAGTAGTTTGCTATTCTGGCATCCCATCTGCGGCACATCTCCGGCCGATCGGCAAGCCCCGAAATCCTCGAAATAGCGCTGCTATTCCTCCGGTTTCGGAGCTCACCGATCTCTACGAATTCAACACCGAAGTAGATCCAAACGAAAGAAACCCGAGAAGAGCACTGCAAAGAACTCTACGCCCCAAATCACAGATGCTGCAATTGTGTTTGCGCGCCGCCACCCCGCGCGCTCTGTGTCATGCCTGGCACACACGTCAGCTCCGCCGAACCCGCACCTCAATCCCGCGGCGGGGCAGCTCGTCGACGACGTGGGTGGAATCGAGCGCGAGCTCCAGTGGCACGGCACCGGGGGCAAGACGCCCGTGGGCCATGGCGATCACGCCGATCGACGCGGGGAAGGCCGTCATCCGCTCCATTGCGGAAAAGTCTGTCTCCTCGTCGTGATGGTCGATGATATCGATCTCGCATGAACCGCCATCCCCTTCGCAAACCACCCTCAGCACGACCAGATCGCGGTCGCCGGGGAAGTCCAGGGCGCGGCGGGCGAGCGTGTGGAAGACGGAGCGGGGGACGACCTCCATGCCCTCGACCTCCACCGGTTCGAGATCGAGAAACCCCATATCGCGGAGTGTCTTCATGCGCTCGAAATGTCCGGGGTAACGCAGGGTCTTGTAGTCGAAATCGGCGATCCGACCGGCGAGGGACCAGGGACAGGTCGAGGTGCCGCCGCTCGTGGTGAACGCTTCGAGGCGCCCGATCGGTTTCGGGAAGTCGACCGTCTCGAGCTCGGAAAAGGTGTCGATCTCCTCCCGGCGGCCATCGCGCAGAACGACCGCCTTGCCGAAATACTCGTTGGTGAGCCCTTCGACGCTGAACACCAGCTTGTAGCCGAGTGGAGGGCGAGGATCCTGGGGAAGTCCACCGCAACGGATTCGCACCGAGCGGGGGGAGTCGACCCGGTCCATCGCGTAAACCGCGAGGCTGTTTCCGAGCCCCGGGGCCAGTCCCAGATCGGGGAGGACGGTGACTCCGGCGGCCGCCGCCAGATCGTGGAGCTCGAGCTCCGCGCGAACGATCTCGGTGTTGCCGCCGAGATCGCCGAAGCTGGAACCGACATCGACGGCGGCCTCCGCGAGGCCGAGGTTCAGGTGATAGGGCGCCGCGGAGAGGGTGGCCTTCGAGCCCGCCAGAGCGTCGCGCACACCGACCGGATCGCGCGCGTCGATCGTGCCGGGCCTTGCTAGGTCGCCCTCGACGAGTCGGTTGATCCGATCCGCCGCGGCTTCGGCCCGCTCGGAATCGACATCGAGCATCCGGATTTCATCGGCGCCCGCGAATCGGGCCATATCGTATCCGGCCGCGGTGCCCTGCATGCCCGCGCCGATGATGGTCAGCCTCATCGAAATTGTCTCCTTCGGGTCGACATGGAGAGCGCGATTCTACTCTCCGCCCGGAAACTTGGTTACGCTGTTCGCACATCACAATAGTGGACTCGCCCTCGAGGAGGTAGCCATGAAGCCGCTGGATCTCACTTTGATCGCCACGCTCCTCTTTCTCGGCCCCGTCCACCCCCGCGCCGCGACGATTCACGTGCCGAGCGATGCCCCCACGATTCAGGGCGCCATCGACACCGCCATCGACGGCGACATCGTGGTGGTACACCCCGGCACCTATATCGAGACCCTGAACTTCCTCGGGAAAGGGGTCGTCGTCACCGGGACCGCTCCCCGGGATTCGACGGTCGTGGCTCGCACGGTGGTCGATGCGATGGCGAGCGAGGAAGAGCCGGCGAGTGTCGTGACTTTCGAGTCGTGAGAGAGCTCGACTTCGGTGCTCGCGGGTCTGACCTTGATCGGTGGCACGGGGAGGTTGATGTCGCTCGCGCATTTCGGAGAAGCGCGCACGGTCGGTGGCGGCGTGGCCTGCCTCAATGCTTCCAAGCCCCGTCTCTCGCATCTGATCGTACGCGACAACCGAACCCTCGGAGACAGCTGGGGCGCAGGCGGCGGCGTCTACTGTAGCGATTCCTCCGATCCAACACTTACCAGCTGCACCATCACAGGGAACCACGCTTCTACATACGGGGGAGGGCGCTACTGCTTTTATTCATCTCCGACTCTGCGGGAGTGCACGATCGTTGGCAACGACTCCAAGTATCAAGGCGGCGGAGTCGATTGCTACTACTCTTCTGCAACGCTAACCGACTGCGCCATCAATGCCAACAGTAGCTGGAGGCAAGGTGGCGGAGTCTACAGCGTGGACTCTGCGCCAAGCCTCACCAACTGCACGATCATTGGCAGCTCCGGCGTGGAAGACGGTGGCGGCCTTTTTCTCATTCGCTCCTCGCCGCGCCTTTTCGGCTGCACAATAGCGGGCAACTCAAGTACCGACAACGGTGGCGCACTCTACTGCGCGGGTTCCTCGCCGATTTTTACGAACTGCACCATCACGGGAAACTCGGCGGAACGGGATGGAGACGGGCTCTACCTCAGCTCCGGTGACGGGTCGACCTTCACGAACTGCATCATATGGGACAATGCGCAACAGGAGATCTTCTCTCTATCGGGCACCACGTACTTCGCCTTCTGCGATATCGAAGGGGGTTGGGAGTGAGAAGGAAATATCGACCAGAATCCCCGCTTTTGCGATGCAACCTGCGGGGAGTTCCGAGAGCTCGGACTCGCTTTCGATTCGCCATGTCTCGGCACAGGCAAGGGAGGTGCCAATATCGGTGCATGGCCCAGTAGATGTGAGTACCCACGGGAGATCACGCCGGCAATCATCGAAGTTCCCGCGGACCACGCCACCCTACGCGAAGCCTTTGATTCCGCCTGTGACAGCGATACTATTCTCGTCGCACCGGGCACGTACGTGGACTCCCGGATCAAGATCCCGAATCTGGAGCTCACGATCCTGGGGTGGGATCCTGAAGATCCGGAGATCGTGAACGCAACAGTGCTCGACGGGGGCGGTGAAGACGTCATCATCATGGGGCCCACTCCCCTGTCGAGCGACGCGACGATCTCGGGCATCACCATCACCGGGGGCGGCCGGGGAATCTTCTGCAGCGAAACCTCCGCTTCTATCCGGCATTGCGTGATCAAGGGGAACACCGATAGCGGACTCTATTGTTACGATGCATCCCCCAGCGTCACGAACTGCATTATATCGGAAAACACAGCCACGAGACATGGAGGCGGCGGAGTCTACTGTATATCTCAATCATCGCCGATCTTTGCGAATTGCACAATTACCGAGAACTTCGTCCCTGGAGACGGTGGCGGCCTTTTTGTTAGCGGCTCGGCATCGATGCAAAACTGTATTGTCTCGAGGAACACAGCGTCGGAGCTCGGCGGGGGACTCTATTGCTACTTCGGTAATACAGCTCTGATGAACTGTACAATTACCGAAAACCGCGCATCGGAAGCGGGCGGAGGGCTGTACAACAGGCGCGGCGCGCCAATCCTCACCAACTGCATCTTCTGGGGCGACTTCCCGCGGGAGTTCGATGTGGAGGAGGACTCGCTCTCGGTCACATATTCCGACATCCAAGGCGGATGGGCCGGCGAAGGAAACATCAGTCGCGACCCCGCTCTCGTCGAGTGGTTGGGATTCGAATCGATGCCGAACCCGATCGATCGGTGGATCGGCGACACCTTCACACCGCGATCCTCTTGTATCGACGCTGGCGATCCCTCCATCACCGACGGCATCTCGGATTCCCACCCGAACTGGCCGAACTGGTATCCCAACGGAACACGGAGTGACATGGGCGCGTACGGCGGACCGGGCAACGGTGGCTGGCTTGGCGGGCAATTCCTTTCCCGGCAACCATGATTCGATGCGCAATTCGCCGGCGCTTCTTGAACGCGTGCGTCGGAGCGGATTGCCCGGTCCCAATCGAAGACGAACCACGGGAGTATCTCGCGAAAACTGTCGGCTCCACCGACGCTCCAGTCTTCAGGACCGAAAGGCGCCGCGTGCAAATACTGTCATGGCTACGGCTCGAGCATCCCGCTCTCCGGTGGCCGGTGTTGTACAATGAGCGATCTCCGTGTCGTCTTCCGGCTCCCGCGATGAAGCGACGACCCAGGGGGTGTGAGACCGGCCGGCACGCGAGGAGTCTTCCACGCATCCCGCGCGTCTGATTCTCGTCGCCGTGCCGGCGCTCGCGAAACCGCACACCGTCGGCGCCCGCGAGACCAGCGAGATCCTCTTCAACGTTCCCGGCGCCGAGGTGCAGATCGAGATTCCCTGTAGCTTTGGTCAGCCTCTGGACAGCCACGCTTGGGATGCAGCGCAGGCCGACGATCCCGAAACTCACGGATATATGTGGGTCGAAGCGCCGACCGATGTCGAGATCGAGCCGATCGGCGAGATCTGGCGCACCATCGGAGCGAAAGCGATGAGGATGCGTTGCTCGCAACTCACTCGCTCGACAACGCCCTCCGAGCCGGCACCAAGCACGAGCGGGGACGATACCCGACCCGCGGAGTCCCCAGGCGGGGAAGGGCAGCAGAAGCGCCGCCGCGACCGTAGTCCCCACCATTGTCCCGATCTCGTTCTCCGGCGCGAGGATGTCTTTGCCGTGAAATCGGATCCGACAAAGGAGCTCCTTCGCTTCCTCTCGTCCTACGCGACTGGACGCCTCACCCCTCCCCAGCGGTGTTACCGCAGCCCTCTCCTTCTCTTTTGCACCTCGCCAACCGTGGTAGACGGAAATAGCCGGCTCCGTGCATGAAAGTTGACACCCAGTCGGCTACATCCTCTCCCGGCGGCGCTCAACCCAAAGTTGAAAAACGACTTATCACGTCAAGTGCGATCAGGCGCGCTGCTTGCGCGTACTGAGGAGAGCCGTGGCGCAAGTCAAGACTCTCGCGCCGATCGTCAACACCAATTGGAGCCTCGCATGACGCGTAGAACCCACTGCAACACTCACACTCCCCCCCTGGCGCTTCTGCTCGCCGGCGCGGTCGGCCATTCGATCGACGCCACCGCCCTGCAGATCGGTCAGGCCGAAACCGACCTGAGGGGACCGATCCTCACACGATGGGCGCCAACACCGTTGGCTTCATCTCCGTCGCGCACGGCGGCAACGCCGGCGGCATCGGCGGTCCGTTCGTGACCGTCGCGAACGCTTTCGATCCGACGACCGCAACCGAAGCCGGCGTTGTGTATCTGACGAAGGCCTCCGGTGCCTCGACCATCGATCTCAGCACAAGCACCGCGACCATCTACGGTGCCGGCGCCGCGGATCAGTTCGGCTTCTCGGTGGTGTCGGGTGACGTCAAAGGAGACGGAACGGATGATCTGCTCATCGGAGCGCCCATGACCTATTTCCCGCGCCCGGGCGCGGCATTTCTGTTCTACGGCCCCGTGCAGGGCACACTGACCGCCAACGATGCCGACGTCACTTTCGTCAGCGAGATGATCGCGGATAAGGCGGGTCGATCGGTGGCGCTCATCAGTGACGTCACCGGCGATGGTCGCCCTGAGGTCGCTGTCGGTGCACCGAGGTCGGGCATGGTCAACTACAGCCCGGATATCTCACGAGATTCCCTAGCGAGACCGTGCAGGTTCTTGTCCTGCCGGTGCTTCGTGCCGGTTCGACGCGGAGGCGTAGTGGTGCTACGTCGCACAA